>NZ_JBTJEN010000015.1:0-157053 GCF_054456575.1 Pseudomonas sp. Eth.TT006 | reverse complement strand
GAGGAGGCCGGTGGCGGCGAGGACGAGCTGCGAGTCACTGTGGTCAAACCGGGTGGAACGATTCTGGCCGATAACATCGAGCGCTTGACCTTTATTGGTACCGGCGCTCACACAGGTTATGGCAACGATCTGGACAACATCATCACCGGTGGCTCCGGCAACGACACGTTGTACGGTGGTGCGGGCGCGGATCAGTTCATTGGCGGTGCCGGTTATGACTTCGCTGGCTATCTGGACAGCAAGGTTGGCTTGACAATCAACCTTAAAACGGGCGTACACACCGGGATTGCAACGGGCGATACCTATACCGACATCGAAGCGATTCGCGGTTCAAACTTCAACGATATCTTCTACGGCGCTCCTTCGGCGATGGGGCTGGACGGTGCCGGTGGCCAGGATGTGGTCACCTATGAACTGGCCGACAGCGCCGTGGGAATCGATCTGAGCTCGGGTGTCCACACGGGCGATGCCGCGGGTGACACGTTCGTCAACATCGAGTTTTTCCAGGGCAGTAACTTCAACGACACGCTGCTGGGGTCGCGCCTGGGCGACGTCTTCATTGGCGGTGCTGGCGCGGATGTCATCGACGGTCGCGAAGGTCAGGACAGCGCCCTGTATATCACCAGTACAACGGGCGTCACTATCAACCTGCAATCCGGCGTCAATCAGGGCGGTGATGCCGAGGGCGATGTGCTGAGCAATATCGAGCGCGTGGTAGGCAGTCATCTCAATGACAGCCTGACGGGCGATGCCGGGGTCAATTATCTGGAAGGTGGTTTGGGAAATGACGTCATCTACGGTGGTGACGGCAATGACTACCTCTATGGCGGACTGGTTTCCTCGATCGGCCCGTACAGCCTCGATGGCCTGACCAACGGCCCGCAGGCTGACACCTTGTATGGCGGTAATGGCAACGACACTATCGTCACCGCTGCCAATGATCAGGGCAGTCGCGCGTATGGTGAGGCGGGGGGCGATGTCATTACCGTCGCACAGGGGATGGCTGATGGCGGTGAAGGCAACGATCTGTTGACAGGTACAGGCACAGGTTTCCTGCTGTTCGGTGGTACCGGTGATGACAGGCTGGTGCTGCAGGGCGGCGGTTCGGCGTTCGGTGGCGAGGGCAATGACACCTACACTGTCAGTACGCGGTCGCTGGTAACGATTCAGGACGACGGAGCCAGCCAGGGTGACAAGCTGATCCTGGCGAATATCAGTTCGCTCGAGTTGCTGGTTGATCGCGTCGGCGATGATCTCTACCTGCACCGCTCGACCTTCGCTGCCGGTCAGGCACCAGCAGAGGGCGTGCGTCTGAAAGACTGGTTCGCCGGTTCCGACACCATCGAGCAGATCGAGACAGCCGATCATCAAATCATCAATCTGCCGGCCAACAGTGACGCATTCGCGATGTTTGGCTGACCGCTGAAATACGCACCTGCAATCGTATCGTGCGATTGCAGGTGCGCATGGGAAGGCGATCCGGCCTGCGAGGGCCGGGTTTCAGATCCAACAACACAGGGAAGAAGGCAAATGGCTGTAGTGAATGGAACGAGCGACGCGGATGTGCTCCTGGGCACCGATGGCAATGACGAGCTCCATGGACTGGAGTCCGACGACCAACTGCTGGCCAGTGCGGGATCCGACGTGCTGGACGGCGGTGACGGTTTTGACACAGTGAACTATTACGGAATGAGTTCGGGACTCAGCGTCGAATTTGGCGCTGGCTCGGCGACGGTTACCGGGGCTGACGGCAAGGTCGATACGCTGGTGTCGGTGGAGAAGGTGGTCGGCAGCTTCTACAACGACACACTCACCACGTCCGTGGCCGGCGTGACGCTGGATGGCAGTGGCGGTGACGATGTGTACAACGTCAACGCCGAAGGCGTGACCCTCATTGAGGAAAACAACGGTGGCTACGACGAACTGCGCACCAGCCTCAACACCATCAAGCTGGACCCGTTCATCGAGAAACTGACCTTCACCGGCACCGGTAATTTCAAGGGTTACGGTAACGCCAGTGACAACGAAATCGTCGCCGGCGCGGGCAACGACTGGCTGTGGGGTGGAGCCGGTGCCGATCACTTCGTCGGTGGTGACGGTTACGATACCGTCAGCTACACCGACAGTCTTGAGGGTGTGCGAGTCCTGGACTTCGCCAATTTCGATGGTTTGAGCATTGCCTATGGCGACAGCTTCACCGGCATCGAGGCGATCCAGGGTTCGAACTTCGATGACGTGGTATATCTGCTTGACAACACGATGACCGTGGATGGCGCCGACGGCTACGACACCGTGAGCTATCGCCACTCCTGGGATGGCGTCAATATCGACGTCGGCTCGCGTGCCGCTGCCCCGGGTGTCACGTTGTCGAACGTGGAGCACGTGATCGGTTCTTCATTCGCTGATCATCTCACCGCCAACGTGAGCGGCGTGACGCTGGAAGGTGGCTCGGGTGACGACGTCTACACCCTCAACAGCGTCGGTGTGTCCATCAAGGAAATCGACGGCTACATGGGCGGCACCGATCAGCTGTACACCAGCCTGGCGTCGATGCACATGGACCCGTTCATTGAAAACATGACCTACACCGGCACCGCAGACTTCACCGGCTACGGCAACGACGAAGTCAACACCATCGTTTCCGGTGCCGGCAATGACGTGTTGCTGGGCGGTGCAGGGGGTGACCATTTCGAAGGCGGCGCCGGTATCGACATCGTCAGCTACGACGACAGCACCGAGGGCTTGAATGCCTCCCTGAGCTGGGGCCCGCAGAGCGGTATCGCGCTCTACGACACTTACATCGATATCGAAGGCCTGCGCGGCAGCCAGTACAACGATTCGCTGCAAGGCAACTGGGAAGACAACGTTCTCGAGGGCGGTGCCGGCGATGACCAGATTATCGGTGGCGATGGCAACGACCATATCTATGGCGGCCTGACATCCGGTCTGGATAAGGCCGGGCAATCCGACACGCTGGCGGGCGGCGCGGGGGATGATGTCATCGTCGCTGCGAGTAATGACCTGTTCACCTGGGCCAGTGGTGATGACGGCAACGACACCATCACGCTGGGCCGGGGCGTGGCCTTTGGCGGTGAAGGTAACGATGTGCTGACCGCGACGGGCAGCAACTACATACTGAACGGCGACGGCGGGAATGATCTGCTGATTCTCAATCTTGCCGGCCAGTCGTCTGCCGGCGGCAGCGCCTACGGTGGCCAAGGCGACGACACCTACCTGGTCAACACCAGCGGGCTGGTGACGATTCAGGATTACGGCCTGGATATCGGTGACACCCTGATCCTCAACACCATCGCCAACGCCAGCCAGTTGAATGTCACCCGGATCGGCAATGACGCTTACCTGCACAGTGCCAACGACGGCAGTATCGGGTTGCCGGACAATGGCGTAAAACTGGCGGATTGGTATGCCGGTTTCAATACCATTGAGCACCTGCAGACTGCCGACGGCCAGGTCTATGACCTGCCTGCGACGATCGACGGGTTCGCCATGTTCGGCTGATCGCTCAAGCGGTTGATGTAGCGCAAGCAAAGGGATGGATCCGCGACTGGATTCATCCCTTTTTTCATGCCTCATCGCGCCCCTGAGCCAATGCCTGCGGAGCTGGCGCGTTTCCTGCAAGTCCCCTTCAAATCGCCATAAAACGAGCGCTCGCGGTCATCGCAGCGACGCCGTCAACGGCAAAAGGTTTAGCCAGACGGCCTGCAACGCTCAACAAAGCCCTGCGCAGCCCGGTGAAGAACAAGAGGGGAGACGATGAAGGCAGTAATTTTGGCGGGTGGCCTCGGCACGCGCATCAGTGAAGAGTCGCACCTCAAGCCCAAGCCGATGATCGAGATCGGTGGCAAGCCAATTCTCTGGCACATCATGAAGCAGTATTCCGCCCACGGAATCCACGACTTCGTGATCTGCCTGGGCTACAAGGGCTATGCGATCAAGGACTTCTTCGCCAACTACTTCCTGCACACCTCCGACGTCACCTTCGACATGCGCAACAACCGCATGGACGTGCACCAGAACTACAGCGAGCCGTGGAGCGTCACCCTGATCGACACCGGCGAGGAAACCATGACCGGTGGCCGTTTGCTGCGGGCCGGGCGTTACCTCAAGGATGAAGAGGCATTCTGCTTCACCTACGGCGATGGCGTTTCCGACATCAACATCGCGCAACTGGTCGACTACCACAAAGCCCACGGCCGCCTGGCGACCGTCACCGCCGTGCAGCCGCCGGGGCGTTATGGCGCCCTTGAGCGCCAGGGCGATCAGGTCCTCGGTTTCACCGAAAAACCACGCGGCGACGGAGGCTGGATCAACGGCGGTTTCTTCGTGCTGTCGCCCAAAGTCCTGTCTTACATCGCTGGCGATGAAACCACCTGGGAAGCCGAGCCGCTGGCGCGTCTGGCTGCGGATGAACAGCTGAACGCCTTCGAACACGAAGGCTTCTGGCACCCGATGGACACCCTGCGCGACAAGAACCACCTCGAAGCACTGTGGCAGAGCGGGGAGGCCCCATGGAAGCAATGGGCCTGAGTGCGGATTTCTGGCGCGGCAAACGCGTACTGATCACCGGTCACACCGGTTTCAAAGGCAGCTGGCTGACCCTGTGGCTGCAAAGCCTCGGCGCGCAAGTCAGCGGCTTTTCCCTCGATCCGTCGACTGAACCGAGCCTGTTCGAATTGGCCCGGGTGCACGAAGGCATCAACGATCAACGCGGTGATCTGCGGGATCTCGGCGCGCTGCTGGAGATCATTGCCGACACCGAGCCGGAAATCGTTCTGCATCTGGCGGCGCAGCCGCTGGTGCGTGAGGGCTACCGCGATCCGCTGGGCACCTATTCCAGCAACGTCATGGGCACGCTCAATCTGCTCGAAGCGATTCGTCAGGTCGGCTGCGTGCGCGCCTGCGTGCTGGTCACCACTGACAAGGTTTACGCCAATCGGGAATGGCTGTGGCCGTACCGCGAAGACGAAGCCCTCGGTGGCCACGATCCTTACAGCAGCAGCAAGGCTTGCTGCGAACTGTTGGCGCAGTCTTACGCTGCGTCGTTCTGGCCGGCCGACAAGTACGCCGAACACGGTCTGGCCCTGGCCACCGCGCGTGCCGGCAATGTCCTTGGTGGCGGCGACTTCGCTCCGGAACGGCTGATTCCCGACGTGCTCAAAGCCTGGACCGCAGACGAGCCGGTGACCCTGCGCTACCCGCAGGCCGTGCGCCCGTGGCAGCACGCGCTGGAGCCGCTGGCCGGTTACCTGCAACTGGCCGCCGGCCTCTATGAAGATGGCCCGGAGTACGCCGGGGCGTGGAACTTCGGTCCGGGCGAAGCGGACATGTGCAGCGTCGGCGAAGTGGTCGAACAGCTCGCCAATCGCTGGCCGCAGGCAGCGGGTCTGCGCATCGAGAAAAGCGAATTGCACGAAGCCGGCCTGTTGCGTCTGGACAGCAGCCGCGCGCGGCAACTGCTGGGTTGGCAACCGCGCTGGACCTTGCAGCAATGCCTGACCCAAACCCTCGACTGGCACCTGGCGTGGCAGAACGGCGATGACATGCGCGCCGTGACCCTCGGCCAACTGAACCTGTACCGAGGCGTGCTGTGAGCGAGTTTTCCCTGCAAGCGTTGCCGCTGGCCGGGCTGTTCAGCGTCCAGCACAAGCGTTTCGAAGATCAGCGCGGGCACTTCGCCCGGTTGTTCTGCGAGGGCAGTCTGAAGGCGTTCGGCAGCGAATTTCACATCCGCCAGATCAACCATTCCTGCACCCGTGAGCAGGGCAGTGTGCGCGGTCTGCATTATCAGAATGCCAATGCGCCGGAAGCCAAGCTGATCACCTGCCTGCGCGGCGAAGTGTGGGACGTGGCGGTGGATCTGCGCCCGGATTCCGCGACCTTTCTGCAGTGGCACGCCGAGCACCTCAAGGCCGGCGATGGTCGCAGTCTGTTGATTCCGGCCGGCTTCGCCCACGGGTTTCAGACCCTCAGCGCCGATGCCGAATTGCTTTACCTGCACAGCACCGATTACGCGCCGGAGCATGAGGGCGGGCTGTCGGTGAATGATCCACGGCTGGCGATTGCCTGGCCGTTGCCTGTCAATAATTTGTCAGCGCGCGATTCCAGCCATCCCGCGCTCGATCAACACTTCGCCGGAGTGCGTGTATGAACTGCCGTGGGTGCGCCGCACCGCTGAGCCTGCCGCTGATTGATCTGGGTACTTCGCCACCGTCCAACGCCTACGTGCACGCCGATCGCCTGGAGCAGGCCGAGCAATGGGTGCCGTTGAAGGTCGCGGTGTGCCAGCAATGCTGGCTGGTGCAGACCGAGGACTACACCCGCGCCGACAGCCTGTTCGACGCCGAATACGCCTATTTCAGTTCGTTCTCCAGCACCTGGCTGGCGCATGCCGAGCGTTATGTGGCCGAGATGGTCGAGCGCTTTGGGCTGAATGCCGACAGTCGTGTGGTCGAAGTCGCAGCCAACGACGGTTACCTGCTGCAGTACGTCGCCGGACGTGGCATTCCTTGCCTTGGCGTCGAGCCGACCCGTAGCACTGCGCAAGCGGCGCGGGAAAAGGGTCTGGAAATTCGCGAGCTGTTCTTCGGTCGCGACACCGCCGCGCAGCTGCGCAGCGAAGGCTGGGGCGCCGACCTGATGGCCGCGAATAACGTGCTCGCGCATGTACCGGACATCAATGACTTCCTCGGTGGTTTCGCCGCGCTGCTCAAGCCGACCGGCGTCGCCACCTTCGAATTTCCGCAACTGCTGACGCTGATGGCCGGCGCGCAGTTCGACACGCTGTATCACGAACACTATTCCTATCTGTCGCTGACCGCGGTGCAGACCCTGTGCGAGCGCAACGGCCTGGAGGTGTTTGACGTCAGTCAATTGAGCACCCACGGCGGTTCGTTGCGGGTGTTCGTACAGCGCCAGGACGGCCAGCGTCGCCCGGTGCAGCCGGCGGTGCAGCAGCAGTTGCAGGCCGAACAGGACGCCGGGGTGAAAACCGCCGGGTACTACGCGACCCTCGCACCGGCTGCCCAACGCATCAAACATGAGCTGCTGCGCTTTCTGTTGCAGGCCAAGGCCGACGGCAAACGTGTGGTCGGCTATGGCGCTGCGGCCAAGGGCAACACCTTGCTCAACTACGCCGGGGTCAAACCCGATCTGCTGGCGTGGGTGGCCGATGCCAACCCGCACAAGCAGGGCAAGTTCCTGCCCGGCAGCCGCATCCCGATTGTCGCGCCGGCGCAGATCGAGATCGAGAAACCGGATTACGTGCTGGTGCTGCCGTGGAACCTGCTGCACGAAGTCAGTCAGCAACTGGCGCAGGTGCGCCAGTGGGACGCGCGCTTCGTGATCGCCGTGCCTGAGTTGAAAGTCCTGTGAAGGTGCTGGTCACCGGTGCGACCGGTTTTGTCGGGCGGCATCTGGTTACAGCATTGCTGGCCCGCGGTTGCACCGTGCGCGCCGTGGCACGTGATGCAGCGAAAGCCGCGAGCATGCCGTGGATCAACGAGGTCGAGTTCATCAGTGCAGATATTCACGCTGCTGAACTGGATATCGCCGCGTTGACCAAAGGCGTCGACGTACTCGCTCATCTGGCCTGGCCGGGGCTGCCGAACTACCGTGCGCTGTTTCACTTCGAGCACAACCTGATGGCCGACTACCGCTTTATCAAAAGCGCAGTCGAGGCGGGCGTGCCGCAAGTATTGGTCACCGGCACCTGTTTCGAATACGGCATGCAGAGCGGGCCGCTGGGTGAGCAGCACGCCGCGCAGCCGGCCAACCCTTATGGTCTGGCCAAGCACACCCTGCACCTGTTTTTGCAGAATCTGCAGCAGGAACATCCGTTCATCCTGCAATGGGCGCGGCTGTTTTATCTGCATGGCGAAGGGCAGAACCCCAACAGCCTGCTGGCGGCGCTGGACCGGGCGATCGATGCCGGTGAGTCCGCCTTCAACATGTCGGCCGGCGAGCAGCTGCGTGACTTTCTGGCCATTGAAAGCGCTGCCGGTTATCTCGCGGCGATTGTGCAAAAACGCGACTTCAATGGCGTGATCAATTGCGCCAGCGGCGAGCCGGTGTCTGTGCGCGCGCTGGTTGAACGGCGTCTGCGCGAGCGCGGTGCGGCACTGAATCTGAACCTCGGTCACTACCCGTACCCGACCCACGAACCAATGGCGTTCTGGGCGCAGACCGAGCGTTTGCAACAGCTACTGGGAGAGCCGCAATGAGGCACGAGTTATATCGGGTCAACGACCTGCCGGTGTTGCAGAACCGTACCTTTGCCGATGCCGAGTCAGCCAAAGCCTCGGCCCGCGCCGACATGCTGCTGGTGCAGGATGAACGCA
The DNA here is from genome assembly GCF_054456575.1 of Pseudomonas sp. Eth.TT006. Classification (NCBI taxonomy): domain Bacteria; kingdom Pseudomonadati; phylum Pseudomonadota; class Gammaproteobacteria; order Pseudomonadales; family Pseudomonadaceae; genus Pseudomonas; species Pseudomonas sp. Eth.TT006. Next base: position 148,696 of record NZ_JBTJEN010000015.1, on the reverse strand, counting down.
GCGGCCTGATCTTCAACGCCGCGTTCGATGCCGACAAGCTCAGCTATGACGCTGACTACCAGAACGAGCAGGCGCACTCCGGCCAGTTCCAGAAGCACTTGAGTGACGTCGAAGGCATCATCGCCAGACACTTCAAGGGCCAGGAACTGATCGAGGTCGGCTGCGGCAAAGGTTACTTCCTTGAATTGCTCAAGGGCCTTGGCTATTCGATCACCGGCATTGATCCGGCCTACGAAGGTACGAATACCGACGTGATCAAGGCGCCGTTCACCCGTGGCCTCGGCCTGGCGGCGGACGCCATCGTCTTGCGCCATGTGCTGGAGCACATCGAAGACCCGGTGAATTTCCTGTCGGTGATCGCCGAGGCTAATCAGGGCGGCGGGCAGATCTACATCGAAGTGCCGTGCTTCGACTGGATCCTCGAACACAAGGCGTGGTTCGACCTGTTCTATGAGCACGTCAATTATTTCCGTCTCGATGACCTGCGCCGGATGTTCGGCACCGTGCACGAGGCCGGCCACCTGTTCGGCGGCCAGTATCTGTACATCGTCGCCGACCTGTCGACGTTGCGCCTGACCCCGGAGCAGCCGGTGCCACGCCTGACCCTGCCGGACGGTTTCACTGCCAGCCTTGAACGCGCGGTGCAGATCATCCAGGCCGCCCCCGAGCAGGGTTCGGCGATCTGGGGCGCCTCGTCCAAAGGCGTGATCTATTCGCTGTTCCTGCAGCGCGCCGGTGTTGCGGTGGACCGCGTGGTGGACATCAACCCGGCCAAGCAGGGGCGTTATCTGCCGCTGAGCGGCGCGCGGGTGTCCTCGCCGCAGGAGGCGATGGATGCGCTGCCCGAAGGTGCGCACCTGTTTGTGATGAATTCCAATTACCTCGAAGAGATCAAGCGGATGACCGGTGGACGTTACGTCTATCACGCCGTCGACAGCGCTTCGTTTCAGTGACCCTTGAGATTATCAAAATGACCGACAACAGCATCAACCAAGCCTTCGAAGCCGAATGCCGCGAGCAGATCGCCCAGCAGGGTGACGACCAGAAGCTGACGGGCCTGGCCCGTGATTTCTTCAACGAATCGGCCAAGCACAAGTACAGCTACCACTTCTCGTGGATGGGGCGCCCGATCATCCAGTTGCCGCAGGACATGATGGCGATGCAGGAGATCATCTGGCAGGTCAAACCGGATCTGGTCATCGAGTGCGGCATCGCCCACGGCGGTTCGATCATCTACTACGCCTCGTTGCTGGAGCTGCAAGGTCACGGCGAAGTGCTGGGCATCGACCTCGATATCCGCCCGCACAACCGTGAAGCGATCGAAAGCCACCCGATGGCCAAGCGCATCATGATGATCGAAGGCTCGAGCATCGACCCGGCCATCGCTGCCCAGGTGCAGGCGGCGGCCAAAGGCAAAAAGGTCATTCTGGTGCTCGACTCCAATCACACCCACGACCATGTGCTCGAAGAGCTGCGCCTGTATGCGCCACTGGTTTCGGTCGACAGCTACTGCGTGGTGATGGACACCGTGGTTGAAGACATGCCGGCCGACTTCTTCCCCGATCGTCCATGGGGCCCAGGTGACAACCCGAAAACTGCCGTGTGGAAATACCTGGAAGAAAACCAGGATTTCGAGATCGACGTTCAGCTGCAGAACAAGCTGCTGATCACCGTGGCGCCGGACGGCTATCTGCGTCGCGTTCGTTAATTCGCAACATCACCAAAGCGTTATCTCGGCGAGTCGCCGGTTGTGGAGAGAAGTTATGCAAGGCAAGTACAGTTCTGAACTGACGCTACCGCTCAACGAGCTGTTGACCGTGGTGCTGATTACTCACAATCGGCCGGCGTTCTTGCGTCGGGCGGTGAAGTATTACAGCAGCTTGCCCTGCCGGATCATGGTCCTGGACTCCACGCCCGAGCGGCCGGAGGGGGATTTTTCTGCCGTCGATTATCACCACGTGCCGCAGTTCGCCTATTGGGGCATGCAGGCCAAACTGGCTTATGGTGTAGAGCAGTTGACCACGCCGTATATGGTGCTGGCAGCCGACGATGACTTCATTCTGCACGACTCGCTGGCCGAATCCGTCGGTTTCCTGCAGGCGAACCCGGACTACGGCATGTGCCACGGTTATTGCCTGATGTACCTGACGCTTTCCGGCGGCGTGAGCTACTACCGCCGCGACAAGAAAGTTCAGGAAGACTATGCGTCCGAGCGGGCTCAGGATCGAGTCATCGATTACATGAGCCAGTACATCCCGCCGTTCTATGCCGTGACCCGTACCGACCTGATGAAAACCTGGCACTCGGCATTGCCGCCGGGGACCAATTTCCAGTGGCAGGAAATCGGTCACGTGTACTTCCTGCTGGCGAGTGCCAAGGCGCGGATCCTGCCAATGCCTTACGTGGTACGCGAGATCAACTATGGCAACTCCGAGCACAGCACCGAGGTGTATCACTCGCTGACCTATGTGGATGGCAAATCGGTTGCCGAACGTGAAGCGTTTGCCGAGTTCCTCGCCGCGCTGCCTACCGGCATCAAGGATCTTGATGCGCAACAGGGCAAGGCATTTGCCTTGCAAAGTTTCGAGGCAATGGTCGACAGCCTGCAAAGTGGCCGGGCACTGACGGCGGAACTGATTATCCAGTCCACCTGGAATCAGTCGCTCAAGGTCCCTGATCGTCGGTTCGGGCCTTTGCAGTACGTCGAGATGCCGTTTTACAACCAGCCGTTTTTCGATCGTCTGGCACAGTTCGAATTCATGCTGCACGCCATGCCGGCCGGGCGCGTTCAGTTGCAGGGACTGGAAGGCGTGTGGACCCGTCAGGCGCATTTGCTGCAAGCGCGCAACAACGACACGGCAGAAAGCGTTCTGGATCGTTTGTGGCAGGCGCACGACCTCAATGCGTTCAACCGCACCGTGGTCAAGCGTCTGGCGCAGCAGCTGGAGCTGGCCGGCGAGGATGCAGAGGCGCAGAAAATACGTGACTGGAATGCCCGGCTTGAGGCATTGACGCTGGAAGACCACCATCAGGTGTTTGATCGCATGCAGTCCGGGCGCCTGCTCAAGTGGCTGGATTCGCGCCGGCCGGATGCCGCTCAGGCGACAGCGATTGCCGGGCACCTGGCGGTCAATGGCGGTGGTCCGCAGTTCGGCATTTTTCTGCTGGATCTGGACGATGATATCGACAAGTTGCAGGTCAGCCTCGACAGCCTGCTCGAAGGTCCATGCAAGGCCTTCCGGATTGTCGTCTTCACCACCGGCGAAGCGCCGGCAGCCACCACGGCGCAGAACACTCTGCACTTTGTCCGGGTGACACCGGCCAACCTGGTCGACAAACTCAATCAGAGCGCCAGTCAGTCTCCTTGCGACTGGTTGTTGCTGGCCGAGGCGGGGGATGAGTTCACCGCCAGTGGCTTGTTGCGTGCCAGTCTGGAGTTGATGGCTGCCGGCGATTGCCGGGCAGTGTCCACCGACGAGATCCAGCGCGGCGAGAAGGGCGCGCTGCTGGATGTGTTCCGTCCAGGCTTCAATCTCGACCTGCTGTTGAGTCTGCCGGGGCTGATGGCGCGGCACTGGCTGGTGCGGCGTGACGCGCTGATCGAAGTTGGCGGTTACCGCGCCGATTTCAACAAGGCTCTGGAATTCGACGTGCTGTTGCGCATCATCGAAGAGCACGGTTTGAACACGCTGGCCCATCTCGACGAGCCGCTGCTGATCAGCGAGGCCGCGTCGCTGGAAGAGAACGCTCATGAGCGCCTTGCGCTCCTGCGCCATCTGGGCAATCGCGGCTACAAAGCCAAGGTCACCTCGGCGGTGCCTGGCATTTACCAGATCGACTACCACCACAGCGAACGTCCTCTGGTGTCCATCGTGATTCCCGCAGGTAACGACTTGCCAGCTCTGCAACGCTGCCTGGAAGGGGTGCAACTGCGCACCCGTTATCACCATTACGAAATTCTGATCGCCACCACCGCCACGCAATCGGCTGAGGTCAACGACTGGCTCGGTACCTGCCAGCATCCGAAAGTCCAGGTGCTGCGCGCCGAGCAATCGCTGAGTGTTGCAGCGCTGATCAACGCCGCCAGCCGTCAGGCACAGGGTGAATATCTGGTATTGCTCGCCGCCGACGCCGAAGTGGTCAACCCGAACTGGCTGGACTCGCTGCTCAATCATGCCCTGCGTCCGGAAGTCGGCGTGGTCGGGCCGAAGGTGGTCGATCGCGACGGCAAAGTCAGCCAGGCCGGTCTGATCCTTGGCATGAACGGCGGCGTGGGTTCGGCGTTTGTCGGCGAAAAACACGACGCCGACGGTTACCTGTATCGGTTGTCGGTGGACCAGAACTGCTCGGCGGTATCGAACGTGTGTCTGATGGTGCGCAAAGCACTGTTCGATGCGCTGGGCGGCCTGGACGACAGTACCTTCAATGACGGCTTGCATGATGTCGATCTGTGCCTGAACGCGGCTCAGGCCGGTTACCTGACGGTGTGGACGCCGGCGGTGCAGGTTCTGCATCAGGGCGATATCGCCCAGGCGCCGCAGGCACTGGCTGCCCTGCAGGAAAAATGGGCCGCCGCGTTTGCTCAGGATCAAGCCTACAACGCCAACCTGAGCCTGACCGGCAAAGGCTATGGCCTGAACGACAGCGCATCGCTGGACTGGGCGCAGTTGCTCGCTTGAGCCGGGTGCACAAGGAACGGGATTCACACTATGTTCAACGGTAAATCGATTTTCATCTCCGGCGGCACCGGCTCGTTCGGCCGCCAGTTCATCGCCCGCCTGCTTGAGCAATACCAGCCCAAGCGCGTGGTGGTGTTCTCCCGCGATGAACTCAAGCAGTACGAAATGCAGCAGACGTTCAATGCGCCGTGCATGCGTTACTTCCTCGGTGACGTGCGCGACGCCGACCGTCTGCGCCAGGCCATGCGCGGCATCGACTACGTGGTCCACGCGGCGGCGCTCAAGCAGGTGCCGGCGGCGGAATACAACCCGACCGAGTGCATCCGCACCAACGTCAACGGCGCGGAAAATATCATCGCCGCCGCCATCGACAACGGCGTGAAGAAAGTCGTCGCGCTGTCCACCGACAAGGCCGCCAGCCCGATCAATCTGTACGGCGCCACCAAGTTGCTGTCGGACAAACTGTTCGTTGCCGCCAACAACATTGCCGGTGAACAACAGACGCGTTTTGCCGTGGTGCGCTACGGCAACGTCGCCGGCTCTCGCGGTTCGGTAGTGCCGTTTTTCAGCAAGCTGATTGCCGATGGCGCGACGGAGCTGCCAATCACCGACGAGCGCATGACCCGGTTCTGGATCACCCTTGATCACGGTGTGCAGTTTGTTCTCGACAGCTTCGCGCGCATGCACGGCGGCGAAGTGTTCGTACCGAAGATCCCGTCGATCCGCATTGTCGATCTGGCGCGCGGCATGGCCGAGCAGTTGCCACACAAAAATGTCGGCATCCGTCCGGGAGAGAAGCTGCACGAGTTGATGGTGCCGCTGGACGATGCGCGGATGACCCTGGAGTTCGAAGACCATTACACCATCCAGCCGTCGATTCGCTTCACCAGCGTCGATGTCGATTTTGCCGTTGACCAGCTTGGCGAGCGTGGCCGTCCGGTGAGCGAGGATTTCGAATATCGCTCGGACACCAACCCGCACTTCCTCTCGGTCGGGCAGATCGCCGACCTGCACGCGAAGCTTTCGGCATGATTCCCTACGGTCGGCAGAGCGTCGATCAGGCGGACATCGATGCGGTGCTCGAAGTGCTGCAATCGGACTGGCTGACCCAGGGGCCGAGCATCGAACGCTTCGAACAGGCCATGGCCGAACGTTGCCAGGCGGACTTCGCGGTCGCGGTGTGCAACGCCACGGCGGCGCTGCACATTGCCTGCCTGGCGGCCTGCCTTGGCCCGGGCGACCGTTTGTGGACCACGCCCAACACCTTTCTGGCTTCGGCCAACTGCGGGCGCTATTGCGGCGCCGAGGTGGATTTTGTCGACATCGATCCGCTGACCTGGAACCTCGATGCCTTTGCCCTTGCGGCGAAACTCGATCAGGCCGAGCGCGACGGTAGGTTGCCGAAAGTGCTGGTGGCGGTGGCGTTCTCCGGGCAGAGCTGCGACATGCGCCGCATCGCCGAACTGGCCGAACGCTACAACTTCACCGTGATCGAGGACGCCTCGCACGCCGTGGGCGCGCGCTACGCCGGGCGCCCGGTGGGTTGCGGAGAATTTGCGGCGATGACCGTGTTCAGTTTCCACCCGGTGAAGATCATCACCAGTGGCGAAGGCGGCATGGTCCTGACCAATCGTCCGCAACTGGCCGAGCGCCTGCAGCGCCTGCGCAGCCACGGCATGACCCGTGACCCGCAACAGATGACTGAACCCAGCCACGGCCCGTGGTATTACCAGCAGATCGAGCTGGGCTTCAATTACCGCATCACCGATTTGCAGGCCGCACTGGGCCTGTCGCAACTGGGCAAGCTGGATGACTTCATCGCGCGCCGCCGCGAATTGGCGGCGCGCTACGACCGCTTGCTGGCGTACCTGCCGCTGACCTTGCCCAGTGCTCAGCCAGAGGCGGAGTCGGCGTGGCATCTGTACGTGGTGCGGCTGCAGACCGAGCGTGTCGGCCTGACTCACCGCCAGGTGTTCGAAGGCTTGCGCGCGGCCGGGATCGGCGTGAACCTGCACTACATTCCCGTGCATTTGCAGCCGTACTACCGTGACCTGGGTTTCGCCGAGGGCGACTTCCCTGAAGCCGAACGTTATTACGCCGAGGCGATCAGCCTGCCGCTGTACCCGTTGCTCAGCGAGGAGCAGCAGGATCATGTGGTCGAGCAATTGCGTCGGCTGACCGAATAAATTCCGCTGCGGCGGTGGATGAGAGCGTGCGATGCGTGATCTGAGTGAGCAGGAAAAATTCTGGCAGGGCGAGTTCGGCAACCAGTACGTTGCCCGCAACGTTGGCCAGCCGTTGGTGGCGGCCAATCTGGCGCTGTTCGCCAAGGCCTTGAGCCGCACCGCGCGTATCGACAGCGTGGTGGAGCTGGGCACCAATGCCGGCAACAACCTGCAGGCGCTGCATCAACTGCTGCCGCAGAGTGAACTGTTCGGCGTCGAAATCAATGCAAGCGCCTGTGCTCAGGCGCGGGCACTGGGCATTGCGCAGATCTGGCAGGGTTCGCTGTTCGACTTTTCCCGCGAGCGCACCTATGACCTGACCCTGAGCAAAGGCGTGCTGATCCACTTGGCGCCGGAGTTGCTGGCGGATGCCTACGCGCAGTTGTACACCTTGAGCCAGCGCTACATCCTGATTGCCGAGTACTACAACCCGGCGCCGGTCGAAGTGTCGTATCGCGGCAACAGCGGCAAGCTGTTCAAGCGCGATTTCGCCGGGGAGATGCTTGATCGATATGCCGATCTGCATTTGCTTGATTACGGCTTTGGCTACCACCGTGATCCGCAATTTCCGCTGGACGACATCACCTGGTTCCTTCTGGAAAAACGCCGTTGAGCAGCGTCGCAATCATCCCGGCCCGGGGCGGCAGCAAGCGCATCCCGCGCAAGAATCTGCTGCCGTTCGACGGCGTGCCGATGATTGTCCGCTCGATTCGTACGGCGCAGGATTGCGGCCTGTTCGATCAGGTCGTGGTCAGCACCGATGACGCCGAAATTGCCGAGCTGGCGCTGGCCCACGGTGCGCAGGTGCCGTTCCTGCGCCCGGCTGAACTGGCCGATGATTTCACCGGTACTGCGGCGGTGATCGTGCATGCCTTGCAGCAACTGCCGGCTTTCGATTACGCCTGCTGCGTGTACGCCACCGCACCGTTGTTGCAGGCGCGATTTCTACGCGAGGGGTTCGAGTTGCTGCAGCAACAACCGGACAAAGCTTTCGCGTTCTCGGTGTGCAGTTTTGGTTTCCCGGTGCAGCGCGCGCTGACCCTCGACGGGCAGGGCGCACTGAGCGCGTTGTACCCCGAGTTTCGCAACACTCGCTCGCAGGATCTGCCGCAAGCCTTTCAGGACGCCGGCCAGTTCTACTGGGGGCGCAGCGAGGCGTGGCTGCGTGGCGAGGTGCTGTATTCGCCGGCAAGTCTGCCGGTGATTGTGCCGCGGTATCTGGTGCAGGACATCGATACGCTTGAAGACTGGACGCGCGCCGAATACCTTTACGCCGCATTGAAGGCTGGCGGAGAAGTTTCATGAGAGTGTTGATCCGCGCTGACGCCTCGCCGACCATCGGCAGTGGGCACATTGCCCGTTGTCTGACACTGGCGCGGGTGCTGCGCAAACAGGGCAGTCATGTTGCATTTGCCTGCAGGCGGCTGCCCGGGCATCGCCTCGATGCGCTGAGCGCCGAAGGTTTCGAAACCTTCGCCTTGCCCGAGCGCTACCCTGCAGAAGACCCACAACAGGCCATCGAATCGATGCTGCCGTGGCAGGCCGATATCGAGGCATTGGCGACGCTGCTGGAGGGGCACGCTGGATTCGACTGGATCATCGTCGACCATTACGGCCTCGATCATCATTGGCAAACCGCTGCCCGCCAATGGGCGCCGCGGATCGCTGCAGTGGACGATCTCGCTACTCGCCGTTACAGCGTTGATCTGTTGCTCAATCAGAACCTTTCCGGCCTCAGCGAAAACTACGCACCGCTGCTGCCTGCCGGTTGCCGTACTTTGCTCGGTCCGCGTTACGCCATGCTGCGCGAAGAGTTCGCGTGCCCGGCGATCGAGATCAAACCGAAAGCCCGCCGCGTGCTGGTGAATTTCGGCGGCTTCGATGCGGCGATGCAGACCCATCACGCGATGCTCGCGCTGCAGGATTTCACCGAGCTGGAAGTGGATTTCGTCGCCGGTGCCGACAACCCGGCGTGGGCGCAGATGCAAGCGCTGGCCGAGACGCGGCCGCACTGGCGCCTGCACAGTTTTGTCAGCGATTTTCAGCAGCGCATGAACGCTGCCGATCTGTTCATCGGTGCCGGCGGCGGTACCAGTTGGGAGCGCGCGGCGTTGGGCCTGCCGACGATCTGCATCGCGGTGTCGAACAACCAGCAGTTCAACGGCGAGAGGATGGCGGCAGCCGGCGCGCATGTGTTCCTGGGTGCCCGTGAACAGGTCAGTGTCGAGCAACTGCGCGATGCCATCGGCTTTGTCGCCGGTAACTTCTATCTGCGCCAGAGCCTGGCCGAGCGTTCACGGCAACTGGTCGATGGGCGCGGGGCGTTGCGCGTGGCGGCGGCGCTGGCCGGTGCGGTACTCAAGCTGCGCGTGGCGACCCTCGACGATGCGCAATTGTTGTTCGCCGGGCGCAATGCCGAGGCCGTGCGGCGTTGGTCGATGGGCAGTGACACGATCGAGTGGTCGCAGCATTTGAATTGGCTGGAAGCCAGCCTGGGCAATCCGCAGCGCCTGCTGTTGATTGCCGAGGCCGACGACGGCCCGGTGGGCGTGCTGCGTTATGACCCGCGCGGCCTTGAGGCCGAAGTGTCGGTGTATCTGCTGGAAGGGCGGTTCGGTCTCGGCTGGGGCAGGGCGCTGCTGGCGCACGGCGAGGCGTTTGTCCACGCCCATTGGCCGCAACTGACCCGCATCAGCGCGCAAGTCCTGCCGGGCAATCGGCCCTCACTGAAGGTATTTGCTGACGCCGGATTCACCCAGAGTGCCTGCGCGTTCACCAAGGTTTTGAAGGAACCCCGCGATGAGTAGTTTCAAGATTGGCGAGCGTCTGATTGGCGCTGATGCGCCGCCGTTCATCATTGCCGAGATGAGCGGCAACCATAACCAGTCGCTGGACGTGGCCCTGCAGATCGTCGAAGCGGCGGCCAGGGCCGGCGCGCACGCCTTGAAGCTGCAGACCTACACCGCCGAGACCATGACCCTGGACCTGGCCGAGGGTGAGTTTTTCATCAAGGATCCGGGCAGCCTGTGGGCCGGGACCTCGCTGTACGACTTGTATGAGAAAGCCCATACACCGTGGGAGTGGCACGCACCGATTTTCGCCCGGGCCAAAGAACTGGGGATGCTCGCGTTCTCGACGCCGTTCGATGATTCGGCGGTGGATTTTCTCGAAAGTCTTGATGTTCCGGCCTACAAGATCGCCAGTTTCGAAAACACCGATCTGCCGCTGATCCGCCGCGTCGCTGCGACCGGCAAGCCGCTGATCATTTCCACCGGCATGGCCAGCATCGCCGAACTCGACGAAACCGTGCGCGCCGCCCGCGAGGCCGGGTGCCAGGATCTGGTGCTGCTCAAATGCACCAGCACCTACCCGGCGACCCCGCTCAACAGCAATGTGCGCACGATCCCGCATCTGCGTGAATTGTTTGGTTGCGAAGTAGGGCTGTCCGATCACTCGATGGGGGTTGGCGTGTCGGTGGCCGCTGTGGCGCTTGGCGCGACGGTGGTGGAAAAGCATTTCACCCTCGACCGTTTGGCAGGCGGCGTGGATGCCAGCTTCTCGCTGGAACCGGCGGAACTCGCCAGTCTGGTCATCGAAACCGAACGTGCCTGGCAAGCCATGGGCCAGGTGCGGTACGGCGTCACCGAGGCCGAGCGCAAGTCGCTGGTCTATCGCCGTTCGCTGTACGTCACCGCCGACATGGCCGCCGGGGAACCCTTCACGGCGGCCAATCTGCGCGCGATTCGCCCCGGTCTCGGTCTGCCGCCCAAGCACACCGAAGCCGTCCTCGGTCGCCGCGCTCGTGAGGCGATCAAACGCGGTACGCCGTTAGACTGGTCGCTGGTCGAATAAGCCGATCTGCAGCCGATTCGGCAAAATAGCGTGACCTGCGAGTCATAACGCGCATCTTCACTGTATTGTATTGAGCGGGGGAGATGGCGCCTGGCCGGGTATCGGTTGCAGTGATAGCCCTTTGCGCTCCCCGAGGCTGCCCGTCGTGGCGGCCGTTTTTTGTTTGTCGGCGCCCCTCGAATCCTTGCGAGCGGTGGTTTTGGGCTGTTTTTTATTGGGAAGCCGTAATGATTGGCATAAAAAGCATTGCGAGCTACGTTCCTGTAGCCGGCGTGGACAATTACGCACAAGGTGCAAAATTCGAGAAGGATGAAGAATTCATCCTTGGCAAGATCGGTTCGGCCTTCCTGCCGCGCAAAGAGGCTGAACAGGAAACCTCCGATCTGTGCGTTGAAGCGGCCAATGCGCTGTTTGCCAGCAATCCGCAACTCAAGCGTGAGTCGATCGACGCGCTGATCGTGGTCACCCAGAACGGTGACGAAGAAGGTCTGCCGCACACCGCAGCCATCGTCCAGGACAAGCTCGGTCTGCCGACCAACGTGGCGGCATTCGATATTTCCCTGGGCTGCTCCGGCTACGTCTACGGCATCTACGCGATCAAGGGTTTCATGGAAGCCGCCGGCCTGAAAAACGGTCTGCTGATCACCGCTGACCCGTATTCGAAAATCGTCGACCCGGAAGACCGCAACACCACCATGCTGTTCGGCGATGCCGCCACCGCCACCTGGATGGGCGAAGAGCCGACCTGGGCGCTGGGCAAGGCCAAGTTCGGCACTGACGGTTCCGGAGCACCGCACCTGAAAGTCACCGATGGCGTGTTCTTCATGAACGGGCGTCAGGTGTTCAATTTCGCGTTGCTCAAAGTGCCGGCGCATTTGCACGAGCTGCTGGATGACTCCGGCCTCAAGCCTGATGACATTGATGCGTTCTGCATTCACCAGGGCAGTGCGGCGATTGTCGATGCCGTGGCGCGGCGTTTCGAAGGCGAGCCGGAGAAGTTCATCAAGGACATGGTCGAGACCGGTAATACCGTATCGTCGAGCGTACCGCTGCTGCTGGAAAAGCACGTACTCGATTCCGACTGGCAACGCATTGCCATCAGCGGTTTCGGCGTTGGTCTGTCGTGGGGCTCGGCGATCATCTATCGCCCGTAAGCTGAAGCAAAACGGCGGATACAAAAATAGCGTTCAAGGTTACCCTTGAACGCTATTTTTTTGCCTGAATGGAGCGCGTCGCGCCATGAGCGAGTTTTTTCAAGCCAATGCCGAAGTGTTGCAGCGACGCTGGCCAGCGTTGTTCGAGCGGTTGATGGCTGAAGACAGCTCGGCGGTTCAGGCCGAGCTGGTGCAGGGTTTGGGCTCGACGCTCAGCGTGAACGGCGTGCAACTGACCAGTCGCCATGACCGGGTTCATGAAGCGCGTCTGCAGGCCGCCAGCCTGCCGGAACACCCCCAGTTGCATGTCTACGGCACCGGGCTGGGCGATCTGCCAACGGTGCTGCTGGAGCGTGCCGGGCTGGAGCAACTATATGTGCATGTGCTGAACGGCGCGCTGTTCGCCTTGGTGCTGCAGTTGCTCGATCAGCGTCAATGGCTGCAAGACCCGCGCGTGCAGCTGTTCTACGCCGGTGATCTGTCGGACATCTGCACGCCGTTTTTCGCCCTGCCGGCCGAGATGCTGCTGGCCGATGACTTCAACGCGAAGATCCGCGACCGGCTGGTTAACGAAGTCCATCTGAGTTTCAACAATCGCGAATTCGACGTGCAGTCGCCATTCATTCAGCAGCGCTTGCAGGACTGCCTGCCGCTGTTGCTGGCAGATGACGATGTCGCGCAATTGTTTGGCAGTGCCTGTGGCCGGGAAATTTATGTGATCGGCACCGGGCCGACGCTGGAGGGACATTTCGAGCGTCTGGCCGCCATCCGCGCGCAGGCCGAGCGCCCATTGTTCCTGTGTGTCGACACCGCCTACCGGCCACTGCGCGAGCGCGGGATCGTGCCGGATCTGGTGGTCACCATCGATCAGCGCATCAGCTTCCGGCATTTGCCGTTCGAGGACTCCGCTGGCATCCCGCTGGTGTATTTGCCGATGAGTGATCCGGCGGTGCTGACAGCCTGGCAGGGCAAGCGCTACGGCGGTTACTCGGCCAGCCCGGTGTATGCCGCCTTGCGTGAGCAGTACCCGCGTGGGCAACTGCATGTCGGTGGCAGTGTGATTCACCCGGCGGTGGACCTGGCGGTGAAGATGGGCGCGGCGCGCATCACTCTGTTTGGCGCCGACTTCGCCTTTCCGATGAACAAGACCCATGCCGGCTGGAGCGACGGTGAGCTGGGGCCGGGCGTCGATCAGGCGCGGCACTGGGTACAGGATGGCAACGGTCAGCGGGTCAGCACCCAACTGAATTTTCGTGGCTATCTGTGTGTGCTGGAGCGTTATATCGCCGCGCATCCGCAAGTGCAGTTCTTCAATAGCAGTCGAGCGGGCGCAATGATCGCCGGAACGCAGTTCAATCAGGAGTTTGTGCAATGACGACGATTGAGCGCTGCGTCGACGAATGCCGTCAGTGTGCCGGGCTGTTTCGTCTGGGGCGTGATGTCGAGGCGGCGCTGGAGATGGTCGATGTGTTCGAGGGCGCGCAGCAGTTGCTGGTAACTGCGCCTGCGCCGACTCAACAGGCCTGGGCCGTTGTACTCACGCAGATGCTCGATTGTCAGGAACGTCAGGACTGGTTGGGGCTGGCTGACTGGATGGAGTTCGAGTTGACCGAACTGTTGCAAAAAGCACGATTGGCAGATTGACCGACCGCGCTGGTCCGCGGCTTTGCGCGAAGGTCGATTTTATGACGTCATTTTTTCGTGGCGAGGAGGGCGCTAAGCCCTTGTTTTCTTTGGGGTGGCAGGGTGATGGCAAATTTTTTTCAAAAAGCCCTCAAGCAACCTGCCAACCCGACGATAACTATTACGAAGGTTCTCTAGGCCATACCCGGCGGTTGCCAGGGCCGGAAGCCGCAGTACCCAACCAACGAGGAATTCGTCATGGCTTTAACAGTAAACACCAACACCACGTCGTTGAACGTTCAGAAGAACCTGAACCGCGCTTCCGACGCTCTGTCGACTTCGATGCAGCGCCTGTCTTCCGGCCTGAAAATCAACAGCGCTAAAGACGACGCCGCTGGCCTGCAGATCTCGAACCGTATGTCCTCGCAGATCCGTGGTAACACCCAAGCCATCCAGAACGCCAACGACGGTATCTCCGTTGCCCAGACCGCTGAAGGCGCTCTGCAAGCTTCGACCGACATCCTGCAGCGTATGCGTGAACTGGCTGTTAAAGCACGTAACGGTACCAACGGCACTGCTGACCAGACCGCAACCAACGCTGAATTCGCTCAGATGTCTGACGAAATCACCCGTATCTCGGCTGCTACCAACCTGAACGGCAAAAACCTGCTGGACGGTTCGGCTGGTACTGTGACCCTGCAAGTTGGCGCAAACACCGGTTCGGCTAACCACATCGACCTGGTACTGAGCTCCAAGTTCGACGCCGTCAGCCTGTCGGTAGGCAGCGGTACTGTAGTTCTGACCGGTACTACCGGTACTGGCGCTGGTTCTGCTTCGCAGAACATCGACAACGCGATCACTGCAATCGACGCCGCTATCGCTGCAATCGGTGCAACTCGTGCCAGCCTGGGTGCTTCGCAAAACCGTCTGACCAGCACCATCCAGAACTTGCAGAACATCACCGAGAACACCACTGCTGCACAAGGTCGCGTACAAGATACCGACTTCGCCGCAGAGACTGCTAACCTGACCAAGCAGCAAACCCTGCAACAGGCTTCGACCTCTGTTCTGGCTCAAGCCAACCAACTGCCTTCCGCTGTACTGAAGCTGCTTCAGTAATTTCGGAATGAGTTTGGGCGGGGGGGTGCGCTGGTCGCGCTCTCTCGCCTTTTTACGTTAAGAGGTGATGGGCATGGACATGAGCGTAAAGCTTAACGTGTCTTATCCGGCTCCCAAGCCAGTGCCGCCGGTTGCTGACAAACCGTCAGAGACGCCTAAGGTTGCCAAGACTGAAGCGCCGGTTGCTGATAAGAGTCCTGACAGGGACGACGCCAAATTGAAACTGGCGGTGCAGGAGATCGAGAAGTTCGTACAATCGATCAAGCGCAATCTGGAATTCTCCATCGATGAGCATTCCGGAAAGGTTATTGTCAAAGTGATCGCAAGCGAGACGGGTGAGGTGGTACGCCAGATCCCCTCCGCAGAAGCCCTCAAGCTGGCAGACAGCCTCGCCAACGCAAGCCATGTGTTGTTCGACGCCAAGGTCTGATAGCTGGCATGAATAGTGTTTGTCTTTCTTTAATGACGCCTGGAAGGGTCAAAAGTCTGGCAACAATCTGAAGGGAGATGTACATGGCAAGTCCAATTCTACCGGGTTCCGGACTGGGTTCCGGCCTGGACATCGGCGCGATCGTGACCGCGCTGGTCAACGCCGACAAGTCGCCAAAGCAGACGCAGATCGATTCCGCGACCAAAACCAATACCCTGAAGATTTCCGGTGTCGGTACGTTGAAAAGTGCGCTGACCGCGTACCAGACGGCGATGAACAATCTGGGCAGCAAGACCAGCCCCGCATTTGCCGGCTTCGCGGCAACCTCAAGCAACACGGCGATTCTCGGCGCTACCTCGGATAACACCGCGGTTTCGGGGACCTACAACGTTGTTGTCAATCAGTTGGCCACGGGCTCGAAAGTTGCCAGTGCTTCTTTCGCCGGCGGTGCCTCCAGTGCCATTCCGAGTGGTACCCTGAAAATCAGTCAGAATGGCATTGATTACAATGTCACGATCCCGGCCAATGCGACCTTGCAGAGCACCCGTGACGCCATCAACACGGCTCAGGGCGCCAATGGCATTTCTGCCAACATCGTGACCGACAGCAACGGTGCCTCGCGCCTGGTGCTCAGTTCGAACAAGACGGGCGCAGGTTCTGACCTCTCCGTCAGCGGTATTGCCGGTCTGGAGATCGACGGCACTCAGACGATGGGTACCAATCCGGCGGCAGGTGCATCCGGTAGCGTCAACGGTCTTGCACAAGACGCCAAGGTGACCATCGACGGCCTTCAGGTTTCCAGCAAGAGCAACACCGTCAGTGGTGCGATCAGCGGCTTGACCCTGAATCTGACCACTGTCAGCCCTGTCGTCAATAACGTGGCGACGCCGACCGTTGTCAGCGTTGATACCAATACCAAGGGTCTACAGGCCTCGGTTCAGGCGTTCGTTGATGCCTACAACACCCTGAAGACCACCATAGACACCCTGTCGAAGGCGACCCCGGATGCTGATGGCAAGCTGACGGTTCAGGCTGCTTTCACTGGTGACTCCCTGCCGCGCTCGCTGATCTCCGACGTCCGTGGCGAGTTGACAGCTCCTGGTGCAGGTGCAAGTGGTGCTTTGTCCTACCTGTCGGAGATCGGTGTGATGACCGACCGCCTCACCGGCAACCTGACGTTTGATACTGCTGCGTTCACCAAAACCATGAGTCAGCCGGGGAAGGCTGGTCAGGTACAGCAGATTTTCACCGGCACCAACGATACCAATGGTCTGCTGGCGCGCATGAAGAAAGCGGTGGACCCCTATCTGAACGCTCCTGCGGGTAGCAGCCCTACCGCCAAAGGCTTGCTGGATCAACGCATGGCGATCCTGAACAACAACACCAGGAGCCTGACCAGTCAGCAAACGGCGCTGGATCTGCGTGTTGCCAACCTGACCAAGACGTTGACCGCCAAGTACAACGCCATGGATTTGTTGGTCGGGCAGATGAAGGCGACAGCCAGCAACATCACGTCGTTCTTCAGCTCGCTGAACGCTCAGCAATCCGCGAAGTAACCCGCAAGAACGACAAAAACCCGGCTACGCTTTATCGGCGTGCGCCGGGTTTTTGTCTTTTGATCTAAAGTTCTGTGGCTCGTTGGCGATACACTGGTTATACGAGTCAATGTGGCAATGAGGTAGAACATGAACCCAATGTTAGCCCTTCGGCAATATCAGAAAGTCGGTGCGCACGCCCAGACCTCCGAGGCAAGCCCGCACCGCCTGGTACAGATGCTGATGGAAGGTGGCCTGTCGCGTATCGCTCAGGCCAAGGGCGCCATCGAGCGCAAGGATATTCCGGCCAAGTGCACCGCTATCAGTAAAGCCATTGGGATTGTCAGTGGTCTGCGTGAAGGTCTGGATCTGGAAAATAGCGCCGAGGCGTTGGCCGATCTGGACGGGTTGTATATTTACATGATGAAGCGTCTCGCCGAGGCGAACATCAACAGCGACCCGCGCATTCTCGATGAGGTTGCCGGCTTGCTGGGCACGGTCAAGGAAGGCTGGGATGCAATCGCGCCTGCGCCGGCTCCGCAGTTCTGAAGGAGATCGTCATGAGTCTTGTATTGCAGCGAATCGCCGATACCCGTGAAGCGTTGGTCAGCGCGCTGGCCGAGCGTAACTGGGAGGCTATTGGCGAGCTGGACCTGGCTTGCCGTTCCTGCATGGAAGACGTCATGGCCGAAGCTTCGCTGGATGAGGAGGCGTTGCGCAGTCACCTTGAGGAGTTGCTCCATGTGTACAAGGAGCTTCTTGAGGCGGCCATGGGTGAGCGGCAGGCGATAGCCAACGAGATGTCGCAGATCACCCAGGCGCAAAAAGCGGCAAAGGTTTACCATCTGTTTGGTTAATTAACCCTCAGTTAATCCAAAGATGTGCGCCATAAATTTGACTGTGAACGGTTTTTTGACTTAACTAGTGGCTGTTTCCAGATTTCGGGCGTCTACAGGCACTAGGTGTCCTGCAAGCGTCTCGCTTGCCCCATTTTTCGGGCATTGAGTTGACTAGGGAAGTTGCTATTGCATGTGGCGTGAAACCAAAATTCTGCTGATCGATGACGATAGCGTTCGCCGCCGCGACCTGGCGGTGATTTTAAATTTTCTCGGCGAAGAAAATTTACCCTGCGGCAGCCATGACTGGCAGCAGGCGGTCGGCTCTTTGTCATCAAGTCGTGAGGTCATCTGTGTACTGATCGGGACGGTCAATGCTCCGGGTGCACTTTTGGGCTTGTTAAAGACACTCTCAACCTGGGATGAGTTCCTTCCGGTTTTGTTGATGGGCGATAATTCTTCCGTTGACTTGCCTGAGGACCAGCGTCGTCGAGTGCTTTCGACCCTCGAAATGCCGCCCAGCTACAGCAAGTTGCTCGACTCCCTGCACCGTGCCCAGGTCTATCGCGAGATGTACGACCAGGCCCGCGAGCGCGGGCGTCATCGCGAACCCAATCTGTTCCGCAGCCTCGTCGGCACCAGCCGGGCGATCCAGCACGTGCGCCAGATGATGCAGCAAGTGGCCGACACCGACGCCAGTGTGCTGATCCTCGGCGAGTCCGGTACCGGCAAGGAAGTAGTTGCACGCAACCTGCATTACCACTCCAAGCGCCGTGATGCGCCGTTCGTCCCGGTGAACTGCGGGGCAATCCCCGCCGAGTTGCTGGAAAGCGAACTGTTCGGTCACGAGAAGGGCGCCTTCACCGGCGCGATCACCAGCCGTGCCGGGCGCTTCGAACTGGCCAACGGCGGTACGCTGTTCCTCGACGAAATCGGCGACATGCCGCTGCCGATGCAGGTCAAACTGTTGCGCGTCTTGCAGGAGCGCACCTTCGAACGCGTGGGCAGCAACAAGACCCAGAGCGTCGACGTCCGGATCATTGCCGCGACTCACAAGAATCTCGAAAGCATGATTGAGATCGGCACCTTCCGCGAAGACCTCTACTATCGCCTGAACGTGTTCCCGATCGAGATGGCGCCGCTGCGTGAGCGCGTCGAAGACATTCCGCTGTTGATGAACGAACTGATCTCGCGCATGGAGCATGAGAAGCGCGGCTCGATCCGTTTCAACTCGGCAGCGATCATGTCGCTGTGCCGCCACGGCTGGCCGGGCAACGTCCGCGAGCTGGCCAACCTGGTGGAGCGCATGGCGATCATGCACCCGTACGGGGTGATCGGCGTGGTCGAGTTGCCGAAGAAATTCCGCTACGTCGACGACGAAGACGAGCAGATGGTCGACAGCCTGCGCAGCGATCTCGAAGAGCGCGTGGCGATCAACGGCCATACGCCGGACTTCACCGCCAACGCCATGCTGCCGCCGGAAGGTCTGGACCTCAAGGACTACCTCGGTGGTCTGGAGCAGGGCCTGATCCAGCAGGCGCTGGACGATGCCAACGGTATCGTGGCGCGTGCCGCCGAACGTCTGCGTATCCGTCGCACCACGCTGGTGGAAAAGATGCGCAAGTACGGCATGAGCCGGCGTGAAGGAGACGAACAGGCGGATGATTGACGCCTGTTTTTCAAGTTCTTCATTTATAAGCTGTTTTTTTTAGGCACGGGTATTGCTATAGCCCTCGCAACGTTCCGTTTAACTGACGGTCAGCCAGCGAGAGAACACAATGCCCCAAGCCCAGCTGTCTTCTGCCTCTCATGCCGAGGGGCAATCATCGTCCGTCGAGCAGGCGAGCCGTCAGGGCCTTGAGCACGCGTTCGCGCTGTTTAATCAGATGTCCAGCCAGCTGACCGACTCCTACAGCATGCTCGAGGCCCGGGTTACCGAGCTCAAGGGCGAGCTGGCGGTAGTCAGTGCTCAACGCATGCAGGAACTGGCCGAGAAAGAACGTCTGGCCAACCGTCTGCAAAACCTCCTTGATCTGTTGCCAGGTGGCGTCATCGTGATTGACGGCCACGGCATCGTCCGTGAAGCCAATCCGGCGGCGATCGAACTGCTCGGGCTACCACTGGAA
This sequence comes from Pseudomonas sp. Eth.TT006, assembly GCF_054456575.1. NCBI lineage: Bacteria > Pseudomonadati > Pseudomonadota > Gammaproteobacteria > Pseudomonadales > Pseudomonadaceae > Pseudomonas > Pseudomonas sp. Eth.TT006. The sequence goes on along the minus strand of NZ_JBTJEN010000015.1, from coordinate 129,117 downwards.
GGTGAGTTGTGGCGCCACGTCATTGCCCGTTGCTTCGCTCCACGTGAAGACGACGGTCACGAAATTTCCCTGAAAAATGGTCGACGCCTGTCGATTGCCACCCGCTCGCTGGACGCCGAGCCGGGGCAGTTGGTGCTGCTCAACGACCTGACAGAAACCCGTCATCTGCAAGATCAACTGGCGCGCCACGAGCGTCTGTCTTCCCTGGGGCGCATGGTCGCCTCGCTGGCCCATCAGATTCGCACGCCGCTGTCCGCTGCCTTGCTCTACGCCAGTCATTTGACTGAGCAGGAACTGCCGGTCGCCACCCAGCAGCGCTTCGCCGGACGCTTGAAGGAGCGCCTGCATGAACTCGAGCACCAGGTGCGCGACATGCTGGTATTTGCCCGTGGCGAGCTGCCGCTGACTGATCGCATTACCCCAAATGCCCTGATGCAGTCGCTGCAAGCTGCGGCGCTGACTCATGTGCAGGACCTGCCAATTCGCTGGCAGTGCGACAGTCACGCCGGCGAATTACTGTGCAACCGCGACACCTTGGTCGGAGCCATCCTGAATCTGCTTGAAAACGCCATTCAGGCCAGCAACGGCAACGTGCGTCTTAAAGTGCACTGCTACAGCCGCGACAACACGCTGCGCTTGTGCGTCAGCGACAGTGGCAGCGGTATCGAGCCGCTAGTCCTCGAGCGACTTGGCGAACCGTTTTTCACCACTAAAGTCACCGGTACCGGACTTGGCCTGACCGTGGTCAAAGCCGTGGCGCGGGCGCATCAGGGAGAATTGCAGCTGCGCTCGCGAGTCGGGCGCGGTACCTGCGCGCAGGTGATCCTGCCGTTGTTTTCCGCTGCACAGGGAGCTGAGTGAGCATCATGGGCATCAAGGTTCTGCTGGTCGAGGATGACCGCTCTTTGCGCGAAGCGCTGGCCGATACGCTGTTGCTGGCAGGCCACGACTACCACGCGGTCGGCAGCGCCGAAGAAGCGCTGAAAGCGGTCGAGCGCGAAGCCTTCAGTCTGGTGGTCAGTGACGTCAACATGCCCGGCATGGATGGCCATCAACTGCTTGGATTGCTGCGTGCCCGGCAGCCGCAATTGCCGGTGCTGCTGATGACCGCCCATGGCGCGGTCGAGCGCGCGGTGGATGCGATGCGACAGGGCGCGGCGGATTATCTGGTCAAGCCTTTCGAACCCAAGGCGCTGCTGGACCTGGTTGCGCGGCATGCGCTGGGCAGCATCAGTCTTGCTGACAGTGAAGGGCCGGTGGCGGTCGAGCCGGCCAGTGCACAGTTGCTGGAGCTGGCGGCGCGGGTCGCGCGCAGCGACTCCACGGTGTTGATCTCTGGCGAGTCCGGCACCGGCAAGGAAGTGTTGGCGCGCTACATTCATCAACACTCTCACCGTGCCAACCAGCCGTTCATCGCGATCAATTGCGCGGCGATTCCCGACAACATGCTCGAAGCCACGCTGTTTGGGCATGAGAAAGGTTCGTTCACCGGCGCCATCGCGGCGCAGGCCGGCAAGTTCGAACAAGCCGATGGCGGCACCATTCTGCTCGACGAAATTTCCGAGATGCCGCTGGGCCTGCAGGCCAAGTTGCTGCGGGTGCTGCAGGAGCGCGAAGTCGAGCGGGTCGGCGCGCGCAAGCCGATCACCCTGGATATCCGTGTGGTCGCGACCACCAACCGTGATCTGGCCGGCGAGGTGGCAGCGGGGCGTTTTCGTGAGGATCTGTTCTACCGTCTGTCAGTTTTCCCCCTGGCCTGGCGTCCACTTCGCGAGCGCACTGCCGATATCTTGCCGCTAGCGGAGCGGTTACTGAACAAACACGTCAATAAAATGAAGCATGCGGCGGCGAAACTTTCGCCGGCGGCGCAGGCGTGCCTGACCCATTACCCATGGCCGGGCAATGTGCGCGAGTTGGATAACGCCATTCAGCGGGCATTGATTCTGCAGCAGGGCGGGTTGATCCAGCCTCAGGATTTCTGTCTGAGCGGCGCCGTGACATTTGCCGCAGCGCCGGTTACCGCACCGCTGCAAACCCAGGTGCGCGAGGTTGATGTCGAGGCCGAATCCGCCGGTGCGCTGGGCGATGACCTGCGTCGCCGGGAGTTTCAGATGATCATCGACACCCTGCGCAGCGAGCGGGGTCGCCGTAAGGAAGCCGCCGAAAAGCTCGGGATCAGCCCGCGAACCCTGCGCTACAAACTGGCGCAAATGCGCGATGCGGGGATGGATGTCGAAGGTTACTTGTTCGCCACCTGAATTAACCCGGAACCCATTGTGGGAGGGGCTTGCTCCCGAAGAGGATGTGTCAGTCGATATTTATGCAGCTGACACACCGCTTTCGGGATCAAGCCCCCTCCCACAGCAGTTTTGCGTAACTCGTCATTGATGAGGCGCCCCGATTGGCTTTTGTGGAAGAAATCCGCCGAGCTGGCACCCTTGTTGCTAATACCTGTGTACCGCCGAGTGAGTGTCAAAAAATTGCGGGCCGCCCTAGAGAGTAGACCATGAGCCAAGGTATTGAATTTAATCGGTTGATGATGGACATGAAGGCCATGAAAATGGACGCCATGGCCGCGCCAAAATCGACTGCCGCCGTCCCTGAACTGGCTGGCAGCAGCTTTTCCGACATGCTCGGGCAGGCCATCAACAAAGTCAGCGATACCCAGCAGGCGTCGACTCAACTGGCCAACGCATTTGAAGTCGGCAAGAGCGGCGTCGACCTGACCGACGTGATGATCGCCTCGCAGAAAGCCAGCGTGTCGTTCCAGGCTCTGACCCAGGTGCGCAACAAGCTGGTTCAGGCTTATCAAGACATCATGCAGATGCCGGTTTAAGGACGAGATTGAGTCATGGCAGAAGCAGTCGCCGATAACGTTCCGGCCAAGGCCACCCCGATAGACGGCAAACCGCCGCTGTTCGGCCTGTCCTTCCTGGAAAATCTCTCCCAGATGACCATGCTGCGTCAGGTGGGCCTGTTGGTCGGCCTGGCTGCGAGCGTGGCGATTGGTTTTGCCGTGGTGCTGTGGTCGCAGCAGCCGGATTACCGTCCGTTGTACGGCAGCCTGGCCGGCATGGACGCCAAACAGGTCATGGACACCCTGGCCTCGGCTGATATCCCTTATACCGTCGAACCGAATTCCGGCGCCTTGTTGGTCAAGGCCGATGACTTGTCCCGTGCGCGGTTGAAGCTCGCGGCTGCTGGTGTCACTCCCAGCGACGGCAACATCGGTTTTGAAATCCTCGACAAGGAACAGGGTCTGGGCACCAGCCAGTTCATGGAAGCGACCCGTTACCGTCGTGGTCTGGAAGGCGAACTGGCGCGCACCATTTCCAGCCTGAACAACGTCAAGGGCGCGCGCGTGCATTTGGCGATTCCGAAGAGCTCGGTGTTCGTGCGTGATGAACGCAAGCCAAGCGCATCCGTGCTGGTCGAGTTGTACTCCGGGCGTTCGCTGGAGCCGGGTCAGGTGCTGGCGATCATCAACCTGGTGGCGACCTCGGTGCCCGAGTTGAGCAAATCGCAGATTACCGTCGTCGATCAGAAGGGCAACCTGCTCTCCGATCAGGCGGAGAACTCCGAAATGACCATGGCCGGCAAGCAGTTCGATTACAGCCGGCGCATGGAAAGCATGCTCACCCAGCGCGTGCACAACATTCTGCAACCGGTACTGGGCAACGATCGTTACAAGGCTGAAGTCTCGGCCGACATCGATTTCAGTGCTGTCGAATCTACTGCCGAGCAGTTCAACCCCGATCAACCGGCGTTGCGCAGCGAGCAGTCGGTCAACGAACAACGCACCGCCAGCAATGGCCCGCAAGGTGTGCCGGGTGCCCTGAGCAACCAGCCGCCTTCGCCAGCCTCGGCCCCGCAAACCACCGGTGGCGCCGCAGCGCCGGCCGGCATGATTCAGCCTGGTCAGCCATTGGTGGATGCCAACGGTCAGCAGATCATGGACCCGGCCACCGGCCAGCCGATGCTCGCGCCGTACCCGGCGGACAAGCGTCAACAATCGACCAAGAACTTCGAGCTCGACCGTTCCATCAGCCACACCAAACAGCAGCAGGGTCGCCTGAATCGTCTGTCGGTGTCGGTGGTGGTTGACGATCAGGTCAAGGTCAACGCGGCCAACGGTGAAACCACCCGTGCGCCGTGGAGTGCCGATGAACTGGCGCGCTTCACCCGTCTGGTGCAGGACGCGGTCGGCTTCGACGCCAGCCGTGGCGACAGCGTCAGCGTGATCAACATGCCGTTCTCCGCCGAGCGCGGTGAAGTGATTGCCGATATTCCGTTCTACTCCCAGCCATGGTTCTGGGACATCGTCAAACAAGTGCTGGGTGTGTTGTTCATCCTGGTGCTGGTGTTTGGTGTGCTGCGTCCGGTGTTGAACAACATCACCGGCGGCGGCAAAGGCAAGGAGCTGGCCGGTCTGGGCAGCGACGTGGAACTCGGTGGCATGGGCGGCCTGGACGGCGAACTGGCCAACGACCGCGTGAGCCTCGGTGGTCCGCAGAGCATTCTGTTGCCTAGCCCGAGCGAGGGTTATGACGCGCAACTGAATGCAATCAAGAGTCTGGTGGCAGAAGATCCGGGTCGCGTCGCCCAGGTCGTGAAAGAGTGGATTAACGCAGATGAGTGATAACCGAGCCGCTGTCGCTAAATTGTCCCGGGTCGACAAAGCCGCGATTCTGCTGCTGTCCCTGGGTTCGACCGATGCCGCGCAAGTGCTGCGCCACATGGGTCCCAAAGAGGTTCAGCGCGTCGGCGTGGCCATGGCGCAGATGGGCAACGTCCATCGCGAGCAGGTCGAGCAGGTCATGAGCGAGTTCGTCGACATCGTCGGCGACCAGACCAGCCTCGGTGTCGGCTCCGACGACTACGTGCGCAAAATGCTTACCCAGGCGCTGGGCGAAGACAAGGCCAACGGCCTGATCGACCGCATCCTGCTCGGTGGCAACACCAGCGGCCTAGACAGCCTGAAATGGATGGAACCGCGTGCCGTTGCCGACGTGATCCGCTACGAACACCCGCAGATCCAGGCGATCGTGGTTGCCTACCTCGACCCGGATCAGGCCGGTGAGGTGCTCGGCAACTTCGACCACAAGGTGCGTCTGGACATCATCCTGCGCGTCTCGTCGTTGAACACCGTGCAGCCGGCCGCGCTGAAAGAACTGAACCAGATTCTCGAGAAGCAGTTCTCCGGCAACTCGAATGCTTCGCGCACCACCCTGGGTGGCATCAAGCGCGCGGCGGACATCATGAACTTCCTCGACAGCTCGATCGAAGGCCAGCTCATGGACTCGATCCGCGAAGTCGACGAAGACCTGTCCGGTCAGATCGAAGACCTCATGTTCGTGTTCAACAACCTTGCCGATGTCGACGACCGTGGCATCCAGGCGCTGTTGCGCGAAGTCTCCTCCGACGTGCTGGTACTGGCGCTCAAGGGCTCCGACGAAGGCGTCAAAGAGAAGATCTTCAAGAACATGTCCAAACGTGCTGCCGAACTGTTGCGCGACGACCTCGAGGCCAAAGGCCCGGTGCGCGTCAGCGACGTCGAAACCGCGCAGAAGGAAATCCTCACCATTGCCCGTCGTATGGCCGAAGCCGGCGAAATCGTCCTCGGCGGCAAAGGTGGCGAGGAAATGATCTAAGCCCATGGACAAGCACGACGACGATGTGACGGATCTGATCCGTGCCCGCGATGTTCGCAGTTTCGAATCCTGGGCGCTGCCCAGCTTCGATCCGCCAAAACCGGAACCCGAGCCAGAACCGGAGCCCGAACCGCCGGAAATGGAAGAAGTGCCGCTGGAGGAAGTCCAGCCACTGACGCTGGAAGAACTCGAAAGCATCCGTCAGGAGGCTTACAACGAGGGCTTCGGCATCGGCGAGAAAGAGGGTTTTCACAGCGCCACGCTGAAGGTGCGTCAGGAGGCCGAAGTGGCGCTGGCGGCGAAGCTGGCCAGCCTCGAGCAACTGATGACCCACCTGTTCGAGCCTATCGCCGAGCAGGACACGCAGATCGAAAAGGCCTTGGTCGACCTCGTGCAGCACATCGCCAAACAGGTGATCAAGCGCGAACTGGCGATTGATTCCAGCCAGATCGAACACGTCATGCGCGATGCGCTCAAGCTGCTGCCGCTGGGCGTGGACAATGTGCGTCTGTACGTCAACCCGCAGGACTTCGAGCAGGCCAAGGCCCTGCGCGAGCGTCACGAGGAGTCCTGGCGCATCGTCGAGGATGAGTCGCTGATGCCCGGTGGTTGCCGGGTTGAGACCGCGCACAGCCGGATCGACGCCAGCATCGAGACCCGCGTGACCCAAGTCATGGGCAAGCTGTTCGATCAGTTGCACGAGCAGGCCTTGCACCCGGCCGCGCCGGATCTGACCCTGGACCTGCCTGAAACGTCAGCCCCGACGCCAGTTTCTGACGAGCCGCCTGCGGACCTCTCCGATGCGCCTTGAACGCACCAGCTTCGCCAAGCGCCTCAGCAGTTATGCCGAGGCCGTCGAGATTGCCGGTGCGCCAATTCTTGAAGGCCGCCTGCTGCGCATGGTCGGCCTGACCCTCGAAGCCGAAGGCCTGCGCGCCGCCATGGGCACGCGCTGCCTGGTGATCAATGACGACAGCTATCACCCGTCCCAGGTAGAAGCCGAAGTCATGGGCTTTTCCGGCAGCAAAGTATTCCTGATGCCGGTTGGCAGCGTCGCCGGCATTGCCCCTGGCGCCCGCGTGGTGCCTCTGGCGGAAACCGGTCGCCTGCCGATGGGCATGAGCATGCTCGGTCGCGTACTGGACGGCGCCGGGCGGGCGCTGGACGGCAAGGGCGGGATGAAAGCCGAAGACTGGGTGCCGATGGACGGCCCGACGATCAACCCGCTCAACCGCGACCCGATCCACGTACCGTTGGACGTCGGCATCCGTTGCATTAACGGTTTGCTGACGGTCGGCCGCGGTCAGCGTCTGGGCCTGTTCGCCGGTACCGGTGTTGGTAAGTCGGTATTGCTGGGGATGATGACGCGCTTCACCGAGGCCGACATCATTGTCGTCGGCCTGATCGGTGAGCGCGGTCGAGAAGTCAAAGAGTTCATCGAGCACATTCTAGGTGAAGAAGGCCTCAAACGTTCGGTGGTGGTCGCCTCGCCAGCGGACGATGCGCCGCTGATGCGTCTGCGGGCAGCGATGTACTGCACGCGGATCGCCGAGTATTTCCGCGACAAGGGCAAAAATGTCCTGTTGCTGATGGATTCGCTGACCCGTTTCGCCCAGGCCCAGCGGGAAATCGCGCTGGCCATCGGCGAACCGCCCGCGACCAAGGGTTATCCGCCCTCAGTGTTCGCCAAGTTGCCGAAACTGGTGGAGCGCGCCGGTAATGCGGAGAAGGGCGGTGGTTCGATCACCGCGTTCTACACCGTGTTGTCCGAAGGCGACGATCAGCAGGACCCGATCGCCGACTCGGCGCGGGGTGTGCTCGACGGTCACATTGTGCTGTCGCGGCGTCTGGCCGAAGAGGGGCACTATCCGGCCATCGACATCGAAGCCTCGATCAGCCGGGTGATGCCGGCCGTGGTTTCGGCGGAACACATGCAGCGCGCGCAGTATTTCAAACAGCTGTGGTCGCGCTACCAGCAGAGTCGCGACCTGATCAGCGTCGGTGCCTACGTGGCCGGCGGCGACCGCGAGACCGATCTGGCGATCTCGCTGCAGCCGCAACTGACCCGCTACCAGCGCCAGGGGCTGAACGACAAGATCAACATGGGTGAAAGCCAAGCGTATCTGGAAACCCTGTTCGCGCCGGCGGCAGGCGGATAACCGGCCATGGCCGTAAGTCGTGCCGCACGTCTGGCGCCGGTGGTGGAAATGGCCGAGCAGGCCGAGAAAACCGCCGTGCAGCGCCTGGGTTACTTTCAGGGCCAGGTCAAAGTGGCCGAAAGCAAACTCGCCGACCTCGACGCCTTTCGTCTGGATTATCAGGAGCAGTGGATCGTTCGTGGCAGCGACGGGGTTTCCGGGCAATGGCTGCTGGGCTATCACGGCTTTCTCGCGCAGCTGGACACCGCTATCGATCAGCAGCGACAGAGCCTGATCTGGCACCAGAACAACCTGATCAAGGCGCGGGATGCCTGGCAGCAGGCGTTCGCCAAGGTCGAGGGCCTGCGCAAGCTGGTGCAGCGTTATCGCGAAGAGGCGCAACGCCTCGAGGACAAGCGCGAGCAGAAGTTGCTGGACGAATTGTCCCAGCGTTTGCCGCGACGGGATCCGTTCTAAGCCGCGCCACCAAATACTGTGGGAGCGGGCTTGCTCGCGAATGCAATCGCTCGGTTGACTGAAGTGTTGACTGGCACGCCGCCTTCGCGAGCAAGCTCGCTCCCACATTGGATCTGGCTCTGCGCCTTGCCCCAATCCTGTCCAGATGCTAAACCTTGTACACATTCGTCAATGACAAGGAAGCCAGTCAATGTCAGTCGTTACAGAAGTCTCCCCGGATGGTCAAAAGCTGACGATTTCGATCAAGGGACGGTTCGATTTTGGGCGCCATCAGGAGTTTCGCGAGTCCTATGAGCATCTTGCGAAGAAGCCCGATTCCATTGTGGTCGACCTGAAAGACGCCACGTATCTCGACAGCTCCGCACTGGGCATGCTGCTCCTGCTGCGGGATCACGCCGGCGGCGACAGTGCTGATGTGCAGGTAATCAACAGCAACTCCGACGTGCGCAAGATCCTCGCCATCTCCAATTTCGACAAACTGTTCGACATCAGTTGACCGCCATGCAGGCGCAAGAGCCGCTGACGATCCTGATTGCCGAAGACAGCGCCGCTGATCGCCTGCTGTTGTCGACCATCGTCCGTCGTCAAGGCCATGAAGTGCTGACGGCGAGCAATGGCGCCGAAGCAGTCGAAGTCTTTGGTCGGCAGCAGCCGCATCTGGTGCTGATGGACGCGATGATGCCGGTGATGGACGGCTTTGAGGCGGCGCGGCAGATCAAGGCGCTGGCGGGGGAAACCCTGGTGCCGATCATCTTCCTGACCTCGCTGACCGAAAGCGAAGCGCTGGCCCGTTGCCTGGACGCCGGGGGTGACGACTTTCTGGCGAAGCCTTACAACCAGGTGATCCTCGCCGCCAAAATCAAGGCGATGGATCGCTTGCGTCGCTTGCAAGCCACGGTACTGCAACAACGCGACCTGATCGCCAGGCATCACGATTACCTGCTCAACGAACAGCGCGTCGCCAAAGCGGTGTTCGACAAGGTCGCGCATTCCGGCTGCCTGAGTGCGCCGAACATTCGCTATCTGCAATCACCCTATGCGCTGTTCAACGGCGATCTGCTGTTGGCGGCGTACACTCCCGCTGGCGACATGCATGTGCTGCTCGGTGATTTCACCGGTCACGGCCTGCCGGCAGCGGTGGGGGCGATGCCGCTGGCTGAAGTGTTTTACGGGATGACCGCCAAGGGCTACGGCCTGGCCGAGACCCTGCGTGAGATGAACGCCAAGCTCAAGCGCATCCTGCCAGTAGACATGTTTTGCTGCGCGACCATGCTCTGCCTGAGTTTCCAGCGGCGGTCGGTGGAGGTCTGGAACGGCGGCATGCCTGACGGTTATCTGCACCGGATTGCCACCGGCGAGCGCGTGCCGCTGGCTGCGCGGCATTTGCCGTTGGGGGTGCTCAGTCCACAAGCGTTCGATGATCGCACCGAAGTGCAAACGATGGCGGTCGGCGACCGGGTGTTCCTGCTCTCCGATGGGGTGATCGATACTACCGACGCTGATGACCGACTGTTTGGGGTCGAGCGCCTGCAGCAACTGTTTGCCGCCAACCGTGAGCCGGACAACCTGTTTGCCGAGATCGAGCAGGCCCTGCACGCCTTTCGTGGCGAGCCCCGCGACGATGTGAGCATGGTCGAGATCAGGCTGCCGGACGTGGCGCAGGTGATGCCGTCGGTACCGGTGTATTCCGACAGCGGCCAATCGTCTCCGCTGGATTGGTCGGTGAGCTTCGAGTTTCGCGGCGCCACGCTCAAACGCTTCAACCCGTTACCGTATCTGCTGCAGTTGTTGCAGGAGGTGCATGGCTTGCGCAGTCAGAGCGGCGCGATCTACAGCGTGCTCGCCGAGCTGTATTCCAATGCGCTGGAGCACGGCGTACTGGGTCTGGATTCCAGTCTCAAACGCGATGCTGCAGGATTTGCCCGCTACTACGAGCAGCGCAATGAGCGGCTGGAGGCGTTGCAGGACGGTTACGTGCGGGTGCATTTGCTGGTGCAGCCCCAAGGGGCGGGAGGTTGTCTGGTCATCCGCGTCGAGGACAGCGGCAAGGGCTTCGACGTCGCCAAGGTAATGGAGCGGCCACTGGACGGTGTCCGTCTGTCGGGGCGGGGCGTCAGTCTGGTCCGGCAATTGGGGCTTAACGCCAGTTGGTCGGACGAAGGTCGTAGTGCCTGCGTGGAGTTTTCCTGGAAGATTCAGGCATAATTCGCGCAATTCTTGATCAAGGAGTGAACAAGTGTCTGACACGCATATTGATCGCGACGCGCTGAGCGTGCTGCGCGAAGTCATGGAGGATGGTTATCCGGAGCTTCTGGATACCTTTCTGACCGATTCCGAAAGCCGCTTGGCTGAGCTGCACAAGACTGTGGATGCCAAGGATTTGTCTGAAGTCGCCCACAGCTTCAAGGGCAGCGCCAGCAACATGGGCGCTCTGCGCTTGGCGGCGCTTTGCCAGGAGCTGGAATCGCAAGCCAAGGACAAAACGCCGACGGAAATCGACAAGCTGGTGGCTGATATCAGCAGCGAGTTTGCCGAAGTGCGACCGGTCTACGAAGACGAGCGCCAGCACGCACTGACCCATTGATCCTGCCGTCCGGCGCTTTTCTACAGCGCCGGACAAGTCTGGCCCGACACTTGCAGTAATCGCCATCAACTGTACCTACGATTCCAGTGCAGCGGAGACCGTGTCATGCCTGCGACCCCCAATGTTCTTCTTCAATCTGCTGCCCAGGCCAAGGCGCAAGCTGCGGCTGCGAAAGCGCCGGCCGTGGCCGCAGACACCGGGGACAAGGCCTCAAGCTTCGCTCAGGTGTTCGCCGATCAAGGCCCGAAAAAGGTCCTCGCCAGTAGCGATAATTCGTTGAAACCGGCGCGTGACAAGGTCGCCGACACCAGCAATAAACCGGACGCCGGCAAGTCGTCCCCTGCCGCTGCGCAACAGACCGTTGCCGATAGCGGCAACGCCTTGCCTGCCGACAAGACGGCCTCGACGCCATCCGATGAGCAGGCTGCCAGCGACGATGCGGCCACCGACACCACGCAGACCCCGGTGGCCGACACCGCTCTGGTTGATCCGGCACTGGATCCGGCTCTGGCGCAAACCGTCCAGCCCTTGGTGACCACGCCCGTGGTGCCAGCCCCGGTCGTTGAAGCGCCGGCAGCGGCCACAACCGAAACGCCAGTGGTGGCCGCTGCCGTTGCGCCAGCGGTGGTCAAAGATCCGGCGGCCGTCACCGACAACACTTTTGATCCGGCAGCCGATCCGCTCGACTCGCTACCAGCGGTGCGCATGGCAATGGAGCAGGGCGGGCATATATCTGCCAGCAGCCAATCCCAGCCTAAAGCCGCGCCGACGCAAACCCAGGCCGACGGTGAATTGACTTCGGCGCAGACTTTCGCTGCCGGCATGGCCAGCATGCTCGATGTGCAAGCCGACAAGGACAGCACCAGCCAGAACGGCGAGAAAACCTTCAGCGGCCTGATTGACGATGGCCTCAAAGACCTCAAGTCGGCCACCAGCGACACCCGCGTCGATGATTTTGCCAATCGTCTGGCGGCGCTGACCCAGGCGGCCACGCCGAAAACCGCCAACGCGGTGCCGGTGAACCAGCCGATCGCCATGCATCAAAGCGGCTGGACCGAGGAAATCGTCAACCGCGTCATGTACCTGTCGAGCGCCAACCTCAAGGCCGCCGATATTCAACTGCAGCCGGCAGAGCTTGGGCGTCTGGATATCCGGGTGAACATGGTTCCGGATCAGCAGACCCAAGTCACGTTCATGAGCGCGCATCCAAGCGTGCGCGAAGCACTGGACGGCCAGATGCATCGCCTGCGTGACATGTTCACTCAGCAGGGCATGGGTCAGGTTGACGTCAACGTCTCCGATCAGAGTCGTGGCTGGCAGGGTCAGCAGGGACAGGAGCAGGCGCAGCAGGGCCAGAGTGGACGTACCAGCGCTGCCGGTGGTCGTCTGGATTCGGCTGATGAAGAATTGGCACCTGCGGCTGTTGCGGAAGCCGCTGCGCAAACCACCAGCGTGATTGGCTCCAGCGCTGTCGACTACTACGCCTGACCAAATCAAAAGCCCCTCACCCTAGCCCTCTCCCAGAGGGAGAGGGGACCAATTGGGGGGATGCTTGCGAAGTACGCCGACCTGATACTTTTGCTGTGAATCCATAATCGACTCGGTATCTCAGGTCGATGTTTGACGCTTGACACCTCACCCCAGCCCTCTCCCTCCGGGAGAGGGCTGGGGTGAGGGTTGCTTTTGACTTCTGCTGTCTCTGCCAATACCGACACTTCTGGCATAACACTTGCTCTTGCCTTGCCGTGCGACTGTGAAAACCCGATTAGTGACGGATTATTGGCATGGCGAAGAGCGAAACCGCAGCAGTGAAAGACCCCGCAACCAAAGGCAAACTCAAGCTGATCATTGTGATCGTGCTGGCGCTGCTGCTGGCCATTGGCGCATCCGTGGGGGCGACCTGGTTCTTCATGCACGGTGCCCAGAGCAAGCCTGCCGCAGCGGCCGAAACGGCGCCGGTCGGCAAGCAGCCGGCGATCTTCGAGCCGATGGCGCCGGCGTTCGTCGCCAACTACAACCAGAACGGCCGTCAGCGCTACATGCAAGTGAGCATCACCATGCTGGCGCGTAACCAGGCCGATCTGGAAGCGCTGAAAGTGCACATGCCGGTGATCCGCAACAACCTGGTGATGCTCTTCTCCGGTCAGGACTTCGCCACGCTGGCGACCCCGGTCGGGCAGGAAATGCTGCGCCAGAAGGCCACAGCCAGCGTCCAGGAAGTGGCGCAGAAAGAGCTGGGCAAAGTGGTAATCGAACAGTTGCTTTTCACTAATTTCGTACTGCAGTAGGAACACGACATGGCCGTGCAGGATCTGCTGTCCCAGGATGAAATCGACGCGCTGTTGCACGGCGTCGACGATGGTCTGGTACAGACCGATAACGCTGCCGAACCCGGCAGTGTCAAAAGCTACGACCTGACCAGCCAGGATCGCATCGTCCGTGGACGCATGCCGACTCTGGAAATGATCAACGAGCGTTTTGCCCGTTACACCCGCATCAGCATGTTCAACATGCTGCGCCGCTCGGCGGACGTTGCCGTCGGTGGCGTTCAGGTGATGAAGTTCGGCGAATACGTGCACTCGCTGTACGTGCCGACCAGCCTCAACCTGGTCAAGATCAAACCGTTGCGCGGCACCGCGCTGTTCATCCTCGACGCCAAACTGGTGTTCAAGCTGGTGGACAACTTCTTCGGCGGCGACGGCCGTCACGCCAAGATCGAAGGGCGTGAATTCACCCCGACCGAACTGCGCGTGGTGCGCATGGTGCTGGAGCAGGCTTTCGTCGATCTGAAAGAAGCCTGGCAGGCGATCATGGAAGTCAATTTCGAGTACATCAACTCGGAAGTGAACCCGGCCATGGCCAACATCGTCGGCCCGAGCGAGGCGATCGTCGTCTCGACGTTCCACATCGAACTCGACGGCGGTGGCGGTGATCTGCACGTGACCATGCCGTACTCGATGATCGAGCCGGTGCGCGAAATGCTCGACGCCGGTTTCCAGTCGGACCTCGACGATCAGGACGAGCGCTGGGTCAACGCCCTGCGTCAGGACGTGCTCGATGTCGACGTGCCGATCGGCGCCACCGTGGCCCGCCGCCAGTTGAAGCTGCGCGACATCCTGCACATGCAACCGGGGGATGTGATCCCGGTCGAGTTGCCGGAAGACATGATCATGCGCGCCAACGGCGTACCGGCCTTCAAGGTCAAGATGGGCTCGCACAAAGGCAACCTCGCGTTGCAGGTGATTGAGCCGATCGAGCGTCGCTGAAGCGGCGCTCCAACCCCCAAGCATTTAACTGAATTTTTGCCCGCCGAGGACAAATGATGAACGACGAAATGAACGCCCAGGACGATCAGGCACTGGCCGACGAATGGGCTGCGGCCCTGGAAGAGACCGGTGATGGCAGTCAGGCTGACATCGACGCACTGCTGGCCGCCGACGCCGGCACCGCAAGCTCCAACCGTCTGCCGATGGAAGAGTTCGGCAGCGTGCCGAAGAACCACGATCCGGTAACCCTCGACGGCCCGAACCTCGACGTGATTCTCGACATCCCGGTGTCGATCTCGATGGAAGTGGGCAGCACCGACATCAACATTCGCAACCTGCTGCAACTCAACCAGGGTTCGGTGATCGAGCTCGATCGTCTGGCCGGCGAGCCGCTGGACGTGCTGGTCAACGGCACGCTGATTGCGCACGGTGAAGTGGTGGTGGTCAACGAGAAGTTCGGCATCCGCCTGACCGACGTGATCAGCCCAAGCGAACGCATCAAGAAGCTGCGCTGAGTGAAACGCTTTCTCTGGGCATTGCTGGCATTGCCATTGAGCGTGCTGGCCGCCGAACCGTCGACGGCGCATACCGTGCCGGCTGCCACTGCGCCAATGGTCAACAGCGGCGTGGCCGGGCAGTTGACGCAACTGGTGTTCGGTCTGTTGCTGGTCCTGGGGCTGATTTTCTTCCTCGCCTGGCTGTTGCGCCGGGTGCAGCAGGCAGGCCCGGCGGGCAAGGGTCAGCTGATCGAACTGATCAGCTCGCGCGCCCTCGGCCCACGCGACCGGCTGGTACTGGTGCAGGTCGGCAACGAGCAGATTCTGCTGGGCCTGAGTCCCGGCACCATCACCGCGCTGCATGTACTCAAGGAACCGGTGCAGGTGCCGGACACCAGCGAAAAAGCGACCCCGGAATTTGCCCAGCATCTGCTGAAGATTCTCGGCAAGGATCAGAAGGATAAGAAGTAATGGGTGCGCTCCGCATCGTCTTGACGCTGGCCCTGATGCTGGCGGCGCCGCTGGCGTTCGCCGCCGATCCGTTGTCGATCCCGGCGATCACGCTCGGCACCAACGCCAATGGCGCGCAGGAATACTCGGTCAGCCTGCAGATCCTGCTGATCATGACCGCCCTGAGCTTCATTCCGGCGGCCGTGATTCTGATGACCAGTTTCACCCGGATCATCATCGTCTTTTCGATCCTGCGTCAGGCCCTCGGCCTGCAACAGACGCCGTCGAACCAGATCCTCACCGGCATGGCGCTGTTCCTGACCATGTTCATCATGGCCCCGGTGTTCGACCGGGTGAACAATGATGCGCTGCAGCCATACCTGGCGGAAAAACTCACCGCGCAGCAAGCGGTGGAAAAGGCCCAGGTGCCGATCAAGGACTTCATGCTCGCCCAGACCCGCACCAGCGATCTGGAGCTGTTCATGCGCCTGTCCAAACGCACGGACATCGCCACTCCGGATCAGGCACCGCTGACCATTCTGGTGCCGGCGTTCGTCACTTCCGAGCTTAAAACCGCATTCCAGATCGGCTTCATGATCTTTATCCCGTTCCTGATCATCGACCTGGTCGTGGCCAGTGTGCTGATGGCGATGGGTATGATGATGCTGTCACCACTGATCATTTCGCTGCCGTTCAAGATCATGCTGTTTGTGCTGGTGGATGGCTGGGCGCTGATCATCGGTACCCTGGCCAGCAGTTTCGGAGGTGTTTCGCCATGACGCCGGAAGTCGCGGTCGATATCTTTCGTGAAGCGCTGTGGCTGACCACGCTGATGGTCGCGATTCTGGTGGTGCCGAGCCTGTTGGTCGGCCTGCTGGTGGCGATGTTCCAGGCCGCGACGCAGATCAACGAACAGACCCTGAGCTTCCTGCCGCGTCTGCTGGTGATGCTGGTGACCCTGATTGTCGGTGGTCCGTGGATCGTGCAGACGTTCATGGAATACATCATTCAGCTGTACAAAAACATCCCGATGGTCATCGGCTAAGCCATGCAATCGCTGCTTCAGCTGACCGACACCCAGATCAGTAGCTGGGTAGCGTCGTTCATGTTGCCGCTGTTTCGCGTCGCCTCGATGCTGATGGTCATGCCGGTGTTCGGCACGACCCTGGTATCGCGCCGGGTGCGCCTGTATTTCGCCGTGGCCATTACCGTGTGCATTGCCCCGGGCCTGCCGCCGATGCCAGCGGTCAGTCCGCTGGATCTCAGCGGTTTGCTGCTGATCGCCGAGCAGATTCTGGTGGGTGCGGTGCTGGGGTTTTCCCTGCAACTGTTCTTCCAGGCTTTCGCCGTGGCCGGGCAAATTGTCGCGATCCAGATGGGCATGGGCTTCGCCTCGATGGTCGACCCGGCCAACGGTGTCTCGGTGGCGGTGATCGGCCAGTTCTTCACCATGCTGGTGACCTTGCTGTTCCTGTCGATGAACGGCCACCTGGTGGTGTTCGAAGTGCTCACCGAAAGCTTCACCACGCTGCCGGTCGGCGGCGGCCTGATGACAGCGCAATACTGGGAACTGGCCGGCAAACTCGGCTGGATCCTCGGGGCTGCGTTGTTGCTGGTGCTGCCGGCGGTCACCGCGTTGCTGGTGGTCAACATCGCGTTCGGCGTGATGACCCGCGCCGCGCCGCAACTGAACATCTTCTCCATCGGTTTTCCGCTGACCCTGGTGCTGGGCCTGTTCATTGTCTGGGTCGGTCTGGCGGACATTCTCAATCAGTATCAGCCGCTGGCCGCCGAGGCCTTGCAGTTGCTACGTGAACTGGCACGGGCGCGCTGAGTCATGGCAGAGAGCGAAAGCGGTCAGGACAAAACAGAAGACCCCACGGAGAAACGCAAAAAGGACTCCCGGGAGAAGGGCGAGATCGCCCGCTCCAAAGAGCTCAACACCCTCGCGGTGATGCTCGCCGGCGCCAGTGGCCTGTTGATTTTCGGCGGCATGCTGGCGGAGGAGCTGATGCACCTGATGCGGCTGAATTTCTCCCTGTCGCGGGAAGTGATCATGGACGAGAAATCCATGGGCACGTTCCTGCTGATCTCCGGCAAGATCGCGCTGTTGGCGATTCAGCCGATCATGATCACCCTGTTGCTGGCCGCGCTGATTGGTCCGATTTCCCTCGGGGGCTGGCTGTTCGCGGCTGGCTCCCTGGCCCCCAAGTTCAGCCGGATGAACCCGGCATCGGGCCTGAAGCGGATGTTTTCGTTCAAGGCCGTGATCGAACTGCTCAAGGCCCTGGCCAAGTTTCTGATTACCCTGGGCGTGGCGCTGGTGGTGTTGTCCTCGGACGTCGATGACTTCTTGCGCATCGCCCACGAACCGCTTGAGTCGGCGATCATTCACAGCGTGACGCTGGTGGGCTGGAGTTCGCTGTGGCTGGCCTGCGGCCTGATCATCATCGCCGCGGTCGACGTGCCGGTGCAGCTGTGGGAAGCCCACAAGAAACTGCTGATGACCAAGCAGGAAGTGCGCGACGAGCACAAGGATCAGGAAGGCCGGCCAGAGGTCAAGCAGCGCATCCGCCAGACTCAGCGCGAGATGTCGCAGCGGCGGATGATGGCGGCGATCCCCGACGCCGACGTGGTCATCACCAACCCGACCCACTACGCTGTCGCACTCAAGTACGACTCGGAGAAGGGTGGGGCGCCGGTGCTGCTGGCCAAGGGCAGCGACTTCCTTGCGCTGAAGATCCGCGAAATCGCCGTGGCCAACAACGTCATGTTGCTGGAATCGCCGGGGCTGGCGCGTTCGATCTATTACTCCACCGAACTGGAACAGGAAATCCCCGGCGGCCTGTACCTCGCGGTCGCGCAGGTGCTGGCCTACGTCTACCAGATTCGCCAGTACCGCGCGGGCAAGGGCAAGCGTCCGGATCCGCTCAAGGATGATCTGCCGATTCCGCCGGATTTGCGCCGGGATTCCTGATTGTGCTGACGCCTCAAAACAACGCCGCCCCGATTGCACGGGGCGGCGTTTTTGTTTGCCTGAAATCGGACTCCCTGTAGGAGCTGCCGAAGGCTGCGATCTTTTGATCTTGCTCTTCAAAAAACAAGATCAAAAGATCGCAGCCTGCGGCAGCTCCTACAGGGGGGTTATTGCTGCGGCAGTTCCAGATTATCCAGCACCCGATTCACCGCCAGCTCACCCAGCATGATCAGTTGCGCGATGCCCTGCAGGGACCGGCGCTGTGACGCGGGTATGAGGTGGGCGAAGTCGTTGGCGATGGTTCTGGCCGAGGCGAGTGTTTCGCAGGCGTTGGCCAGCAGTTCCTCGTTTTTGAAGTCGGCGGTCACGGCGTACATCCGCCGGGTTCGGCGTGGCGGTGGCGTGGAACCGGGCGGGCAG
Organism: Pseudomonas sp. Eth.TT006; assembly: GCF_054456575.1. Classification (NCBI taxonomy): domain Bacteria; kingdom Pseudomonadati; phylum Pseudomonadota; class Gammaproteobacteria; order Pseudomonadales; family Pseudomonadaceae; genus Pseudomonas; species Pseudomonas sp. Eth.TT006. The sequence continues at coordinate 110,657 of NZ_JBTJEN010000015.1, read as the reverse complement.
AGGTAATGGTCGAGCGCGCGGTCGGCGGCTTCGTGGAGCTTTTTTGAGTCAAGGGATTCGTAGGGGGAGACGGGGTCGGTTTCGGGTGGGTTTGGCGTAGGTTTTATCATTGGTAAAGCCTCTAGAGTAGTGAGGCCGGCACTGTTCGCTGCTAACGAAGGAGGTGGCGGCTGTACGCGGGTTAGCAGACCAGGACTCTAGAACCCGGCGCACCGAAGTGCCCCGCGCAAAGCCGCCATAACGGCAACGGACTTTGTGCGTCTAGAGAAAACCCGGGCTGCTAAACCCGATCACTGAACAATCAGCGACCGAACCACAATAGAACCCGCCCCCAAGGCGCACAAGCCGGCGGATTCTGGCGTAGCTGTAGGCAATGGCGCAAGGAGGTGTAGCCGGCAAGGCGTGTCTGGAGGTGTCTTTTAAACGCCAAAGTTTAAGAGGTGAAAAGTAGGGAGGTGGTCTGGATGAAAACAGGGTCTGTACTGAAGGAATTTTTAAGTAGGCCATTCGTCTGGTAATAGGCCTTACCTGTCAGGTTTTACAGGTGCGGGAAGAAAGTACTCGCGGTTTGATGGCTGAGTGACACCGCGCGCATTTTTCGCGCGGCTACTTCGAGCAAATCAAGGAACCTGACAATGAAAGGTATATTCAGTAGCTATGACCCGAAAACCGGTAAAGGCACCATTGCTCCAGATCCAGAACCAATAGGGCAAGGCTTCTCTTTTGGCGCGGCCGCGGGAGCCTTCCTGTCTACCAAGGATTACACGTTCAGCATTCCATCGACGCAGGTTGGGAGCGTGAAGATCAAAGTCGGCGGCGCGGTTGAATTCGACAAGCTGACAACGGCCGGAGACGAAGCCACAAACCTGCGCTATTAATTTTCCCGAAAGGTCAGACCATCGCAGCCTCGGAGATCTCCACCTGTCTTTGTAGGAGCTGCCGAAGGCTGCGATCTTTTGATCTTGCTCTTCAAAAAACAAGATCAAAAGATCGCAGCCTGCGGCAACTCCTACAGGGGGGTTATTGCTGCGGCAGTTCCAGATTATCCAGCACCCGATTCACCGCCAGCTCACCCAGCATGATCAGTTGCGCGATGCCCTGCAGGGACCGGCGCTGTGACGCGGGGATGAGGTGGGCGAAGTCGTTGGCGATGGTTCTGGCCGAGGCGAGTGTTTCGCAGGCATTGGCCAGCAGTTCTTCGTTTTTGAAGTCGGCGGTCACGGCGTACATCCGCCGGGTTCGGCGCGGCGGTGGCGTGGAACCGGGCGGGCAGAGGTAATGGTCGAGCGCGCGGTCGGCGGCTTCGTGGAGCTTTTTTGAGTCGAGAGATTCGTAGGGGGAGACGGGGTCGGTTTCGGGTGGGTTTGGCGTAGGTTTTATCATTGGTAAAGCTCCTTGAGAAATGGAGCCGTCAACCTTCGCTGCTAAACAAAGAGGTGACGGCTAGTACGCGGGTTAGCAGACCAGGCTCAAGGATCCCGGCGCACCGAAGTGCCCCACGCAAAGCCGCCATAACGTAATGGCAGGACTCGCGTACCTTGAAAATTGCCGGGCTGCTAAACCCGATCACTGAACAATCAGCGACCGAACCACAATAGAACCCGCCCCCAAGGCGCACAAGCCGGCGGATTCTGGCGTAGCTGTAGGCAAAGCCGCAAGGATGTGTAGCCGGCAAGGCGTGTCTGGAGGTGTCTTTTAAACATCTGCGTTTAAGAGGCGTTGCAATTTCTGATCTCCTGCGGTGTTGCTGATGGCCTCTTCGCGAGCAAGCCCGCTCCCACATTCGATCTTCAGCGAATGCAGAATGGGCATATCACACAGATCCCCTGTGGGAGCGGGCTTGCTCGCGAAGGGGCCATTCCAGTCAGCGAAAAAATCACGCCCAGCCCCTCTGTTTCCGCCATAGGCAAAAGTTGGAAGGCTTCTTGCAATAGCCGCCGTGCGCCCGCTGCGGGCGTCAAAAGTTTGCTTTAAAGGAACGGGGAAAACCGGTGGATCGCTCTCAGTTAATCAACAGCGCACGCTCGAACATTGCCGACCTCAGTCGGGGCAATCTGGGCGTGCCAATCCTGCTGTTGGTCATGCTGGCGATGATGATGCTGCCAGTGCCGCCGTTCCTGCTGGACGTGTTTTTCACCTTCAACATTGCCCTGTCGATCGTCGTGCTGCTGGTCTGCGTGTATGCCTTGCGGCCGCTGGATTTTGCGGTGTTCCCGACCATTCTGCTGGTGGCGACCCTGTTGCGGCTGGCGTTGAACGTGGCGTCGACGCGGGTGGTGATGCTCCACGGTCAGGACGGCCATGCCGCGGCCGGTAAGGTGATTCAGGCCTTCGGCGAAGTGGTGATCGGCGGTAACTACGTGGTCGGTATCGTGGTGTTCGCGATCCTGATGATCATCAACTTTGTCGTGGTGACCAAGGGTGCCGGGCGGATTTCCGAGGTGAGCGCGCGCTTCACCCTCGATGCCATGCCCGGCAAACAAATGGCGATCGACGCCGACCTCAACGCCGGTCTGATCGACCAGAACCAGGCCAAGGCCCGCCGTCAGGAGGTCGCCCAGGAGGCGGAGTTCTACGGTTCGATGGACGGTGCCAGCAAGTTCGTCCGCGGTGACGCCATTGCCGGCCTGCTGATTCTGTTCATCAACCTCATCGGCGGCATGGCCGTCGGTATCTTCCAGCACAACATGTCCTTCGCCGACGCGGGCAAGGTTTACGCCTTGCTGACCATCGGTGACGGTTTGGTGGCGCAATTGCCATCACTGTTGTTATCGACAGCTGCCGCGATCATGGTGACCCGTGCTTCCGGTTCGGAAGACATGGGCAAGCAGATCAACCGGCAGATGTTCGCTTCGCCAAAAGCGCTGGCGGTGGCCGCTGGCCTGATGGCGGTCATGGGCCTGGTGCCGGGCATGCCGCACTTCTCGTTCCTGACCATGGCGGCCCTGGCGGCCGGTGGCGCGTACCTGTTCTGGAAGAAGCAGAACGTCGCCAAGGTTCAGGCGCTGCAAGAGGTTCAGCGTCAGCAGGAGCTGCTGCCATCGCCGGCCCGCGCCATGGAAACCAAGGAGCTGGGCTGGGATGACGTGACGCCGATCGACATGATCGGCCTGGAAGTCGGCTATCGCCTGATCCCGCTGGTGGATCGCAATCAGGGTGGGCAACTGCTGGCGCGGATCAAGGGCGTACGCAAAAAGCTCTCGCAAGACCTGGGCTTCCTGATGCCCACCGTGCACATCCGCGACAACCTCGACCTTGCGCCAAGCGCCTATCGCCTGACCCTGATGGGCGTCATTCTGGCCGAAGCCGAGATCTACCCGGACCGCGAGCTGGCGATCAACCCGGGGCAGGTCTATGGTTCGCTCAACGGCATTACCGCCAAAGATCCGGCTTTCGGCCTGGAGGCGGTGTGGATCGAAGTCAGCCAGCGCGCTCAGGCGCAATCGCTCGGCTACACCGTGGTCGATGCCAGCACCGTGGTCGCGACGCACTTGAACCAGATTCTGTACAAGCACTCCAGCGAGCTGATCGGTCACGAAGAAGTGCAGCAACTCATGCAATTGCTGGCCAAAAGCTCGCCGAAACTGGCTGAAGAGCTGGTGCCGGGGGTGGTTTCGCTGTCGCAGTTGCTCAAAGTGCTGCAGGCGCTGCTGGCCGAACACGTGCCGGTGCGCGATATCCGCAGCATCGCCGAAGCCATCGCCAACAACGCCGCCAAGAGTCAAGATACCGCCGCGCTGGTGGCCGCAGTACGCGTCGGCGTATCCCGCGCCATCGTCCAAAGCATTGTAGGCACTGACTCCGAGCTGCCTGTGATCACCTTGGAACCAAGGTTGGAACAAATATTGCTCAATAGTCTGCAGAAGGCAGGACAAGGCTCGGAAGAGGGTGTTCTGCTGGAGCCAAGCATGGCCGAGAAGCTGCAGCGTTCGCTCATCGAAGCGGCGCAGCGCCAGGAAATGCAAGGTCAACCGGTGATCCTGTTGGTAGCAGGCCCGATACGCGCGATGCTCTCGCGCTTTGGCCGCCTCGCAGTCCCGGGACTGCACGTGCTGGCGTATCAGGAAGTTCCGGACAACAAGCAAGTGACCATCGTTGCGACAGTAGGGCCCAACGGCTGAGGTAGTGGTTTATGCAAGTTAAGCGTTTCTTTGCCGCCGATATGCGTCAGGCCATGAAGCTGGTTCGTGATGAGCTGGGCGCTGATGCCGCGATCATTGGCAACCGCCGTATTGCCGGCGGTGTCGAGCTGACGGCGGCACTGGATTACAAATTGTCGGCGCTGGCGCCTCGGGTTCCGAACATGGAACTCGAAGACGAGCTGCGCAAGACCCAGTCGCGCATCGTCACCGCCCAGGCCGAGCTGAGCCTGCGTGGCGAAGCCGATGGCAATACCAATCGCCAGTTGTTCGCCGGGCTGCCGATCGACGCCCGCCAGACGCTGACCGCCGGTTTGCCGCTGACCGCAGCCGAGCCGTTGAGCGAGCCGACTTACGCTGCTCCGGCACGTCCGGCGCCGGCGCCTGCCCAGGCATCTGCCGGTGTCGATCCGCGTGCACTGGACTCGATGCGTTTTGAATTGAACAGTCTGCGTGAGCTGATGGAAGTGCAGCTCGGCACCCTGGCCTGGAACCAGATGCAGGGCAGCCGTCCGGCGCAAGCCAATCTTTACCGCCGTCTGCAACGCATTGGTCTGTCCGGGCCGCTGTCGCGCGACCTGCTGGCGATGATCACCGATATCGAAGAACCACGTCAGGCCTGGCGCATGCTGCTCGCGCACCTGGCGCGGATGATTGCCGTGCCGGAAGTCGAGCCGCTGGAAGAGGGTGGAGTGATTGCCATGGTCGGCCCGGCCGGCATGGGCAAGACCACCACCCTGGCCAAGCTTGCCGCGCGCTACGTGCTCAAGTACGGCGCGCAGAACGTGGCGCTGGTCAGCATGGACAGCTTCCGCATCGGCGCGCAGGAACAACTCAAGACCCTGGGCCGCATTCTCAATGTCCCGGTGACTCACGTTGACCCGGGCCAGTCGCTGGTTCAGGCGCTGGACCCACTGCTGCGCAAACGCGTGGTGCTGATTGACACCGCCGGCCTGCAGGCCAGCGATCCGGCCCTGCGCATGCAGCTGGAAAGTCTGGCCGGGCGTGGCATCCGTTCAAAAAATTATCTGGTGCTGGCAACCACCAGCCAGAAACAGGTTCTAACCGCCGCTTATCACAGTTACAAGCGTTGCGGGCTCGCCGGGTGCATCCTGACTAAACTGGATGAAACGGCCAGTCTCGGCGAAGTGTTGAGCCTGGCAATCAGTCATGAATTGCCGGTCGCGTACCTGACCGATGGCCCACGGATTCCGGATGATCTGCATCTGCCGCGCCGTCATCAACTGGTCAGCCGCGCCGTCAGCGTGCAAATGCAGGAAGAACCCAGCGAAGAAGCCATGGCTGACATGTTCGCTGATATCTACCACAGCCCGACCAAGCAGGTTGGCTGAGGTAATGAACAGTTTTTGTACCTACATCGATGGCCTGCCACGCATTGTTCCGGTTGTGAACGCGCAGCCAGTAATGTGGCCTCCGTCTATGCAAGACAAGGTAAAGAAATAACATGGGCAGCATGCATCCCGTACAGGTGATCGCGGTGACCGGCGGCAAAGGTGGCGTCGGCAAGACTAACGTGTCAGTGAACTTGTCTCTGGCGCTGGCAGAGCTTGGCCGTCGGGTCATGCTGCTGGACGCCGACCTGGGACTGGCGAACGTTGACGTTCTGCTGGGGCTCACGCCAAAACGCACGCTGGCTGACGTGATCGAAGGTCGCTGCGAGCTGCGCGACGTGCTGTTGCAGGGGCCCGGCGGGATCCGCATCGTACCGGCCGCTTCCGGCACCCAGAGCATGGTTCACCTGAGCCCGGCACAACATGCCGGTCTGATTCAGGCCTTCAGCGACATCGGCGACAACCTCGACGTGCTGGTGATCGACACCGCTGCGGGCATTGGTGACTCGGTCGTCAGTTTCGTCCGTGCCGCGCAGGAAGTGTTGCTGGTGGTCTGCGACGAGCCGACGTCGATCACCGACGCCTACGCGCTGATCAAACTGCTTAACCGCGATTACGGCATGAACCGCTTCCGCGTCCTCGCCAACATGGCGCAGAGTCCGCAGGAAGGGCGCAACCTGTTCGCCAAGTTGACCAAGGTCACGGATCGCTTCCTCGACGTCGCCTTACAATATGTGGGTGCCGTGCCGTACGACGAAAGCGTGCGCAAGGCCGTGCAGAAGCAGCGCGCCGTCTACGAAGCCTTTCCGCGTTCCAAGTGCGCGCTGGCGTTCAAGGCGATCGCGCAGAAGGTCGATACCTGGCCGCTGCCTGCCAACCCGCGCGGTCACCTCGAGTTTTTCGTCGAACGCCTCGTGCAGCAAACGGCAGGGCCAGTGTTATGACTGCGAGCGGTATGAACTACTACAAGAAATCGGCACGTGACGCGCAGTACGAGTTGATCGAGCGTTACGCGCCACTGGTCAAACGCATTGCCTATCACTTGCTGGCGCGCTTGCCGGCGAGTGTGCAGGTCGAAGATCTGATTCAGGCGGGGATGATCGGCCTGCTCGAAGTCTCGACCAAATACGACGCCAGCAAAGGCGCCAGTTTCGAAACGTACGCGGGCATTCGCATCCGCGGCGCGATGCTCGACGAAGTACGCAAAGGCGACTGGGCACCACGCTCGGTTCACCGCAACACCCGGATGGTCAGCGATGCAATTCGCTCAATTGAAGCGAAAACCGGCCGTGACGCTAAAGATCACGAGGTTGCGGCCGAACTCCAATTGAGTCTCGACGATTACTACGGGATTTTGAATGACACCTTGGGCAGTCGCCTGTTCAGTTTCGACGACCTGTTGCAGGACGGCGAACATGAAGGGCTGCACGAGGATGGCGCCAGTGCTCATATGGAGCCGTCGCGCGATCTGGAAGATGAACGCTTCCAGGCGGCGCTGGCGGACGCGATTGCCAATTTGCCGGAGCGTGAGCGACTGGTGTTGGCGCTGTACTACGACGAAGAGCTGAACCTCAAGGAAATCGGTGAAGTCCTTGGCGTCAGTGAATCGCGGGTCAGCCAGTTACACAGCCAGTGCGCGGCCCGTTTGCGGGGGCGTTTGGGGGAGTGGCGAGCGCGCTGAAGGCAGTGTGGGGACACTGCGAACGAGGCTGGTGCGGTGGTGAACGGCACCGGTCTTGCTCTGTTGTGCTCCAGACAGTCTTTGAGTGTTACGCCGGATTGATTGAAATGGCGCGTCCAGGTGCTGGGCGCGTTTAAGACTGCTTGGAGGTCGAATTGAACAAAGACATGAAAATCCTCATCGTTGATGACTTCTCAACGATGCGGCGGATCATCAAGAACCTGTTGCGTGATCTCGGGTTCACCAACACTGTCGAGGCTGACGATGGCATCACTGCCATTCCGGTGCTCAACAGCGGCAGCATCGACTTTCTGGTAACGGACTGGAACATGCCCGGCATGACCGGTATCGACCTGCTGCGCCACGTGCGTGCCGATGAAAAGCTCAAGCACCTGCCGGTGCTGATGGTGACCGCTGAAGCCAAGCGCGAGCAGATCATCGAAGCGGCCCAGGCCGGTGTAAACGGCTATGTGGTCAAACCTTTCACGGCTCAGGCGTTGAAAGAAAAAATCGAGAAGATTTTCGAACGCATCGGCTGATGAACGCGCGGGGGAGCTATGGAGCATAACGAATCTTCACTGGGCGATTTCGAATCGACCCTGAAAAAACACGCGGTCGAACTGGTCGAGAGCCTTGAAAAAGGCAGGTTCGGCGACGCGGTGCAATTGATCCATGAGCTCAACCAGACCCGTGACCGCGGCCTGTACCAGGAAGTGGGCAAGCTCACACGTGAACTGCACAGTGCGATCGTCAACTTCCAGATCGACCCGCACATGCCGCAGGCCGAGGAAGTGTCGCAAATCACCGACGCCACCGAGCGCCTGGGCTACGTGGTCAAACTGACCGAAGCCGCGGCCAACCGCACCATGGATCTGGTGGAAAGCGCGACCCCTGTGGTCAATGGCCTGGCTGACGAAGCCCAGACCTTGAGCGCCGATTGGGGCCGCTTCATGCGCCGTGAGGTCGGGGCGGAAGAGTTCCGTGAACTGGCGCGCCGGGTCGACGGTTTTCTGACACGCAGCAGCACGGACAACCGTGCGGTGTCGAGCAATCTCAATGACATCCTGCTGGCCCAGGATTACCAGGACCTCACCGGTCAGGTGATCAAGCGCGTGACCCAACTGGTCACCGAAGTCGAAAGCAATTTGCTCAAACTCGTGCTCATGGCCAGTCAGGTCGACCGCTTTGCCGGCATCGAACATGACCGCGAAGCGATGCTTGCAGAAAAAGATCCACAAAAACATCTCTCGCAGGGTGAAGGTCCGCAGATTCATGCCGATAAACGAGAAGACGTTGTGTCCGGTCAGGACGATGTGGACGATTTGTTATCCAGCCTCGGGTTCTAGTGTTTTGGAATTTTAGGTTTTTTGGGTTTTTAGACCTGTAGGAGCACCCCATTAATGAGCTTCGGCGCCGATGAAGAGATCCTTCAGGATTTCCTGGTTGAGGCCGGCGAGATTCTTGAGCAACTGTCCGAACAACTGGTCGAGCTGGAAAGCCGCCCGGATGACGCAGATCTGCTCAACGCAATTTTTCGCGGTTTCCACACTGTAAAAGGGGGCGCCGGCTTCCTTCAGCTCAATGAGCTGGTGGAGTGCTGTCACATCGCCGAAAACGTGTTCGACATCCTGCGCAAGGGTGAGCGTCGCGTAGATGCAGAACTGATGGACGTGGTGCTTGAAGCACTGGACGCGGTGAACAGCATGTTCAGCGAAGTCCGTGAACGTGCACCGATCACCGCCGCGACCCCGGAACTGCTGGCCGCCCTGGCGCGTCTGGCCGAGCCGCAATCGGCCGACGAAGCTCCGGCATCGCCGGTGGCCGAGATGATCGAAGAGCTGGTCGTCGAGAGCGAGCCTGCCGATTCGGGCGACATCACCGATAACGAATTTGAACAGCTGCTGGATTCGCTGAGCGCCGCCAAGGCCGAAGCTGAAGCCCCGGCCGCTGCTGCCCCTGCGCCAGCTGCCGATGCGGCGGCCAGTGATGAAATCACCGACGCCGAATTCGAGTCGTTGCTCGATCAGTTGCACGGCAAAGGCCAGTTCGCGGCTGACGCGGTTGTACCGCCTGCGGCCAAGCCAGCGGCACCCGCTGCAGGCGACAGCTCGGACATCACCGACGACGAATTCGAAGCGCTGCTCGATCAGTTGCATGGCAAGGGCAACTTTGCCGTTGAAGCGCTGGAATCGGCCATCGCCTCGGCCCCGGCGGCACCTGCCGCGCCAGCGGCCGCCGCTGCCGGCAGCGACCTGATCACCGATCACGAATTCGAATCGCTGCTCGACGAATTGCACGGCAAGGGCAAATTCACCGAAGTCGGCACCGCTGCTGCGGGCAGCGCTTCGACCGTGGCCGCGCCTGCCGCCAAGGCTGCAGCCGCTCCGGCCGCTGCGCCGAAAGCCGCGCCCAAACCAGAGCCAAAAGCCGAAACGCCGAAACCGGCAGCCGCTGCTGCACCGGCTCCGGCCCGTGCCGCCGCTACGCCGCCACCGGAAAAACCGGCCAGCGAAGCCGAGACCACCGTGCGCGTCGATACCGCGCGTCTCGACGAAATCATGAACATGGTCGGCGAGCTGGTGCTGGTGCGTAACCGTCTGGTGCGCCTGGGTCTCAACAGCGGCGACGAAGCCATGTCCAAGGCCGTGTCGAACCTCGACGTGGTCACGGCTGACCTGCAGACCGCGGTGATGAAAACCCGGATGCAGCCGATCAAGAAGGTCTTCGGACGCTTCCCGCGTCTGGTTCGCGACCTCGCGCGTCAGCTCAAGAAAGAGATCAACCTGGAACTGGTGGGTGAAGAAACCGACCTCGACAAAAACCTCGTCGAGGCTCTGGCCGACCCGCTGGTCCACTTGGTGCGCAACGCGGTCGACCACGGCATCGAGTCGCCGGAAGAACGCGAAGCCTCGGGCAAGGCCCGTGGCGGCAAAGTGGTGCTGGCCGCCGAGCAGGAAGGCGACCACATCCTGCTGTCGATTTCCGATGACGGCAAAGGCATGGACCCGAACGTCCTGCGCGCCATCGCGGTAAAACGCGGGGTGATGGACAAGGACGCGGCCGATCGCCTGAGCGATACCGAGTGCTACAACCTGATTTTTGCTCCGGGCTTCTCGACCAAGACCGAGATCTCCGACGTGTCCGGTCGCGGTGTCGGCATGGACGTGGTGAAGACCAAGATTTCCCAGCTCAACGGTTCGATCAACATCTACTCGACCAAGGGCCAGGGTTCGAAGATCGTCATCAAGGTGCCGCTGACCCTGGCGATCATGCCGACCCTGATGGTGATGCTCGGCAATCAGGCGTTCGCCTTCCCGCTGGTCAACGTCAACGAAATCTTCCACCTCGACCTGTCGACCACCAACGTGGTGGACGGCCAGGAAGTGGTGATCGTGCGGGACAAGGCGCTGCCCTTGTTCTACCTCAAGCGCTGGCTGGTCAGCTCCGCCGCTCACGAAGAGCAGCGCGAGGGCCACGTGGTGATTCTTTCGGTAGGCACTCAGCGGATCGGCTTCGTCGTCGATCAACTGGTCGGCCAGGAAGAAGTGGTCATCAAGCCATTGGGCAAAATGCTGCAGGGCACTCCGGGCATGTCCGGCGCCACCATCACCGGTGACGGCCGCATCGCTCTGATCCTTGATGTTCCAAGCATGCTCAAGCGTTACGCCGCACGGCGTATTTGAATCCGGGGCGGCGGGGCGCTGACGTCCCGCTGCACCTATATGGAGTGTTTATGGCAGTCAAAGTCCTGGTGGTGGACGATTCGGGTTTTTTCCGCCGCCGCGTCTCGGAAATTCTTTCCGCGGATCCGAGCATCCAGGTGGTCGGCACCGCAACCAACGGTAAAGAGGCGATCGATCAGGCCCTGGCGCTGAAGCCGGACGTGATCACCATGGACTACGAGATGCCGATGATGGATGGCATCACGGCGGTGCGGCACATCATGCAGCGCTGCCCGACCCCGGTGTTGATGTTCTCCTCGCTGACCCACGAAGGCGCCCGGGTAACCCTGGATGCGCTGGACGCCGGCGCGGTGGATTTCCTGCCGAAGAATTTCGAAGACATCTCGCGCAATCCCGAGAAGGTCAAGCAACTGCTGTGCGAGAAGGTTCACAGCATCTCGCGCAGTAATCGTCGTTTCAGCGCTTACAGTGCTCCGGCTCCGGCCGCTGCACCGACGCCTGCGCCAGCTCCGGCTCCTTCGGCATCCAGCTTCAGCAGCCACGGCAGCAGCGCACCGGCCCGTCCGGCGCCTGCAGCGGCACCTGCGCGTGCACCGGCCGCCAGCGCTTCTTCGGCTGCGCCAAAACGCAAAGCCTACAAACTGGTGGCGATCGGTACCTCGACCGGCGGCCCGGTGGCGCTGCAACGGGTGCTGACGCAGTTGCCGGCGAACTTCCCGGCACCGATCGTGCTGATCCAGCACATGCCGGCGGCCTTCACCAAAGCGTTCGCCGAACGCCTCGACAAGCTATGCCGCATCAGCGTCAAGGAAGCCGAGGATGGTGACATCCTGCGTCCGGGCCTGGCGCTGCTGGCCCCGGGTGGCAAGCAGATGATGATCGACGGCCGTGGCGCGGTGAAAATCCTGCCGGGCGACGAGCGTCTGAATTACAAGCCGTGCGTGGACATCACCTTCGGTTCCGCAGCCAAATCCTACGCTGACAAAGTTCTGGCGGTGGTGTTGACCGGCATGGGCGCCGACGGCCGCGAAGGCGCGCGTCTGCTCAAGCAGGGCGGCAGCTCGGTGTGGGCGCAGGACGAAGCCAGTTGCGTGATCTACGGCATGCCGATGGCCATCGTCAAAGCCGATCTGGCTGACGCGATCTACAGCCTGGACGACATCGGCAAGCACATCGTCGAGGCGTGTATCTGATGGATGTTCTAAGCCTCATCGGGATCATCCTGGCGTTCGTCGCGATCATCGGCGGCAACTTCCTGGAAGGCGGTCACCTCGGCGCACTGGCCAACGGCCCGGCCGCGCTGATCGTGCTCGGTGGCACCATCGGCGCAGCGCTGCTGCAATCGCCGATGAGCGCCTTCAAGCGCGCCATGCAGATCCTTGCCTGGATCCTGTTCCCGCCACGGGTCGACCTCGCCGGCGGCATCGACCGCGTGGTCAACTGGAGCCTCACCGCGCGCAAGGAAGGCCTGCTCGGCCTCGAAGGCGTGGCCGATGCGGAACCGGACAACTACTCGCGCAAAGGCCTGCAACTGTTGGTCGATGGCGCCGAGCCGGAAGCCATTCGCAGCATCCTCGAGGTGGATTTCTACACCCAGGAAGCCCGCGACATCGAGGCCGCCAAAGTCTTCGAAAGCATGGGCGGCTACGCGCCGACCATCGGCATCATCGGGGCGGTGATGGGCCTGATTCATGTGATGGGCAATCTGGCTGATCCGTCGCAACTGGGCAGTGGTATCGCCGTGGCGTTCGTTGCGACCATCTACGGTGTCGCCAGCGCCAACCTGGTGTTGCTGCCGGTGGCGGCCAAGCTCAAGTCAATCGCGTTGCGGCAGTCGCGTTATCGCGAAATGTTGCTGGAAGGAATCTTGTCGATCGCCGAAGGTGAAAACCCTCGCTCTATCGAGCTGAAGCTTCAGGGCTTCATGGATTGATGGGGGTAATGGACTATGGCTCGCCGCAGGCATCAGGAAGAACACGTTAACCACGAGCGCTGGCTCGTGTCCTACGCGGATTTCATCACGCTGCTGTTCGCGTTCTTCGTGGTGATGTACTCGATTTCGTCGATCAACGAAGGCAAGTACAAGGTCATTTCCGAAGCGCTCATCGGGGTCTTCACCGACTCCGACCGCTCGCTCAAACCGATCCCGATCGGTGACGAGCGACCGAAGACCGTGACCCCGGCCAAGCCGCTGGTCAAGGATGCCGAACAGGTCGATGCCGGTATCGCCGGTGCCAGCGATCCGCTGAAAAGCATCGCCGATGACATCAGTGCGGCGTTCGGCGACCTGATCGCGTCCAATCAGATGACCGTGCGTGGCAACGAGTTGTGGGTCGAGATCGAACTCAATTCCAGCCTGTTGTTCGGCAGCGGCGACGCCATGCCGAGCAACATGGCCTTCAACATCATCGACAAGGTCGCAGCGATCCTCAAACCGTTCGACAACCCGATCCACGTCGAAGGCTTTACCGACGATCAGCCGATCCGCACCGCGCAGTACCCGACCAACTGGGAGCTGTCTTCGGCGCGGTCGGCGAGCATCGTGCGCATGCTGGCGATGCAGGGCGTCAACCCGGGCCGACTGGCCTCGGTGGGCTACGGCGAGTTCCAGCCGGTGGCCAACAACGCCACCGCTGAAGGCCGGGCGAAGAACCGGCGGGTGGTGCTGGTGGTGTCGCGCAATCTCGATGTCCGCCGCAGTCTGACCGGTACCGGCACCGCCAATGCGCAACCGGACGCGGCATTGAAGCGTGCTGGCACACAAACTGCACCGACCGCGGTCAAGACGCCGGGACGCGAGAGTGCCGTCAATTCTCCGTCGCCCGCATTAATACGCTGAACCATGTCTCGGTCGAGCATCTCGACCGGGAGGAACGAACTGAATGAGAGTCTGGGCAGTCGCCAATCAAAAGGGTGGTGTCGGTAAAACCACATCTTCCATCGCTTTAGCCGGATTGCTGGCGGAGGCGGGCAAGCGCGTGGTTGTGGTCGATCTCGACCCACACGGCTCGATGACCAGCTATTTCGGCTACGACCCCGACAGCCTGGAACACAGCAACTACGACCTGTTTCTGCACCGTGGCAGCGTGCCGCAAGGCTTGCCCGGCCAGTTGCTGCTGTCGACCAGCGACGAACGCATTTCCCTGCTGCCGTCGAGCACTGCACTGGCGACCCTCGAGCGGCAGTCGCCGGGGCAGAGTGGCCTGGGGCTGGTGATCGCCAAGAGTCTGGCGCAGCTGTGGCAGGACTTCGATTACGCGATCATCGACAGCCCGCCGTTGCTCGGGGTGCTGATGGTCAACGCTCTGGCTGCGAGCCAGCAACTGGTGATCCCGGTGCAGACCGAGCATCTGGCCGTTAAAGGCCTGGAGCGCATGGTCAACACCTTGGCGATGATCAATCGCTCGCGCAAGCAGGCGCTGCCGTTCAGCATCGTGCCGACCCTGTTCGACCGCCGTACCCAGGCGTCGCTGGGCACCTTGCGCGTACTGCGCGACAAATTCCCCGAAGAGATCTGGCAGGGTTATATCCCGGTCGACACGCGTCTGCGCGACGCCAGCCGGGCCGGTGTCACACCTTCGCAATTCGACGGCAAGAGCCGTGGCGTGCTGGCGTATCGCGCGCTGCTCAAGCATCTGTTGGCGCAACAACTTGTTCCGCAGGTGGCTTGAGATGAGGTTGATTTCTGTAGGAGCTGCCGCAGGCTGCGATCTTTTGATCCGGCCTTTTGCTGCTTCTGAAAAGATCAAAAGATCGCAGCCTGCGGCAGCTCCTACAGGGGGTTGCGTATGAATCGGCCAATCAAGTTGACGTCGAAGCCGCAGCTGGCGTTGCAGACTTATCTGGATAGCCTGCTGCAGGAGATTCCTGACGAGGTGCCGCCCGTCGAGGCGCCGCTCGAGGTCGTCGAAAGCAGCGAGGCGCTGGACGAGTTCCAGGCTGCGGTGCTGGAAGAGCAGGCGCGTGATGCGCAGCAAGCCACCAGACCCGCCGCGCCGCCGGCCGCGCCTGCCGCCGCGTCGGTAGCCAAAGCTCCCGTTGCATTGATCGACGAAGCGCAGCCGGTGCGCGCAACGGTGTCGACGCTCGCACCGCTGCTGCAGACCCAGTTACTGAAGACCGCGCCGGAACCGGCGGTGGTCGAACCCGCTCCAATCGCACCTGCACCTGCACCTGCACCTGCACCTGCACCTGCACCTGCACCTGCACCCGCACCCGCACCGGTCGAGCAGACGCGAGTGCCAGCGCTGGTGGAAGTGCATCTGCCACCGAACAACCCGCCGCCACCGGTGGAGACCGAAGGTCGGCCAGCGTGGGCTTCCGAGGCGTTTGAATGCCTGTTGTTCGATGTGGCCGGGCTGACCCTGGCGGTACCGCTGGTGTGCCTGGGATCGATTTATTCACTGGCCGGGCACGAGCTGACGCCGCTGTTCGGGCAGCCGGAATGGTTCCTCGGGATTCTGCCGAGCCAGGCCGGCAATCTGAAAGTATTGGATACCGCGCGTTGGGTCATGCCGGATCGCTATCGCGATGACTTCCGGCAGGGCCTGCAGTACGTGATTTCGGTGCAGGGTTACGAATGGGGCCTGGCGGTGCATCAGGTCAGCCGTTCGTTGCGCCTGGACCCGAATGAAATCAAATGGAGAAGTCACCGGGGTCAGCGGCCATGGCTCGCCGGCACGGTGATTGAGCACATGTGTGCATTGCTTGATGTATCCGCGCTGGCCGAGTTGATCGCCAGTGGCGGGGCAAAGCACTTGGGCGGTCACAAGCCGCTACATAAATCGACATAGCAGCCGACATAACAATCAGGCGAAGGCATTTTTCGATGCCTCCACACAGAACACACGCCGCTCAGTGCGGTTTTTTCGAGGGGTCAGGGTATGAGTAGTCAGGCGACGAATGCAAAAGGTTCTGAAGATCCGATCCTGCAATGGGTGACCTTCAAGCTGGACAACGAAACCTACGGCATCAACGTGATGCGCGTTCAGGAAGTGCTGCGTTACACCGAGATCGCGCCAGTGCCGGGTGCGCCAAGCTACGTGCTGGGCATCATCAACCTGCGCGGTAACGTGGTCACCGTGATCGACACCCGTCAGCGCTTCGGCCTGAACAGCGGCGAGATCAGCGACAACACCCGTATCGTCATCATCGAAGCCGACAAGCAAGTGGTCGGGATCATGGTCGACAGCGTGGCGGAAGTGGTTTACCTGCGTCAGTCGGAAATCGAGACCGCGCCAAACGTGGGTAACGAAGAGTCGGCCAAGTTCATCCAGGGCGTGTGCAACAAGAACAACGAGTTGCTGATCCTGGTCGAGCTGGACAAGATGATGAGCGAAGAAGAATGGTCGGAACTGGAGAGCATCTGATTTGATTCTCGAGGTTGCGGTCATTGTCCTGTTCCTCTTCTGGGCAGGCACGCTGGCGATGTTTCTGGCGTACATCAAGGCGCAGCGGTTGATCGCTGCGCAACAGGCCCAGGGCGATGCGCTGCGTGATCAGCGCATCAAGGAACTGGCCAAACGCGTCGACGACTACCAGAACGGCAACGTGCGCATGGGCGAAGCCCTGCATGAGCTGCGCTCGGTGGTCGGTCCGTTGCCGGACAAGATTGTCGCGCTGGAACAACGCGATCCATCGAGCCTGTCATTCGCCCAGGCGGCGAAACTGGTGGGGATGGGCGCGAGCGTCGATGAGCTGACCCAGTCCTGCGGGTTGACCCAGGCTGAGGCGGAGTTGATGCGCAAACTTCACAAGAACTGATTTTTGCGCTCAAGCTGATGGCCTATTCGCGAGCAAGCCCGCTCCCACATTAGATCGGTGTACGCCGAACCAATGTGGGAGCGGGCTTGCTCGCGAAGGCGTCTTCGAATTCTCAGTAATCATCCCCGCGCTCGGTGACGTCTTTCTCGACCATCGGCGCCTGCGGATCATGTCCCTCGGGGAATTTGCCTTTCAGGTTCCACGCGAACGCGATGATCTCGGCAATTGTGCGGTACAGCTCTTCGGGGATGCTGTCGCCCAGTTCCATCCTTGCCAACAACCGCACCAGTTCGGCGTTCTCATAGATCGGCACTTCACAGTCACGGGCGATGCGCAGGATTTCTTCGGCCAGTTCCTCGTCGCCCTTGGCGGTGAGGGTCGGAGCGTGACTGCCGTCGTATTTGAGGGCGATGGCCTGGCGTGGAGCGGTGGAATCGTTCATGCGGTTTCGTCGACCCAGCGGTGTTCGAGGCGGGTTTGGTTGCCTTGCGGCGGGGTGCCGAGGTGGCAGTCGAGGTCGCCGACGTTGAGCCCGCGATCGAGCAGGCGCTGGCGCAGGGCGAACAGATTGTTGCCGATCAGATCGGCGGTGTACGGGCGCTCGGCCCAGAGCTGACTCGACAGGCTACCGGCAATCAATTGCGCCTGAATCTGCATCGGCCCCAACGGTTCCATGTCGAACGCCAGATCAACACGCCACAGCTGTTGTTTGGGCTCGCGCTCATCACGGCGTTCATGGGGTTGCGGTTCTCGCTCTGGCGCTTCTTCGCGCTGGAACTTGACCTGCAACGGCACGATGTCCTGCAGATTACGCATGGGAATTTCCAGCTGCCAGGTGCTGAGCAGGCGGCCATCATCGGTCACGCCGGTCTGTTCCAGGCTCGACAACTGATGGCTTTGCAGGCGCGAAACGGCCGCTGCGGCGAGGCGCAGCAGGTGTTCCAGATCACCTTCGCCGTCCTGACTTTGCAGCAGCCGGTCGGGCAACGGGAAACTGCTCGGCACTGGCTTTGCGCTGACCTGGCCTAGAGTGCCGAGGGCGTTGCGCACGAAGCTCGGCAGCGCTTGCGCCAGGGTGTTGGCGGCGATGATCGCGTTGAAACTGGTGTTGCCTGGCAGGCCCGGGGTCAGTTGCGCGATCAGCTTGAGCAGATCGGCTTTCAGGTCGGGGGCCTGCGTCGGATTTTGGCCGGTCAGCAGTTTGGCTTCGAGGAAGGCGCCGCTGTTGGCCAGGGCCAGGGCCACGCCTTTGGCGGTGCTCATCTGCTGCACGTCGGGCAGGTTGCTGAGCAGGCGCACCACGGCGGCGCGCAGGTCCTGCGACGTCTGATCGTCATCGGTCGGCAGGTTCTGCAAGGCGTTGAGCAAGCCGTCCAGCGAGCCTTGGCGGCTTTGCTGGCCGAGCAGTTGCTGGCTCACCGCTAACTGATCCTGACGGCTGCTCAGCGGTACGAATTTGAGCGTCTGCGAGTCTTCGACCAGCGCCGAGAGCAGGGTGCCGATGCGCAGCGGTGTCGGGCTGTCGATATCCAGCGTGGCGCCGCTCTGTGCGGTGTTGAGCAGGCTCACCAGCGAGCGGTACACCGCCGGCTGCCCCGGCACTTGCGGCAGCACTTGCGAGGTCAGCACCTTGCCCTGCAACAGGGTACCGACCGGCAATTGCGCGGTGTCGATGCGGGTGAGGGTGGCGACGCTGCTGGCGATCGCTTGCTGCACGGTGATCGCCAGATTGCCCGCCGACGGTTGCGTGACCACCACATTGGTTCCGGTCGGCAGCGGCAGGTTGCTGCTGGCTTGCACGGTGGTCTGGCGACCGCCGTCGACGGTGACCTTGAGCAGCAGTTGAAAGGTCTGGTCCGCCTGCTTCAGCGACAGCACTTCGGCCTGGGCACTCTGCCCGGCGCCGATCAAGCCTTCGACCGGGGTCAGCAGCTTGAGCAACTCACCGCTCATCGCCAGCGGACGGGCGTTCGCCGGGGTGGTGGGCGGAAGCGGGAGGATGTTCATTTCGCCTGTCATACGCGGACACAACCTGAGGAAATTGCACGCTTGGGAGTAAGGCACGGCATGTATAATGCCGCGCGTCGTGCGCTTCGTTCAAAAAACATCGCAATTGTTTGATCCAGCTCTCTGGTTCGCACCGTCATTGCATTTATCCTGCATCTCTTTAACGGCCGCGCCAGAGCCGACTTGAACCGTATAAGGCCCGTGATCCCTTGACCAGCCCTGTCCTGCAAACCGTTGCCCTCGCCTGTGAGCGAGACCTGCGGCTGCTCTTCGAACATCTCGAATTGACGCTGGCCAGTGGCGACATGGTGCAGATCAGCGGCCCCAACGGTAGCGGCAAGACCAGTCTGCTGCGCCTGTTGTCCGGGCTAATGCAGCCCACCAGCGGTCAGGTACTGCTCAACGGCCAGCCCTTGACCGCGCAGCCCGCTGAACTGGCGCGCAATCTGCTGTGGATCGGCCACGCCGCCGGGATCAAGGAGCTGCTGACCCCGGAAGAAAACCTCTCCTGGCTCTGCGCCCTGCATCGGCCGGCCACTCGCGAGGCGATCTGGCAGGCACTGGCTGCTGTAGGATTGCGCGGTTTCGAAGATGTTCCTTGCCATAGCCTGTCCGCCGGTCAGCAGCGCCGCGTGGCACTGGCGCGGTTGTATCTGGACAGCCCGCCGCTGTGGATTCTCGACGAACCGTTCACCGCGCTCGACAAACAGGGCGTGGCGCAACTGGAAGAACACCTGGCCGGACACTGCGAACGCGGCGGTCTGGTGGTTCTGACCACGCACCACACGCTGAGCCGGATGCCGGCCGGTTATCGTGATCTCGATTTGGGGAACTGGGCAGTATGAGTGTCTTTGGCCTGCTGCTTGCCCGTGAGTCCCGCCTGCTGTTTCGTCGCCCGGCGGAACTGGCCAATCCGCTGATTTTCTTCGCCATCGTCATCGCGTTGTTCCCGCTGGCCGTCGGCCCGGAAACGCAAGTCTTGCAAAACCTGTCCCCGGGGTTAGTCTGGGTGGCCGCGTTGCTCTCGGTCCTGCTGTCGCTGGACGGCTTGTTCCGCAGTGATTTCGAAGACGGCTCGCTGGAACAGTGGGTCCTTTCGCCGCACCCGCTGCCGCTTCTGGTGCTGGCCAAGGTGCTGGCACACTGGCTGTTCTCGGGTCTGGCGCTGGTTTTACTGGCGCCCCTGCTGGCGTTGATGCTCGGTTTGCCGGTCGCCTGCCTGCCGGTGTTGCTGTTGTCATTGCTGCTGGGAACCCCGGTGCTGAGCCTGCTCGGCGCGGTGGGTGCGGCGCTGACAGTTGGTCTGAAGCGCGGCGGCCTGTTGCTGGCGCTGCTGATTCTGCCGTTGTACATCCCGGTGTTGATCCTGGGCAGCGGCGCCTTGCAGGCGGCATTGCAAGGCATGCCGGCGACCGGGTATCTGCTGTGGCTGGGTAGCCTGACTGCCCTGGCGATCACCCTGACACCGTTTGCAATAGCCGCTGGCCTGAAGATCAGCGTCGGCGAATAATGATGAGGTCTGATCAAAATTTGATCAGCAAAGACCCAGGCGTTTCACCGCGAAACGCAACCGTGATGGAAACAGTATGAACTGGACCTGGTTTCACAAGCTCGGCTCGCCCAAGTGGTTCTATGGCATCAGCAGCAAGTTTCTGCCATGGCTGAGCATTGCAGCGTTGCTGCTGATCAGCGTTGGCGTGGTCTGGGGCCTGGCCTTCGCGCCGCCGGATTATCAGCAGGGCAACAGCTTTCGCATCATCTACATCCACGTGCCTGCGGCAATGCTCGCGCAGTCGATCTACGTGATGCTGGCGGTGTGCGGCGTGGTCGGGCTGGTGTGGAAAATGAAACTGGCCGACGTCGCCCTGCAATGCGCCGCGCCGATCGGTGCTTGGATGACCGCTGTGGCGCTGGTCACCGGGGCCATTTGGGGCAAGCCAACCTGGGGCTCGTGGTGGGTCTGGGACGCGCGCCTGACCTCGATGCTGATTCTGCTGTTCCTGTATTTCGGGGTGATCGCGCTGGGCAATGCCATCAGCAACCGTGACAGCGCCGCCAAGGCCTGCGCGGTGCTGGCGATCGTCGGCGTGATCAACATTCCGATCATCAAGTACTCGGTGGAGTGGTGGAACACCCTGCACCAGGGCGCGACCTTCACCCTCACCGAAAAACCGGCGATGCCCGCAGAAATGTGGCTGCCGCTGCTGCTCACCGTGCTGGGTTTCTACTGCTTCTTCGGCTGCGTGCTGTTGCTGCGCATGCGCCTTGAAGTGCTCAAGCGCGAAGCCCGCGCCAGTTGGGTGAAGGAAGAAGTGCAGAACAGTCCGGAGGCCGCACGATGAGTTTTGCTTCATTCGGCGACTTCCTCGCCATGGGCCATCATGGCCTGTATGTCTGGTCGGCCTACGGCATCTGTCTGGCGGTGCTGATCCTCAACGTGGTGGCGCCGATCGCGGCCCGCAAGCGTTATCTGCAACAAGAGGCGCGTCGTCTGCGCCGGGAGAACGGCAAGTGAATCCGCTGCGCAAAAAACGTCTGATCATCATTCTGGCGATTCTGGTCGGGGTCGGCGCCGCCGTCGGCCTGGCCCTGAGCGCGCTGCAGGAAAACATCAACCTGTTTTACACGCCGACCCAGATCGCCAACGGCGAAGCACCGCACGACACGCGGATCCGTGCCGGCGGCATGGTCGAGAAAGGTTCGCTGCAACGTTCGCCGGACTCGCTGGACGTCAAATTCGTCGTTACCGATTTCAACAAAGCCGTGACCATTACCTATCGCGGCATCCTTCCGGATCTGTTCCGCGAAGGCCAGGGCATCGTCGCCCTGGGCAAACTCAACGCCGACGGCGTGGTGGTGGCCGATGAAGTGCTGGCCAAGCACGACGAGAAGTACATGCCGCCGGAAGTGACCAAGGCTCTGAAAGACAGTGGTCAATCCGCGCCGACCCCAGCGAAGGAGGGTTGATCGATGACGTCCGCACTGTTCATTCCCGAACTTGGCCATCTGGCAATGATTCTGGCGCTGTGTTTTTCCTTGGTGCAGGCCGTGGTGCCGTTGCTCGGCGCCTGGCGCGGCGAGCGTCTGTGGATGGGCCTGGCCCAACCGGCGGCGTGGGGCCAGTTTGCGTTCTTGCTGTTTGCCTTCGGTAGCCTGACCTACGCGTTCATGACCGACGATTTCTCGGTCGGCTACGTGGCGATGAACTCCAACAGCGCACTGCCGTGGTACTACAAGTTCAGCGCCGTGTGGGGCGCCCACGAAGGCTCGCTGCTGCTGTGGGCACTGATTCTCGGTGGCTGGACCTTTGCGGTGTCGGTGTTCTCCCGGCAGTTGCCGCAAGTCATGCTTGCCCGCGTGCTGGCGGTGATGGGCATGATCAGTACCGGTTTCCTGTTATTCCTGATCCTCACCTCCAACCCGTTCTCGCGGATCCTGCCGCAGATCCCCGCCGATGGGCGTGACCTCAACCCGCTGCTGCAGGACATCGGCCTGATCGTGCATCCGCCGATGCTGTACATGGGTTACGTCGGTTTCTCGGTGGCGTTTGCGTTCGCGATTGCCGCGTTGCTCGGTGGCCGTCTCGACGCCGCATGGGCACGCTGGTCGCGGCCGTGGACGATTGTCGCCTGGGCGTTTCTCGGCATCGGCATCACCCTCGGCTCGTGGTGGGCTTACTACGAACTCGGCTGGGGCGGCTGGTGGTTCTGGGACCCGGTGGAAAACGCCTCGTTCATGCCCTGGCTGGTCGGCACCGCGCTGATCCACTCGCTGGCGGTCACGGAAAAACGTGGCGTGTTCAAGAGCTGGACGGTGTTGCTGGCGATTGCCGCGTTCTCCCTCAGCCTGCTGGGGACGTTCCTTGTGCGCTCCGGGGTGTTGACCTCGGTGCACGCGTTTGCCTCGGACCCCGAGCGTGGTGTGTTCATCCTGATCTTCCTGCTGTTCGTGGTCGGTGGTTCGCTGACCCTGTTCGCCTTGCGCGCGCCGGTGGTCAAGAGCCAGGTCGGCTTCAACCTGTGGTCGCGGGAAACCCTGCTGCTGGGGAACAACCTGGTGCTGGTGGTGGCGGCGTCGATGATCTTGCTCGGCACCCTGTACCCGCTGATTCTCGATGCGATCAGCGGCGCCAAACTGTCGGTCGGCCCGCCGTACTTCAATGCGCTGTTCATCCCGCTGATGGCGTTGCTGATGCTGGTGATGGCGGTCGGTGTGATCGTGCGCTGGAAAGACACTCCGGTGAAATGGCTGGCGAACATGCTGACCCCGGTGCTGCTCGGCAGCGTCGCGTTGGCGGTGGTGGCCGGAGTCGCATACGGCGACTTCAACTGGGCGGTGATCGCGACGTTCCTGCTCGCCGCCTGGGTGTTGCTGGCCGGGGTGCGCGACATCTTCGACAAGACTCGCCACAAAGGTCTGATCAAAGGCCTGCCGAGCCTGACCCGCAGTTATTGGGGCATGCAGCTCGCTCACCTCGGCATCGCCGTGTGCGCCCTTGGCGTCGTGCTGTCGAGCCAGAACAGTGCCGAGCGCGACCTGCGTCTGGCCCCAGGCGAGTCGATGGACCTGGCCGGTTATCACTTCGTCTTCGAAGGTGCCAAACACTTCGAAGGGCCGAACTTCACTTCCGACAAGGGCACCGTCCGGGTGATCCGCGACGGCAAGGAAGTCAGCGTGCTGCACCCGGAAAAACGCCTGTACACGGTGCAGAGTTCGATGATGACCGAGGCCGGGATCGACGCCGGTTTCACCCGCGACCTGTACGTCGCACTGGGCGAACCGCTGGAGAACGGCGCCTGGGCGGTGCGGGTTCACGTCAAACCGTTCGTGCGCTGGATCTGGTTCGGCGGTCTGCTGACCGGTCTGGGTGGTTTGCTGGCGGCGCTGGATCGGCGTTATCGAGTCAAGGTCAAAGCCCGGGTGCGTGATGCCCTCGGCCTGCAGGGAGCGGCGGTATGAGACGTTGGTTGATGCTGGTGCCACTGGCGCTGTTCCTGCTGGTGGCGGTGTTTCTCTATCGCGGTCTGTACCTCGATCCGGCGGAGCTGCCGTCGGCGATGATCAACAAGCCATTCCCCGAATTCACCTTGCCGAGCGTGCAGGGCGACAAGACCCTGACCAAGGCTGACCTTATCGGCAAACCAGCGCTGGTCAACGTCTGGGGCACCTGGTGTATTTCCTGCCGGGTCGAACACCCGGTGCTGAACAAACTGGCCGAGCGTGGCGTGGTGATCTACGGCATCAACTACAAGGACACCAACGCCGATGCCTTGAAGTGGCTGGCCGAATTTCACAATCCCTATTTGCTGGATATCCGTGACGAAGAGGGCTCGCTGGGTCTCAACCTCGGCGTGTACGGCGCGCCGGAAACCTTCTTCATCGATGCCAAGGGCATCATTCGCGACAAGTACGTCGGTGTGATTGACGAGCAGGTCTGGCGCGAAAAACTTGCAGCCAAATATCAGGCGCTGGTGGATGAGGCCAAGCCATGAAGCGTTTTCTCGCTGCCGTGGTTTTGGGCCTGAGTCTGGCCGGTGTGGCTCACGCCGCGATCGACACTTACGAGTTCGCCAAAGAAGGCGATCGCGAGCGTTTTCGCGAACTGACCAAGGAACTGCGCTGCCCCAAGTGCCAGAACCAGGACATTGCCGACTCCAACGCGCCGATTGCCGCCGACCTGCGCAAAGAGATTTTTCGCATGCTCGGTGAGGGCAAGGACAATCAGCAGATCATCGACTTCATGGTCGACCGCTACGGTGATTTCGTCCGCTACAAACCGGCGCTCAACGCCAAGACTGCGTTGCTCTGGTTCGGCCCGGCCGGGCTGCTGCTGGGCGGCCTGGTGGTGATCGTGGTGATCGTGCGCCGCCGTCGTGGCCAGCGTGCCGAGACCTCGCAATCGCTGTCCATCGAAGAGCGTCAGCGCCTCGACCAACTGTTGGATAAAAACCAAGAATGATTGATTTCTGGCTTGCCGCAGGGCTGTTGCTTCTGGTCGCCCTGAGTTTTCTGCTGATCCCGGTTCTGCGTGGCCGTCGCGCCCAGCGCGAAGAGGATCGTACTGCCCTGAACGTCGCGCTGTATCAGGAGCGTGTGGCCGAGCTGCAATCGCAGCAGGCCGAAGGCGTACTCGATGCCGCGCAAATGGACAGCGGTCGTGCCGAAGCGGCGCGTGAACTGCTGGCCGATACCGAAGGCGTTGCCGCGCCGCGTGTGTCGACCTTGGGCAAACCGTTGCCACTGTTGGCCGCGGTGCTGGTGCCGCTGTTGGGTCTCGGTCTGTATCTGCATTTCGGTGCCGCCGACAAGGTCGAGCTGACCCGCGAATTCGCCCAGGCGCCGCAGTCGATGGAAGAGATGACCCAGCGTCTGGAACGTGCGGTAGCCGCGCAGCCGGATTCGGCAGAGGGGCTGTACTTCCTCGGTCGCACCTACATGGCCCAGGATCGTCCGGCGGACGCGGCGAAGATGTTCGAGCGCGCGGCCAACCTCGCCGGGCGCCAGCCGGAACTGCTTGGTCAGTGGGCGCAGGCGCAGTACTTCGCCGATGGCAAAAAGTGGTCGGACAAGATTCAGGCGCTGACCGACGAAGCGCTGAAGGCCGATCCGAAAGAAGTCACCAGCCTCGGCTTGCTCGGCATCGCCGCGTTCGAAGGCGAGCGTTATCAGCAAGCCATCGATTACTGGAACCGCCTGCTGGCGCAACTGCCGGCCGAGGACAACTCCCGCGCTGCGCTGCAAGGCGGCATCGAACGCGCCGCCGAACGCTTGAAGGCCAGCGGCGGCAAGGTCGCCGAAGCACCGGCGGCCAAGGTTGCGGCACTGCTCAAGGTCGATGTTGACCTGGCCAGTGAACTCCGGGGCAAGGTGCAGCCGGGCGACAGCGTGTTCATCTTCGCCCGCGCCGTGTCCGGCCCACCGGCACCGCTGGCGGCCAAGCGCCTGACCGTCGCCGACCTGCCGGTGACCGTCGAGCTGGGCGATGCCGACGCGATGATGCCGCAGTTGAAACTGTCGAACTTCCCCGAAGTCCAACTGGTTGCGCGCATCTCACGGGCCGGTCAGCCGACCGCCGGGGAGTGGGTGGGGCGTAGCGGCCCGTTGGCCAGCAGCACCACCGCGCCACAAAAACTGATCATCGACAGCCCGGACAAATAACCCCGGAATCCACAGGAAAGCACCGCCATGCACAGCCTCGCCCGCATCACCGTCATCTCCTTGGCCCTGAGCATGAGCGCCTGTGCGGTGCACCGACCGGAACCGACCACCAACCTGCCACCGATCCCGCCGTCGCAGCCGAGCCCGACCCCGTCGACTTCGCCGACACCGGGCAAAAGCATCCCGGCCAAGCCGTCGAAACCCGTGCCCCGCACCTCCGCCAGCTTTGCCCCGCCACCGGGCGGCAACAGCCACTGGGACCAGAAACTCGGGGTCTACGTCCTCGACGACCAACCCAACACCTTCTACCGCCAGCGCACCTACTTCCGCTGGAACAACGGCTGGACCCGCTCCGTCAGCC
Source organism: Pseudomonas sp. Eth.TT006 (assembly GCF_054456575.1). Taxonomy (NCBI): domain Bacteria; kingdom Pseudomonadati; phylum Pseudomonadota; class Gammaproteobacteria; order Pseudomonadales; family Pseudomonadaceae; genus Pseudomonas; species Pseudomonas sp. Eth.TT006. The sequence continues at coordinate 84,513 of NZ_JBTJEN010000015.1, read as the reverse complement.
CCAACGGCCCATGGGAAGACACCGACATCCACGGCGTGCCACCGGGGTTGGGCAAGCAGTTCGGGCAGTGATGAAAAACGGCGATCTTTGGATCGCCGTTTTTTTATCCGGTTTTCACAAAGTGGGTTTTCAAAGCATCGCGCGATAGGCGCTCAGCGCCTTGACTGACTCAACCAGTCCCTGACGTCGCAGGAGATCCAGAAAAGGTTCGACGGCCATCGGCGGTAATTTCAGTTGTTGGCGTTGCCGTTGCGCGGCAGCGATGACGGCAGCCGGATCCAGATGTAGCAGGTTTTCGACAAACTCATCGGGGTGTTAAGCCTCGAGGCCGTAAGGTGCCAGATGTGAGTCGGGAAAATCCTTCAGATTGAAAGTCACGATGACCCCTGCGCCACAGCGTATGGCCGCTGCCAGTACATGGCGGTCGTTGCTGTCGGGAAGAGTGAGGCCAGCAATCAGGTCCTCAAAGTCATAGACGCAGGCATCCGGTATCGCACGATCCATAAGTTCGGATGTGCGATCCAGTTGTTCCAGCGTCAGATCCCTTCGGTTCTTCAATAAATTGCGTTTCCATTCGCCGTGAATCTCCTTGGTCCATCGGGCTCGAAACCGTCCTGAGAGCGCGAGCCACATCAAGAAGTCTCTGAGCGGGGCGGGGTACAAAACACATGCATCGTATACAGCGGTGAAAGAGGAATGCCTCACTCGTATCCTGTCCTTAACGCCTGTGCCTGCTCTGCGAGAAGCGCCATTGCCTGCTCGCTGGCGGTTTCGCGCCGGGTCTTATAGTCCATCAGATCGGCAAAGCGCACACGTCGGTGCTTGCCGGTTTTGTGGTAGGACAACTCGCCGCTTTCCAGCAGTTTTATCAGGTGCGGACGTGAGACATTGAGGAGATCGGCAGCTTCCTGCGTGGTCAGTTCGGCATGCACCGGCACGACTTTGACGGCGTTGCCTTCAGCCAGCTCCGCCAGAATATCCATCAGCAGCCGCAGCGCCGAGGTCGGCAGCTCGACCTGATGCGCCTGGTTCTGCTCATCGAAAATCTGGATGTGCTGGGTTTCGAATCGGGTGGCGAGGTAAGCAGTCAGCGCGCGTTTCCCTTCAATCGCGGCTTGGACTTCGCGTTCGACAGGGAGGTTGAGAGGAGGGTGAAGGACAATCGACATAGGAGCTTCCAGCATTCTGATTAGAGGATGCTGGCAAGTTATTCGAATTAAACGAAAATCGCAATAAACGAAAATCTGGGTGTTTCAGGTGGGGTGTCTGATCAGGTTTTCCATGTACTCCACAAACGCCCGCGCCTTGGCACTCGCCATTCTCCCCGTCGGAAACACTGCCCATAAATCCATGTCCGGCAGGGTCCAGTCAGCCATCACGGTCTTGACCGCGCCGCTGGTCAGCTCCGGGGCGAACATCCATTCGGAGGCGAGCGTCAGGCCTTGATCGGCCAGCACGGCTTCGCGCACGCCCTCAGCCGCGCTGACCCGCAGGCGGCCGCTGATGATCACCGATTGTTGTTCGGCGCCTTTGCTGAACTGCCAGGTACTACCGCCACCGAGCCGGTAGACGATCGCCTCATGCTTGCTCAAGTCGGCCGGGCAGTTCGGTTCGCCGTGTCTGGCGAAGTATGCCGGGGTGCCGAGTACCACGCGGCGGCAATCGGCGATCTTGCGTGCGGTCAGGCCGGAATCGGTGAGGGCGCCCATGCGCAGGGCGACGTCGATGCCTTCCTCGACGAGGTTGATGTTGCGATCATCGAGCAGCAGATCGATGTTGAGTTGCGGATGCTGATCGAGAAACGCCCCCAGGTGCGGGACGATGTGCAGGCGGCCGAAGGTCACCGCAGCGCTGATGCGCAAGTGGCCGCTCAAACCGCTGGCGCTGTCCCGGGCGGCGTTGTCGGCTTCGTTGGCTTCCTCGATGGCGCGTCTGGCCCGTTCGAAATAGGCCAGACCGGCCTCGGTCGGGGTCAGGCCGCGAGTCGAGCGCAGCAACAGGCTGACGGCCAAGCGTTTTTCCAGTTGGGCGATGGTCTTCGATACGGCCGGCTGGCCGATATTCAGGCGTCGTGCGGCGGCCGAAAACGAGCCGGTTTCGACAACGTAGACGAAGGTTTCCATGGCGGCGAGGCGATCCATTTCAGGTCCTTGCGCAATCTTGAAGGGTAATGACGAAACCTGTGGGAGCGAGCTTGCTCGCGAAAGCGGTCTTTCAGAAACATGGATTTGGCTGAAATATCGCCTTCGCGAGCAAGCTCGCTCCCACAGGGGAATCAGGTGTTGCTTAGAACGCGGCTTTGCCTACCGAGGCGCCGCCATCGACGAACAATGTCTGCCCGGTGATAAAACCGCTCTGTTCGGACAATAGAAAGGCAATCGCCGAGGCAATTTCCTCCGGTTGCCCCAGACGCCCCATCGGCACGCCGGCCAGATACCGCGCTTCACCCTCACTGCCCGGCGGATTGTTGGCGCGAAACAGTTCGGTCTCCGTCGGCCCCGGGGCCACGGCGTTCACGGTGATGCCGGTTTGCGCCAATTCCAGCGCCCACGAGCGGGTGAAGCTGACCAGCGCCGCTTTCGCCGCCGCATACGCGGTGCGTTGGGTGATGCCCAGCACGGTCAGGCTGGAGATGTTCACCACCCGACCCCAACCGCGCGTGCGCATCCCCGGCAGCACGGCTTGCGTGGCCTGCAACGCAGAGTGCAGATTCAGCCGCATCACCTCGTCGAATGCGTCCAGATCGATATCCCCCAGCGCCTGCGGCCGCACCAGACCGACGTTGTTGACCAGCCCGTCGAATTCATAAGTACGCGCCAGATCCGCCAGCACCTGACCGGTCAGCTCGCGATCACTCAGGTCCAGTGGAAACAGAATCCCGGGAAAGCTCAGGTCCGGCTGGCGGGCAATCCCCACCACCCGATGCCCGGCCCGATCGAGATGCTCGGCCAGCGCCCGGCCAATGCCTTTGCTGGCGCCGGTGATGAGGAAGGTACGTCGGGTCATGGCAACTCCTGGGCAAAACGGATCGGATCAGCCGCGCAATGCATCGAGCATCGCTTCAGGCTCGGGACGCTGAGTGTAATCCGGGTTGACCTCGGCGTAACGGATCACGCCGTCCTGACCGATCACATAACGCGCCGGCATCGGCAAGGTCCACGCCGGATCATCGTTGAAGGTCGGCAGATCGTTGCGCAGATTCTTGTACAGCTCGATCAGGTAATCCGGCAGCTCGAAGCGCAGGCCAAACGCGGCGGCGACGTCATTGTGCGGGTCGCTGAGGATCGGGAATTGCAGTTCGTTGATGCGTTGCGACTTGCGGCTGTTCGCGGCGATCTGCGGCGAGATGGCCAACAGGCTGGCCCTCGCGTCTTGTATCGACGGAAGAAAGGCCTGCAGCGCCTGCAGTTCCAGGTTGCAGTACGGGCACCAGACACCGCGATAGAACGTCAGCACCAGCGGCCCGCGCGCCAACAGATCGGCTGAGGATACGGGCTGGCCGTCGGGGTCTTTCAGGGTGAACAGCGGCGCTCTGTCGCCAACCTTCAACGCACGGTCGGCCGCGCCGGAGGCAATCAGCTCGGCAGTGGCGCGGGCCATCACCGGATGAATGTCGGCCGGCGCACTGTAAGGCGGCTTGCCGGCGGTGAAGTCGGCTTTGAACGCGTCGAGTTTTGCTTGCAGGGTCATGGTCGAAATTCCTTGAAGAGCGCCGTGGGTGGCGTGGTTCAAGGATGACTGCCTGGCACCGGCAGCGGAACGCAGGTGCCGGGCATAGCATTCATGCCGGGGGAGAATGGTTGGCGTGATCACATGCTGTAAAACAACCGAACGTCGTGCTGTCCGTTTCTGTGCTTGAGTAAAGATAACTCTAGAGTTATTTTTATTCGGCCGGAGCAAGGAGGCGGTAGGTGCAAAGCAGGCTATTGATCAAGGAGCTGGAGGAGGCAGGCTGGAAGCTGGATCGCGTCACTGGCAGTCATCACATCTTCACTCACCGTTACAACCCTTACACCATTCCCGTTCCCCACCCGAAAAAGGATTTGCCGCTGGGGACGGTCAAGAGCATCAGAAGGCGTGCCGGGTTGTACTGCCCGTCAGCCAGCTACAAGGGAGATCCATAATGCAATATCCGATCTGCATCGAATGGGGTGATGAAAACACCGCCATCGGGATTCAGATACCCGACATCCCCGGCGCAGTCACAGCGGGGGATACCTTCGAGGATGCCTACAATGCCGCCGTCGAAATCGCCCACATCATGCTGCAGGAGATAGCCGCGGACGGCGAGTCGATTCCCATGCCGACGTCGGCAGCGGCCCATCGCAATAATCCGGAGTTTGCCGGCATGGGCTGGGGCATGCTCGAGCTGGATATCTCGCCGTACATGGGCAAGACCGAGAAGGTCAATGTGACGTTGCCCGGTTACGTCATTCAACGTATCGATCGCTATGTGCGCGAGCACAACGTCAAAAGCCGCTCCTCCTTTCTGGCGGATGCGGCGATGGAAAAACTGGTTCGGTATTAAGCGTCATCGCTCCCCAGGTTCACTGAGTAACCTGTGGGAGCGAGCTTGCTCGCGAAGCTTTTGACGCCTTACGCCGTCGCCAATGAACCACGCTGCGAAACACTCAAAAACCGCAGCAGCGCCAACAGCGGGAAGGCGCTGCCGACAATCACGATCCACAACCAGCCGCCATGCTCATACACCGCACTGGCGACCGACGAGCCGAAGGCGCCGCCGATGAAGATGCTGGTCATGTACAGCGCATTCAGGCGACCGCGGCTTTTGGCGTCCAGCGAATACACCGCGCGCTGGCCGAGGACCATGTTCATCTGTACGCAGAAATCCAGTACCACGCCGGTCACGGCCAGGCCGATCACGCTGTAGGCCGGGTGGATGAACGCCGGCAGGAAACCCAGGCTGGCGAACAGCATTGCCAGCAGCGAGGCAATGCGGGTGTGACCGGCGTCAGCCAGGCGTCCGCTGATTGGCGCGGCGATGGCACCGATGGCGCCGACCAGGGCGAAGATCGCAATCTCGCTTTGCGACAGGCCATGGTTGCGCGCCAGTTCCAGCGGCACCGCTGTCCAGAACAGGCTGAAGGTGGCGAACATGCAGCCCTGATAAAACGCCCGCTGACGCAACACCGGTTGCTGGCGCAGCAGGGTCCACAACGAGCCGATCAGTTGGCCATAAGAGGCACTGTGATCCGGTTGACGCTTGGGCACGGTGAACGCCAGCACCACGCTGATCGCTGCCATCAACGCTGCCGCAATCATGAACATTGCGCGCCAGCCGAAATGGTCAGCCACGACGCTCGACACCGGCCGCGCCAGCAGGATGCCCAGCAGCAGGCCGCCCATGATCCCGCCGACCACCCGGCCACGGGACTCTTCCGGTGCCAGATGCGCGGCGAGGGGGATCAGGATCTGCACCGACACCGAACTGAAACCCACCAGCAACGAGATCAGCAGGAACACATTCGGCTGACTGGTGAACGCCGCACCCAGCAGACTGGCAATCGCCACCACGGTGGTGATGATCATCAACCGGCGGTTTTCCAGCAGGTCGCCCAGCGGCACCAGGAAAAACAGGCCCAGCGCGTAACCGATCTGGGTCAGCGAGACGATAAAGCTGGCCATGGTGTCGGACAGGCCGATGTCCGGGGCGATCAGGCCGATGATTGGCTGCGCGTAGTAGATGTTGGCGACGATCGCACCGCAGCAGAAGGCGAACAGCAGCACCATGCCTCGGGTCATTGCGTGAGTTGTGGCGTTCATAAGGTTTCTCGATCCAGCGAAAGGGAGTGCGGTGAGGCTAAGGGACGCACCGACGCGGCGGTAGCAGCCTTGTATCGATAGCAGTTATTCCGTTGCGGAATGACTGGCGTGCAGCAGCGTGACGTCCAGCGGCGAACCTTGCGTCCGGCCGGCGAATGTCGATGATACATTCACTTACATCTTCTTCGATAGCGTGCTTATGTTTACTGCCGCTGTTCAAATGTTCATCACCGGAGGACCGCCATGTTGCGTCAGTTGCTGCGTCACACCACCACGATTGCCCTGATCGGTCTGCTCGGCGCCAGCGCTGTGCAGGCAGCCGAGGCACCCGGGATGCGCATTGGCGTGCGCGGTGAGATCACCGGGGTCAGCGCCGACACGTTGAAGATGCACGTCAACAGCGGCGAAAACGTGGTGATCCGATTGACGGCGGACACCAAGGTTCGCGCCGTCACGCTGGCGAATATCGAAGACATCAAACCCGGCAGCTACATCGGCTCGGCCGCCATGCCCCAGGAAGATGGCACGCTCAAGGCCATGGAAGTGCACGTATTCCCGCCGGAACTGGCCGGCAGCGGCGATGGCCATCGGCCGTTCGACCTGGCCAAGGGCAGCAGCATGACCAATGGCAGCGTTGGCGATCTGGTGGTGAGCAACGGCCGCGTGCTGACCGTGAATTACAAGGGCGGGCAGCAGAAGATTCTGGTGCCGGAAGATGTGCCGATCGTCAACCTGACGCCGGCGGATCGCAGTTTGCTCAAGGTCGGGGTGAAGATCGTGACTTTCGTCACCCAGAGTGCGGACGGCACGCTGACCGCGCAGTCCATCTCTGCCGGCAAGGACGGTGTAACCCCACCGATGTAAAAGCCCCTCACCCTAACCCTCTCCCAGAGGGAGAGGGGACTGACCGAGGTGTCTGACGCTATACATCGACCTGAAAGACTCGCAGCGATTATGGATTCACAGTAGCAATTTCAGGTCGGCGAATCTTTTGAGCATCTCACGGTCGGCCCCCTCTCCCTCTGGGAGAGGGCTGGGGTGAGGGTATTGCGGCCGTAAAAAAGGCGACCACTTTGGATCGCCTTTTCCATTTCAGCTCAGGCCTTACTGCCCGGTGTAAATCTGATCAAACACCCCACCATCATTGAAGTGAGTCTTCTGCACCGAGCGCCAGTCACCGAAGGTTTTCTCCACCGAAAGGAAATCGACTTTCGGGAAACGGTCAGTGTATTTCGCCAACACCGCCGGATCACGTGGACGCAGGTAATTCGCCGCAGCAATTTCCTGACCTTCCGGCGACCACAGGTACTTCAAGTACTCATCCGCCGCCGCACGCGAACCCTTCTTGTCGACCACTTTGTCGACCACCGATACCGGCGGCTCGGCTTCAGCTGAAACACTTGGATAGATCACTTCGAACTGATCGCGACCAAACTCGCGAGCGATCATTTCCGCCTCGTTCTCGAAGGTCACCAGCACGTCGCCGATCTGGTTGGTCATGAACGTGGTGGTTGCGGCGCGGCCCCCGGTATCCAGGACCGGTGCCTGTTTGAACAGTTTTCCGACGAAGTCCTTGGCTTTGTTCTCGTCACCGCCGTTCTTCAGCACATAACCCCAGGCCGACAGGTAGGTGTAGCGGCCGTTACCCGAGGTTTTCGGGTTCGGCACGATCACCTGTACGCCGTCCTTGAGCAGATCCGGCCAGTCTTTCAGGGCTTTCGGGTTGCCTTTACGGACGATGAATACGGTGGCCGAGGTGAACGGCGCGCTGTTGTTCGGCAGGCGCGTGACCCAGTTTTCCGGGACCAGTTTGCCGTTGTCCGCGAGGGCGTTGATGTCGGTGGCCATGTTCATGGTGATGACGTCAGCCGGCAGGCCATCGATCACCGCACGCGCCTGCTTGCTGGAGCCGCCGAAGGACATCTGCACCGTGATGTTTTCGTTGTGCTCGGCCTGCCAGTGTTTCTGGAACGCCGTGTTGTAGTCCTTGTAGAAATCGCGCATCACGTCGTAGGAGACGTTGAGCAGGGTCGGTGCGGCGTGAGCCACGCTGCCAAAGGCGAGACCGGCGGCGAGAAGTGAGGCGCCAAAGAGTTTTTTCACTGCGCATTCCTTGTTTTTCAAATGTAGGAGCTGCCGGAGGCTGCGATCTTTTGATTTTGTTTTTAGAAGATCAAGATCAAAAGATCGCAGCCTGCGGCAGCTCCTACAGGGGGTGATGTTCAATTGCCACTGACTATAACGGGTGCCCGCATAGCCGTTTAAAGATTAAAAAGCTCTGTACTTATTCCATTTTCTTGAACAGCGCATTGCCGCAGCGCGAGCAGAACGCCGCGCCGTGTTCATGGCTGTTTTTCTTGCACACCGGGCAGTCGTGCTGCAGCTGTTCGCCGCGCATGGCGTTTGCCAGTTCGGCAGTGAAAATCCCGGTGGGCACAGCGATGATCGAGTAACCGGTGATCATCACCAGCGACGAAATCACCTGGCCCAGCGGGGTCTTGGGCACGATGTCGCCGAAGCCGACGGTAGTCAGGGTCACGATCGCCCAATAGATGCCTTTGGGGATGCTGGTGAAGCCGTGTTCCGGGCCTTCGATCACGTACATCAGGGTGCCGAAAACCGTCACCAGGGTGCAGACGCTGACCAGAAACACCACGATCTTCTGCTTGCTGCCGCGCAGCGCCGACATCAGGTAGTTGGCCTGCTTGAGGTACGGACTGAGCTTGAGCACGCGGAAGATCCGCAGCATGCGGATGATGCGGATGATCAGCAAGTACTGCGCATCGCTGTAATACAGCGCAAGAATCCCCGGCACGATCGCCAGCAAGTCCACCAGCCCGTAGAAGCTGAAGGCGTAGCGCAACGGTTTCGGTGAGCAGTACAGGCGCAGGATGTATTCACCGAGAAATATCACGGTGAAGCCCCACTCGATGTACGCCAGCATATCGGCGTAGTTCTGGTGAATGCTGTCGATACTGTCGAGCATCACGATCACCAGGCTGGCGAGGATGATCAACAGCAAAATGCCGTCGAAGCGCCGCCCGGCGAGGGTGTCACTCTGGAAAATCATCACGTAAAGCCGTTCACGCCAACTGTTGCTGCTGTCCATGGATAACGCCTGAATCGAAGATCAGCGCAGCCTAGGTTGATTGTCCCCTTGTGTGCAAGGCGTGCCGTCGACGGCTGCCTGGCCGAGCATCTGGATCCCGACGCGGATCAGCCAACCAGCGAGGATGAACGGCGCGGTCAGCGTTGCCAGGCCGATGGCGGCGAACAGTGGCGTGACCAGCAGCGCGAGGACGATACCCAGCAGCGGCAGCCACGGTTGCTGACGTTGTGTGCTGAAGGCGAGGGCGGCGAGCACTGCGTTGTAGCTGCCGAGACCGAGCAAGGCAGCGCTGCTTTCGTGCTGCAACAGGCTAGAGCCGAGGCCGATGGCCGACGCCAGCAGCGCCCAGCAGAACACCCGGCGATCGGCGATCAGCAAGCCGATGCCGATCAACGCGCCAGCCAGTGGATGATCGAGGAACATCACCTGACCCAATCCCCGCAGTTGCGCGGCGAGCAGGTTCAGCGTGGTCATCTCGATGTGTGCCGTCGGCGCGGACGGTTCGGCGAACAGCAGCAACACCCAACTGATGACCACGAACGGCGAGGTGTAGGCTGGTATCGAGCGGCTGCGGTACACGTGTTTGAGCCATTGCTGAGTGAGCATCGCGCTCAAGCCGCCGGCCGCGAGAATCAGCGGTGGCAGCAACGGTGACCAGGGCAAATACAGGCTCAGCAATAAACCGAGCAGCACGCCGTTATAGCTGAACAGTCCAGCCTGACGATCCGCCTTGGCGTAGTTGCGCCGTTGCGCGGTGAGCAGCCCGGCGACGCCACCGAGCAGCGCCCCGGCAAACAGCACCGGCGCGGTGAGCAGGATCGCCAGCAGACACAACAGGCCGCACAGCGGATGGCGCTGGAGGAATATCTGACTGAAACCGTTGAGCAAAGCCTCGGCCCAGTCGGGGCAGTGGGTGTTGAAATGATTGGCAGGCATGTTGAGAAAGTCTGGGCAGTTGGAACAGCAAAAGGTCTTGCAAATACTGTGGCGAGGGGATTTATCCCCGATGGGCTGCGAAGCAGCCCCAAAATCGGTCGATGCGGTTTTTCTGTGAAAACCGTCATGTCCTAAAAGCGACGACTGCTGCGCAGTCAATCGGGGATGAATCCCCTCGCCACAGGTTTGGTGCTCACATCAGGAATGTGGGTTAAATCAGCGTTTCAATGCGCAGCGAATTGGTCGATCCCGGCTGGCCGAACGGCACGCCGGCGGTGATCAGCAAGGTGTCGCCACGTTCGGCCATGCCTTGCGCCTGGGCGATTTCCAGTGCGGTGGAACACACCTCGTCGACCTGACGCAGACGGTCGTTGACCACCGAGTGAATGCCCCACGCCACGCTCAGGCGGCGTGCGGTCTGCAGGTTCGGCGTCAGGTTGAGGATTGGCGCTTTCGGCCGCTCCCGCGCCGCCCGCAGGCTTGAGGTGCCCGATTCGCTGTAGTTGACCAGCACTGCCACCGGCAGCACGTTGCTGATGCGCCGGATCGCGCAACTGATCGCATCGGACACGGTGGCTTCGGCTTTCGGTCGGCTGACGTCGAGCTGGGTCTGGTAGTCCGGACCGTTTTCCACCTGGCGGATGATTTTGCTCATCATCTGCACCGCTTCCAGCGGGTATTCGCCGGACGCGGTTTCCGCCGAGAGCATCACCGCATCGGCGCCTTCAGCCACGGCGTTGGCGACGTCGGTGACTTCGGCGCGGGTCGGGGCCGGGGAGAAGCGCATCGACTCGAGCATCTGCGTCGCCACCACCACCGGTTTACCCAGTTCACGGCAGGTGCTGATGATGTTCTTCTGGATCTGCGGCACGCTTTCCGCCGGTACTTCGACGCCAAGGTCACCGCGAGCCACCATGATTGCGTCGCTCAGTTCGGCGATTTCCCGCAGTTGCTCAACCGCCGACGGCTTCTCGATTTTCGCCATCAGAAAGGCCTTGTCGCCGATCAGTTCGCGGGCTTCGAGAATGTCCTGTGGGCGTTGCACGAACGACAGCGCCACCCAGTCCACACCCAGCTCCAGGCCGAAGCTGAGGTCGCGACGATCCTTGGCGGTCAGTGGGCTCAGGTCGAGCACCGCTTGCGGCACGTTGACGCCTTTGCGGTCCGACAGTTCGCCGCCGGCGAGCACGGTGGTGTCGATGGCGTCGGTGTATTTGCTGACCACGCGCAGACGCAGTTTGCCGTCGTCCAGCAGCAGGTCCATGCCGGCTTCCAGCGCAGCAATGATCTCCGGGTGCGGCAGATTCACTCGGCGTTCATCGCCGGGCGTGGCGTCCAGATCGAGGCGAAACGCCTGACCGCGATGCAACTGCACCTTGCCCTCGGCGAACTTGCCGACGCGCAGTTTCGGCCCTTGCAGATCCATCAGAATGCCCAACGGGTAGTTGAGCTGGCGCTCGACTTCGCGGATCCACTGATAGCGCTTGGCGTGATCGGCGTGATCGCCGTGGCTGAAATTGAGGCGGAAGATATTGACCCCGGCCTCGACCAGTTCACGGATGTCGTCGATGCCATCGACAGCGGGCCCGAGGGTGGCGAGGATTTTGACCTTTTTATCAGGCGTCATGATTTAGAGCTCTCGAGGATCAGGATGGCGCGGAAGTCGTTGACGTTGGTGCGGGTCGGTTCGGTGACGATCAGCGCGTCGAGCGCGGCGAAGTAGCCGTAACCGTTGTTGTTATCCAGCTCGTCGCTGGTGCTCAGACCAAGGGCGGCGGCGCGCGCGTAGCTGTCCGGGGTCATGATGGCGCCGGCGTTGTCTTCCGAGCCGTCGATACCGTCGGTGTCACCGGCCAGCGCGTAGACCCCGGGCTGGCCCTTGAGGCTGTCGGTGAGGCTGAGGAGAAATTCGGCGTTGCGTCCGCCACGGCCATTGCCGCGCACGGTCACCGTGGTTTCGCCGCCGGAGAGAATCACGCACGGCGCTGCCAGTGGCTGGCCATGGTTGATGATCTGGCGAGCGATGCCGGCGTGGACCTTCGCCACTTCGCGGGATTCACCTTCAAGGTCGCCGAGGATCAGCGTGCTGAAACCGGCCTGACGGCATTTCACTGCGGCGGCATCCAGCGATTGCTGCGGGCGGGCGATCAACTGGAAGTGGCTGCGCGCGAGACTCGGATCACCGGGTTTGACCGTTTCCGATTCCGCGCTTTGCAACCAGTTGCGCACCGAGGTCGGGACTTCAATGTTGTAGCGTTTGAGGATCGCCAGCGCTTCGGCCGAGGTGCTCGGGTCGGCCACGGTCGGGCCGGAGGCGATGACCGTGGCGAGGTCGCCCGGCACATCGGAAATCGCGTAGGTGTAGACAGTGGCAGGCCAGCAGGCTTTGCCGAGGCGGCCGCCCTTGATCGCCGAGAGGTGCTTGCGCACGCAGTTCATCTCGCCGATGGTCGCGCCGGATTTGAGCAGGGCCTTGTTGATCGACTGCTTGTCGGCGAGGGAGATGCCTTCGGCCGGCAGCGCGAGCAGGGCGGAGCCGCCACCGGACAACAGGAAGATTACCCGGTCGTCTTCGCTCAGGTTGCTGACCAGTTCCAGCACGCGTTTGGCCACGGCCAGACCCGCTGCGTCCGGTACCGGATGCGCGGCTTCGACCACTTCGATTTTTTCGCACGGCGCGCCATGCCCGTAACGGGTCACCACCAGGCCGGAGACTTCGCCCTGCCAGCAGCGCTCGACCACCTGCGCCATGGCGGCGGCGGCTTTACCGGCGCCGATGACAATGACTCGGCCGGTGCGGTCAGCGGGCAGATGAGCTTCGAGGACCTGATTCGGATGGGCCGCGTCGATGGCTGTGGCAAACAGTTCGCGCAGCAGGTGTTGCGGATCGACCGACATGGCGGGCTCCCGGAATTCTTGTTATTCGAAAGGGCAACACAGATCCATTGTGGGAGCGGGCTTGCTCGCGAATGCGGTGGGTCAGTCAATCTCCATGTCGACTGACACGCCCTCTTCGCGAGCAAGCCCGCTTCCACATGGAAAGCGGGGCAGGGCTATTTCTTGTCGCGAATCGAGAAGTTGGCCATGTGTTCCAGACCCTTGATCAGCGCCGAGTGGTCCCAGTTGCTGCCACCGATGGCCGCGCAGGTGCTGAACACTTGCTGGGCGTTGGCGGTGTTCGGCAGGTTGATGTTCAGTTCCCTGGCGCCTTGCAGGGCCAGGTTCAGGTCCTTCTGGTGCAGGCTGATGCGGAAGCCCGGATCGAAGGTGCCTTTGATCATGCGCTCGCCGTGCACTTCGAGGATCTTCGACGAAGCGAAGCCACCCATCAGCGCCTCACGGACCTTGGCCGGGTCGGCACCGTTTTTTGAGGCGAACAGCAGGGCTTCTGCCACTGCCTGGATGTTCAGCGCGACGATGATCTGATTCGCCACCTTGGCGGTCTGACCGTCGCCGTTGCCACCGACCAGGGTGATGTTCTTGCCCATCGCCTGGAACAGCGGCAGCGCGCGTTCGAAGGCATCGGCATCGCCACCGACCATGATGCTCAGGGTTGCAGCCTTGGCGCCGACTTCACCACCGGATACCGGGGCGTCGAGGTATTGCGCGCCTTTCTCGTTGATTTTGGCAGCGAAGGCCTTGGTCGCGGTCGGCGAGATCGAACTCATGTCGATCACCACTTTGCCTTTGCCGATACCGGCAGCCACGCCGTCAGCGCGGAACAGCACGTCGTCGACCTGCGGGGTATCCGGGACCATGACGATGATGAATTCAGCTTCCTGCGCGACTTCGCGCGGGTTGGCCAGGGCCACGGCGCCTGCGGCGACCAGGTCGGCAGGGGCGGCGTCGTGATGCGCCGACAGGAACAGGCTGTGACCGGCTTTCTGCAGGTTCGCCGCCATTGGGTGGCCCATGATGCCGGTGCCGATAAATCCGATTTTAGCCATGAGAAAATCCTCTTGTTTTTGTATGTCTCCCTGTAGGAGCTGCCGCAGGCTGCGATCTTTTGTTCTTGATCTTGATCTGCAAAAGCAAGATCAAAAGATCGCAGCCTGCGGCAGCTCCTACAGGGTCATGTGTTTGTCAGATTGCGTTGTGGGTTTTCAGCCAGCCGAGGCCCGCTTCCGTGGTAGTCAGCGGCTTGTACTCGCAACCCACCCAGCCCTGATAACCGATGCGGTCCAGGTGTTCGAACAGGAAGCGGTAGTTGATCTCGCCGGTGCCCGGCTCGTTGCGCCCCGGGTTGTCCGCGAGCTGCACGTGGTTGATCTCGCCCAGGTGCGATTGCAGGGTGCGGGCCAGATCGCCTTCCATGATTTGCATGTGGTAGATGTCGTATTGCAGGAACAGATTGGCGCTGCCGACCTGCTCGCGAATCGACAGGGCCTGCGCCGTGTTGTTCAGGTAGAAGCCGGGGATGTCGCGGGTGTTGATCGCTTCCATCACCAGTTTGATACCCGCCGCCTGCAGCTTGTCGGCCGCGTACTTGAGGTTGGCGACGAAGGTTTTTTCCACGGTGGCATCGTCCACGCCTTGCGGACGGATACCGGCCAGGCAGTTGACCTGGGTGTTGCCCAGCACTTGCGCGTAGGCAATCGCCAGATCGACCCCGGCGCGGAACTCTTCAACCCGGTCCGGCAGGCACGCGATGCCGCGCTCGCCCTTGGCCCAGTCACCGGCCGGCAGGTTGAACAGCACTTGAGTCAGACCGTTGGCATCGAGTTTTGCCTTGATTTCGGCGGAGCTGAAATCGTACGGGAACAGGTATTCGACGCCGCTGAAACCGGCCTTGGCGGCGGCGTCGAAACGGGCAAGGAAATCCTGTTCGGTGAACAGCATGGACAGGTTGGCTGCGAAGCGCGGCATGGTGGTCTCCCGTAAGTCTTGTGAGGTTCCCCTTGTGGGAGCGGGCTTGCTCGCGAAAGCGGTAGATCAGCCAACACCAGTGTCGGATGTGAAATTGCTTTCGCGAGCAAGCCCGCTCCCACAGGGAGAGCGGTCAGCAGTTAATCAAGCAGCGAAATCGCTGTTGGTGCGTCGTTGCCAACCAGCGCCAGGTCTTCGAATTCGTTGACGGCGTTGATCTCGGTCCCCATGGAGATGTTGGTCACACGCTCCAGGATGATTTCGACGATCACCGGCACCTTGAACTCTTCGATCAGCTGTTCGGCCTTGCGCAGGGCAGGGGCGATTTCCGCTGGTTCGAACACTCGCAGTGCCTTGCAGCCGAGGCCTTCGGCGACTGCCACGTGGTCAACCCCGTAACCGTTGAGTTCCGGCGCGTTCAGGTTATCGAAGGACAGCTGCACGCAGTAGTCCATTTCGAAGCCGCGCTGGGCCTGACGGATCAGCCCCAGGTACGAGTTGTTCACCACGACGTGGATGTAAGGCAGTTTGAACTGAGCGCCGACCGCCAGCTCCTCGATCATGAACTGGAAGTCATAGTCCCCCGACAGGGCCACGACTTTGCGGTTCGGATCGGCCTTGACCACGCCCAGCGCTGCCGGAATGGTCCAGCCCAACGGGCCGGCCTGGCCGCAGTTGATCCAGTGACGCGGCTTGTAGACGTGCAGGAACTGCGCGCCGGCAATCTGCGACAGACCAATGGTGCTGACGTAGCAGGTGTCTTTGCCGAACACCTGGTTCATCTCTTCGTAAACGCGCTGCGGCTTGACCGGCACGTTGTCGAAGTGCGTCTTACGCTGCAGGCTGGCCTTGCGCTGCTGGCAATCCTGCAACCAGGCACTGCGGTTTTTCAGCTTGCCGGCGGCTTGCCATTCACGGGCGACTTCGATGAACACGGTCAGCGCGGCTGCGGCGTCGGAAACGATGCCCAGATCCGGGGTGAACACGCGGCCGATCTGCGTGCCTTCGATGTCGACGTGAATGAATTTGCGGCCTTCGGTGTAGACATCGACCGAACCGGTGTGACGGTTGGCCCAACGGTTACCAATGCCCAGCACCACGTCGGATTTCAACATGGTGGCGTTGCCGTAACGGTGCGAGGTCTGCAGACCGACCATGCCGACCATCAACGGGTGATCGTCTGGAATGGTGCCCCAGCCCATCAGCGTTGGAACCACCGGGATACCGGTCAGCTCGGCGAACTCCACCAGCAGGTCGCTGGCATCGGCGTTGATGATGCCGCCACCGGCCACCAGCAATGGACGCTCGGCCTGATCGAGCAGCGCCAGCGCCTTCTCGACCTGAACCCGGGAGGCGGTTGGCTTGGCCAGCGGCAGTGGCTGGTAGGCGTCGATGTCGAATTCGATTTCGGCCATCTGTACGTCGAACGGCAGGTCGATCAGTACCGGGCCCGGACGGCCGGAGCGCATTTCGTAGAAAGCCTTCTGGAACGCGTAAGGCACCTGGCCCGGCTCCAGAACCGTGGTCGCCCACTTGGTGACGGGCTTGACGATGCTGGTGATATCGACTGCCTGGAAATCTTCCTTATGCATACGGGCGCGGGGTGCCTGGCCGGTGATGCAGAGGATGGGAATCGAGTCGGCCGAGGCGCTGTAGAGCCCGGTGACCATGTCGGTACCGGCCGGGCCGGACGTACCGATGCACACGCCGATGTTGCCGGCCTTGGTGCGGGTATAACCCTCGGCCATGTGCGACGCGCCTTCGACGTGGCGAGCAAGGACGTGATCGATGCCACCGACTTTCTTCAGTGCGGAGTACAGCGGGTTGATCGCAGCACCCGGAATGCCAAAAGCGGTATCAACCCCTTCACGGCGCATCACCAGAACGGCGGCTTCGATTGCTCTCATTTTGCTCATGGTTTTGTGCCTCTTTACGTTTTGTAATTGTATACAAGTGGCTTTGCGCAGAGTGTATTCACGGCGGACGGCGCAGGTCAATCCATTTTCTCAAGCGTCTGTTTCATTCGTCGGAAGCCGGTTTCTGCTGTGGCTTTTCGTCGCATGGGGCGCTTTTCGAGAATTATTGTATACAAAAAAATAATTCATTGTGTTCTATTTGTGCCATCGAGCTGCGGCACAACCGCGCAGCTCCACGACTTTCCCAATAACAAAATGAGGACGGCACCATGAGCGCTTTAACCTTGAAAGTCGCAGTCAACCTGGTCAACCAGGCCATCAGCGCCGGGCGCGGCATCAACGCTGCACCGCTGACCATCGCGGTACTCGATACCGGCGGCCACCTGATCACCCTGCAACGCGAAGACGGCGCCAGCCTGCTGCGCCCGAACATCGCCATCGGCAAAGCCTGGGGCGCCATTGCCCTGGGCAAGGGCTCACGTTTGCTGGCGCTCGACGCGCAACAACGCCCGGCCTTCATCGCCGCGCTCAACAGCCTCGGCCAAGGCAGCGTCGTCCCGGCGCCCGGCGGGGTTTTGATCCGCGATCAGGCGGGGAATGTGCTGGGTGCGATCGGCATCAGCGGCGATCTGTCGGATATTGACGAGCAGGTGGCGATCAAAGCGGTGGAGGCGCTGGCGTTGACGGCGGATGCGGGGGTGGCGGCTTGAGTCTGTCTCGTCTGAAGTAAAGCAATCGCTGGCAAGCCAGCTCCCACAAGGTTTCGCGTGGTTCGAAGATTAGAGCTCCGCCCAACCTGTGGGAGCTGGCTTGCCAGCGATGGCGGTGTGACTGACATATCAAGATAAAAGACTGCTGAGCCAGATGGGGCGCTGCGGTCTAGCCTTTTGATGAACTCATCATCAAGGGGCAATGGATTGCCTGATCTTCCGGCTTCACATCGTCTGCGAACCGGCCGCTATGCCGAGCCCAATCGAATCTATCTACTGACAACCAGCACACTTGATCGGGAGCCGATCTTTGCCGATTTTGCTTTAGGCAGGTTGGTGGTTCATCAATTTCGCCGGGCACAGGAGCTTGGACTGGCAAAGTCGCTGGCGTGGGTAGTGATGCCGGATCATTTTCATTGGCTCGTTGAGCTGGAAAATTGTTCGCTCAGAAGGCTGATGGGGGAAACCAAGTCGCTGGTTACCCGAGCAGTAAATTCATCCAGCGGTCGAAACGGGCCGCTTTGGCAGCAGGGTTTTCATGACCGGGCATTGAGGCGCGAAGATGATCTGGTGAAGATGGCGCGCTATGTAGTCGCCAATCCATTGCGGGCAGGATTGGTGGAAAGGCTGGGTGATTATCCGCTGTGGGATGCCATCTGGGTCTGATCTGATAACGAGTTGCCGCCGTCGCTGGCAAGCCAGCTCCCACAGGGATTTGTGTTGTTCGCAAAATCTGTGTTCAACACAAGCACCTGTGGGAGCTGGCTTGCCAGCGATGAGGGTACCGCGGTCTCACTGATCCGGCTCACACCCCTTCAACACCAACCGGATAATCGTCTGCGCCGCCGCTTCATAATCCGCTTCGTCCAGCTTGTCCTTGCCGGTGATTGCGGAAATCTGCCAGTCGAAGTCGGCGTAGGTCTGGGTCGCGGCCCAGATGCTGAACATCAGGTGATTGGGGTCGACCGGGGCGATCTGGCCGCGGTCGATCCAGCTCTGGATGCAGTCGATGTTGTGCCTGGCCTGGCTGTTGAGTTGCTCGACCAGATCGGCGTTCAAGTGCGGGGCGCCGTGCATGATTTCGCTGGCGAACACCTTGGACGCGTGGGGCAGGTCGCGGGAGATGCGGATCTTCGAGCGGATGTAGCCGCTGAGCACTTCGCTCGGCACGCCGTCCGGGTTGAACGGAGTGGAGGCCTGCAGGATCGGGCCGATGATGCTTTCCAGCACCTCGCGGTAGAGGTTTTCCTTGGACTTGAAGTAGTAGTAGACGTTGGGCTTGGGCAATCCCGCCTTGGCGGCGATGTCGCTGGTTTTGGTCGCAGCGAAGCCCTTGTCGGCAAACTCCTCGCTGGCGGCACGCAGGATCAGTTCTTTGTTGCGCTCGCGGATTGTGCTCATAAACCCGGTGGTTCCTTGCCTGTTCTGGCGGTTGCGCATGGTAGCACCGGCCTCGCGCGTGGCTCAAGAATGCCCCGTGTGGCCCGCCGTCGCGGTATGCTGCACGGCATTATTCACATAAGGAAACAAGATTCATGGCAGGAAGCAGTTTGCTGGTGCTGATCGACGATATCGCCACGGTTCTGGATGACGTGGCGTTGATGAGCAAAATGGCCGCGAAGAAGACCGCCGGGGTGCTTGGCGACGATCTGGCGCTCAATGCCCAGCAGGTCTCCGGGGTGCGCGCCGAACGGGAAATTCCCGTGGTCTGGGCGGTCGCCAAGGGCTCGTTCCTGAATAAGTTGATCCTGGTGCCGTCGGCGCTGGCGATCAGTGCGTTTGTGCCGTGGCTGGTGACGCCGCTGCTGATGGTCGGCGGCGCCTATCTGTGTTTTGAAGGCTTCGAGAAGCTCGCGCACAAGTTTCTGCACAGCAAAGCCGAAGATGACGCCGATCACGCACAACTGAGCGCGGCAGTGGCCGAACCGACCACCGATCTGGTGGCCTACGAGAAGGACAAGATCAAAGGCGCGATCCGCACCGACTTCATTCTTTCGGCGGAGATCATCGCCATCACCCTCGGCACCGTGGCCGATGCGTCGCTGACCCAGCAAGTGATCGTGATGTCCGGCATCGCGATTGTCATGACCGTTGGCGTCTATGGTCTGGTGGCCGGCATCGTCAAGCTCGACGACCTGGGCCTGTGGCTGACACAGAAATCCGCCCCGGCAGCGAAAAACATCGGCAACGCGATCCTGCGCGCGGCGCCGTACATGATGAAAGGCCTGTCTGTGATCGGCACGGCGGCGATGTTTCTGGTTGGCGGCGGCATCCTGACCCACGGTATTGCGCCGGTGCATCACTGGATTGAAGGTGTGGGTGCGGCGGCGGGCAACGCCGGGTTTGCGGTGCCGGTATTGCTCAATGGTGTGGCGGGGATTATTGCCGGTGCGGTGGTGCTGGCGGTGGTGTCCGTGGTTGGCAAGATCTGGAAAGCCGTGAAAGGCTAAACGCCCGACACATAACAACTGTGGGAGCGGGCTTGCTCGCGAATGCTGTAGTCCAGTCAATATTTACGTCGACTGTTACTGCGCTTTCGCGAGCAAGCTCGCTCCCACATTGTTTTGTGTCAGCCGTTTTTACTCGGCAATCTGCAACTTGCGCGACTCGGTGTAGACGTAACGCACTTTCTCGTACTCGAACGGCGAGTTCATCTGGCCGTAGCGGAAGTGGGTCTGGTAGCGCTTGTCGACGGCGCGCAGGGCCCAGATTTCCGGGTGATTTTCGCTGACTTTCGACACGTTCAGGTAGTTGATCGCCGATTCGGCGCTGTAGTCCACGGCCAGGCCGGCGGTGTCGCGAATGTTCGACGGGCCGAGGATCGGCAGCACGAAATAGGCGCCGCCCGGTACCCCGTAGAAGCCCAGGGTCTGGCCGAAGTCTTCGCTCTGGCGCGGCAGGCCCATGGCGGTGGCCGGGTCCCACAGACCGGCGATGCCGATGGTGGTGTTAAGCAGCAGCCGCGCGGTGGTTTCCATCGAACGCTTGCCCTTGAACTGCAGCAGGCTGTTGACCAGGTTCGGCACGTCGCCAAGGTTGTTGAAGAAGTTGCTCACCCCGGTGCGCAGAAAGCTTGGCGTCACGTAGCGATAACCGTCGACCACCGGCAGGAACACCCATTGGTCGAAGCGGTAGTTGAAGTGGTAGACGCGGCGGTTCCACGACTCCAGCGGGTCATAGACATTGAGCGCGTTGAGGGTCGAACGCTCGAATTCGCGCTGGTCCAGTCCCGGGTTGAACTTGAGTTTGGACAGCGGCTCCTTGAAGCCGTCGCTGTCGACCACCACTGGCGCGTTGGCTTTGCTGTTGTCGGCCTGGGCCACGCCTGCACTGAGGAGCGCTGCAATCAGCAGGAGATATTTAGCCACGGAAGAACTCCAGCATGGCGTCGCTGTTGACGCGGTAGTTAAGGTTGCCGCAGTGGCCACCCAGTGGATAAACGGTCAGGCGATCACCGAAGGTCTTGCGCAGGAAACCCAGGTCGCCCGGGCCGAGGATCACGTCGTCGGCGTTGTGCATCACGGCGATTTTCGGGCTGTCATGCAGGTAATCCTTGAGTGCGTACAGGCTGACCTGATCGACCAGTTGCAGCAGGCTGCCGCCATCGGTGCGGGCGCGCCACATCGGGATCACCTGATTGGTCAGGTAGCAGTCAAAGTCGCATTGCAGCGCACGCTTGAGGAACGGCGTGAGGCTGGTGCCTTCGGTGATCGGGAATTTCGGCGGGGTGATCAGGCCGCGACGGTTGATCAGGTCCGAAGTAAAGGCGATGTCGGCCGCCGAGAAACGGAACGAGGTGCCGATCAGCATCGCCATCTGCTCGTTGGTCAGGTGCTGTTTTGACTGCTGGAAGTCATAGAGCAGGGCGTCGTTGAGGTCGATGTAGCCTTTCTGCTGGAAGTAGCGGGTCAGCTTGCCCAGCACCAGTTCATAGAAGGTGGTGCTGTTGTTGATGCCTTTCACCTCGGTCTGCACCAGCTTGTCGAGGTTGGTGATCGAGGTGTAGAGGTTGACCGGCGGGTTGAGCAGCAAGACTTTCTTGAAGTTGAAGCTGCGCCGGGTTTCGTCCAGGTGCGCGACGAACGCGGCATCCAGGGCGCCGAGGCTGTAACCGCTGAGGTAATACTCGGTGACCGGCAGTTTCGGATGCTGCGCGCGCACGGCCTGCATCACCCGGTACATGTCTTCGGCGTCTTCCTTGGTGATGCCGGGTGTGGCAAAGCGTGAGGCCGCGCTGATGAAGTCGAAGCTGGTCGGCGACGACAGTTGCACGACGTTATAGCCGGCCTTGTAGTAGAGCTTCTTCAGGTATTCGTTGAGCGTGCTGTCATAGCGCGCGCCGGTGCCGGCGATCAGGAAGATCAGCGGCGCCGGTTTGTCTTGTGTGGCGATGCGGTAGGTGAGTTTCTTCACCGCCCAGAAATTGTCCGGGAGGATGAAGGCCCGTTCCGGGCGCAGGGTGATGCTGTGGTCGGACTGGTTGATGTCCTCGTCCGCCGGCAATTCCGGGCGCAGGTCTGGCGGCGTCGTGGCGATGGTCGCCTCGAACGGATTGGTCAGGGGATAGCCATAACTGGCGGCATCGATATCCACCGCCAGTGCGGACGCACTCAGAATAAGGCCGCTGAACAGCGCGGCGAAGCGCAAGGAACGGAGCATGACTGGATCCCTTAAAGGAAGGTGCCGAATGAAGTTCGCAGGCTATGACCACCGGGTTTGCGCCAAAGTGCCATGCCTCGGCACCAAACAGGCAGAATTCGGAGTAATAGTAGCTGGACGATACACTTTGCATGGCGCGGATGACCAGTTAACAGTTGTTAGTGCTTGCCAACGGTAGAAGTCCGATTAAGCTGGCCGCCGATTTCCGAAGATTGGAGTGCTTCATGTCCCGCCGCTTGCCCGTGATTCTGTTGCTCGTTCTGCTGCCGCTGTGGCTGGCGGCCAGTTATGGCGCGCGTTATGGTTTCATGGAGGACGGACAATGGGTCGGTATCTGCGTCGATGAGGCGAGCCGTTGGGAATGCGCGGTGCGCTCCAATCTCGGGCTGCTGATTCACTTCAAGGTATTGGGCTGGACGGCACTGGGTGCGGCGCTGCTCGGGTTTGTCGTGCCTGGGCGCGCAGGATGGTGGCTGGCGGTGCTGGGGTTGGTGTTCGGGTTGCCGGCGCTGGCGTTGTACAACACTACTTTGGCGGTGTTTGCGCTGGTGATTGCCGGGTTGCGGTTGGTCCGCGAGTCCCGTAGCGCCTGATGGGAAAAGATCGCAGCCTGCGGCAGCTCCTACAGATGTCACGCTTTATGTAGGAGCTGCCGAAGGCTGCGATCTTTTGACCTTGCTGTTTTGATCAGTGACGGCGAACCCGCAGACAGCGCCATAACGCTGCCACCATCAAACCACTGACCAGCGCCCAGCCCCAGGCCTGCTGATTCTGCAAGCCTTCCTCGAACAGCTGCGGCGCAATACCTGCACCGATGATGAAAGTCAGCAAAGCGATTTCCCGCCGCGGCACGCTCACCGGGCGGCACAGGTACACCAGCGCCGGCAGAATGAACGCCATGCTGGCGAAGCTGCGATAACGCGCGTCGAACACCATCTCCAGCATCATCACCGCCGCCGCGAAACCGGCCGCTGCCACCAGCCAGCCGGCGCGACGCTGCAGCAGATTGAACGCGCGTTCACGCCAGCCTTCACGGGCACTCAGGCTCAACGCGGCATGCGCCAACACCAGCAGATTCAGCACGGTCAACAAACCGACCCACAGCCATTCGCCGGCAAATCGCGTGGTCACTCGCGCCAGATCGCCCCAGGCACCGATCGAGCAGGCAGCCAGCGCGCCAAGCAATGGCAGGAGCAACGCCGATCGCGCGCTGCGCACCCGGCCACCGAGCAGCAGCGTGCCGAGGAAGATCAGCCCGCCAACGCCTAGCCATTCCTTCCAGTACGGCACGTTGGTCACTGGCCCGGCGAGAATCCCCTTGTCCTGACGATCCGCGTCGAACAGGCCCCAGTAGCCGCCGACCGCACCTTCGCTGCCGCGTTTCCATGGCTGGTCGAACGCTTCGATCAGGTTGTAATGCCAGCCTTCCTTCTCGGCCATCGCGACAAAACCGCGAACGAATTTGGCCTCATTGACCCGGCTCGGCAGGGCGGTCTCGCGCTGGCGGCCTTCGCTGGGCCAGCCGGTTTCGCCGATCATCACGTCCTTGGGCGCGAACTTGTTGCCGAACACCTGACGCACATCCGCCACATGTTGCAGGGCGACATCGATGTTCGACGGATCATCTTCCCAGTACGGCAGCAAGTGAATGGTCAGGAAATCCACCGCTGGCGCGACTTCCGGGTGCTTGAGCCAGAACTCCCAGACATCGGCATAAGTGACTGGCTGCTTGACCTGGCTCTTGACCTTGTTGATCAGCCGGGCCAGTTGCGCGCCGGTGACTTCCTTGCGCAGCAGGGCTTCGTTGCCGACGATCACCGCGCTGACCACGTCCGGGTTGGCGTTGGCCGAGGCGATCAGCAGGTCGACTTCCTTCTCGGTGTCCACCGGGTTGCTGTTGACCCAGGCGCCGATCATCAATTTCAAACCGTGCTTGCGCGCCAGAGCCGGCAGGGCTTCGAGGCCGGTCATGGAGTAGGTGCGGATGCATTCGAAGCGGGTCGCCAGCAGCGCGAGGTCGGCGTCCATGCGCTCCGGGCGTAGTTTGAACGGCACGTCGAACGGCGACTGATCCTTGTCGAACGGCGTGTAGGACGCGCATTGCAACTTGTGCGTCGGGGTCGCGGCGTCCGGCAGGATCACCGGTTTGCCGAGGCCGTACCAGAAGCCGCCCAAGGCCAACAGGCCGAGCAGGCAAGCGAAGAGATAGGGGAGGAGCGGGAAGCGGGACGTCGCGGACATGGTCAGGCCGAGTGGCTGCAAAGCGACGCATGTTACCTGCATTTATCTGCCGGTTGGTGGCCGGCATGCTTTGCCATGCAAAGTTCGGGCGGATTGGCTGGCGTCATTTATTGCGCTGCGATTAATGGCTTTCTGATGTCGTTTCTCGTTGTCTTGAGGTCGCTGCCAGAGAAGGTCGCTGTTGGCGTCAGGCCGATGATCGAAAGCGTCAGTACTCCACTGACAGTCGGGCAGGTTTGCGGTCGGGCGTGATGGAGGCGCCGTGCACCATAACAATACGTTGACGATGTCCGGCATCCGCCGGGCGCAGCATTTCGGGGAAGTAACGATGAAGATGCGACGACTTTTAGGCGCAGGTGCCGCTCTGGTACTTGCGATGAGTTCCACATTCGCCAGCGCTGAAAAACAGACCCTGAACATCGGTTACGTTGACGGCTGGTCCGACAGCGTCGCGACCACCCACGTGGCGGCCGAAGTGATCAAACAGAAACTCGGCTATGACGTGAAGCTGCAAGCCGTCGCCACCGGGATCATGTGGCAGGGCGTGGCCACCGGCAAACTCGACGCGATGCTCTCGGCCTGGCTGCCGGTCACCCACGGCGAATACTGGACGAAGAACAAGGATCAGGTCGTCGATTACGGCCCGAACTTCAAGGATGCAAAAATCGGCCTGATCGTGCCGGAGTACGTCAAAGCGAAATCGATCGAAGACCTGAAAACCGACGACAGCTTCAAAAACCGTATCGTCGGCATCGACGCCGGGTCAGGCGTGATGCTCAAGACCGATCAGGCGATCAAGGATTACGGCCTCGACAAATACACCCTCAAGGCCAGTTCCGGCGCCGGCATGATTGCCGAGCTGACCCGTGCCGAGAAGAAGAACGAATCGATTGCGGTCACTGGTTGGGTGCCGCATTGGATGTTCGCCAAGTGGAAACTGCGCTTCCTCGACGACCCGAAAGGCGTGTACGGCGCGGCTGAAACCGTGAACAGCATCGGCAGCAAAGAGCTGGCGACCAAAGCGCCGGAAGTGGCCAAGTTCCTGAAAAACTTCCAGTGGGCGTCGAAAGACGAGATTGGCGAAGTCATGCTGGCGATTCAAGACGGCGCCAAGCCTGACGCCGCGGCCAAGGATTGGGTGGCCAAACACCCGGATCGTGTGGCTGACTGGACTAAATAAAAGTCCAATCAACGCCGGACACTGTGGGAGCGGGCTTGCTCGCGAAAGCGCTGTAACAGTTGACAGAATGTTGCCTGATACGGCGCCTTCGCGAGCAAGCCCGCTCCCACAGTTTTTTTTGTGTACTGAAAATTGGCGAAAACGTCATGTCGTTCTAATACTAAGGTCGTCTGGAAGCCGTTCCGCAGCCGCATACAGTGGATACGTTCCAACAATAATCTGTGCTGCGAGGATAAAAACAATGAACGACAGCATTTACCTCTCGATTCAAAACAGCCCGCGCTTCAAGGAGCTGGTGCGAAAAAGAGAACGATTCGCCTGGATACTCTCGGCGGTCATGCTCGGGCTGTACTCCGGATTCATCCTGCTGATCGCCTACGGGCCGCAAGTGCTCGGGGCCAAACTCAGTCCCGGGTCTTCGATTACCTGGGGCATTCCGATCGGTGTCGGGCTGATTGTCTCGGCCTTTATCTTGACCGGCATCTACGTGCGACGCGCCAACGGCGAGTTCGACGACCTGAACAATGCGATTCTCAAGGAGGCTCAGCAATGATCCGGCGTCTACTGGCTCTTTTGAGCATCGCAGCGTTCGCGCCCGCCGTCTGGGCCGCTGACGCTCTGACCGGCGAAGTGCACAAACAACCGCTCAACGTTGCCGCGATCGCCATGTTCGTGGTGTTCGTCGGTGCGACGCTGTGCATCACCTACTGGGCGTCCAAGCGCAACAAATCCGCTGCCGACTACTATGCGGCGGGCGGCAAGATCACCGGTTTCCAGAACGGTCTGGCGATTGCCGGTGACTATATGTCGGCGGCGTCCTTCCTGGGCATTTCCGCGCTGGTGTTCACCTCCGGCTACGACGGCCTGATCTACTCGATCGGCTTCCTGGTCGGCTGGCCGATCATTCTGTTCCTGATCGCCGAGCGCCTGCGTAACCTGGGCAAATACACCTTTGCCGACGTGGCGTCCTACCGCCTCGGGCAAACCCAGATCCGCACTCTGTCTGCCTGCGGTTCGCTGGTGGTGGTGGCGTTCTACCTGATCGCGCAAATGGTCGGTGCCGGCAAGCTGATCCAGCTGCTGTTCGGTCTCGACTACTACGTCGCGGTGATTCTGGTGGGGATCCTGATGTGCCTGTACGTGCTGTTCGGCGGCATGCTGGCGACCACCTGGGTACAGATCATCAAGGCGGTGCTGCTGCTGTCCGGTGCTTCGTTCATGGCGCTGATGGTAATGAAACACGTCAACTTCGACTTCAACATGCTGTTCTCCGAGGCGGTCAAGGTTCACCCGAAAGGTGAAGCGATCATGAGCCCGGGCGGCCTGGTGAAAGACCCGATTTCGGCGTTCTCCCTTGGCCTGGCGCTGATGTTCGGTACCGCTGGCCTGCCGCACATTCTGATGCGCTTCTTCACTGTGAGCGATGCCAAGGAAGCGCGTAAGAGCGTGCTGTATGCCACCGGCTTCATTGGTTACTTCTACATCCTGACCTTCATCATCGGCTTCGGCGCGATCCTGCTGGTCAGCACCAATCCGGCGTTCAAGGACGCGGCGGGCGCTCTGCTCGGCGGCAACAACATGGCGGCGGTGCATCTGGCTGACGCGGTGGGCGGCAGTATCTTCCTGGGCTTCATCTCGGCGGTGGCGTTCGCGACCATTCTGGCGGTGGTTGCCGGTCTGACCCTGGCCGGTGCGTCGGCGGTGTCGCACGACCTGTATGCCAGCGTGATCAAGAAAGGCAAGGCCAACGACAAGGATGAGATTCGCGTATCGAAGATCACCACCATCGCGCTGGGCGTGCTGGCCATCGGCCTGGGCATCCTGTTCGAAAGCCAGAACATTGCGTTCATGGTCGGCCTGGCGTTCTCCATCGCGGCGAGCTGCAACTTCCCGGTGCTGCTGCTTTCGATGTACTGGAAGAAGTTGACTACCCGAGGGGCGATGATTGGTGGCTGGCTGGGGCTGGTGAGTGCGGTGGGGCTGATGATTCTTGGCCCGACCATCTGGGTGCAGATTCTGCATCACGAGAAGGCGATCTTCCCTTACGAGTATCCGGCGCTGTTCTCGATGATCATTGCGTTTATCGGGATCTGGTTCTTCTCGATCACCGACAAGTCGGCGGCGGCCGAGAACGAGCGGGCGCTGTTCTTCCCGCAGTTTGTGCGGTCGCAGACGGGGCTGGGGGCGAGTGGGGCTGTGTCTCACTGATTGCTTGATGGTTGTTTGAATGCCCTGATTGAGAGATCGGGGCATTTTTTGTGGGCGGTTATCGGAGTGGAATTGTGGGCATATCCGTTGCTGCGGTAACGGCGGCTTAGGGTTTCGCCCTTACGGCGACTCACTTTTTTTACAAACGGCGCCTAAAAAAAGTAAGCAAAAAAACGCTTGCTCCTACGTCCGGCCCGCTCGCTAACGCTCGGGGTTCCTTCGCTGCGGGATTGATCCGGGCGCAGCGCCTACGGTTTGCTTCGCTGCACCTCCTCTCGCTGTGTTTGGCTTCGCCAAACGGTCGCTGCGCTCCCACCCCCGGATCAACCCCTCCACTCAGCCTCCCGACGTCGCCTGCAGATCAAAAGCTGCAGCCGAGCTAACGCTCATCCTGTTGAGTGGTGAGAAGCGGATGCGGTCTGCCTTGGCTTTTCTGTAGGAGCGAGCCTGCTCGCGATGGCGGCCTGACAGCCGACCTGATTCTTCAGGTTGAACACATCCCCTGTAGGAGCTGCCGAAGGCTGCGATCTTTTGATCTGCTTTGGCTTTGGCTTTTGATCTAGCTCTTGCTCTGGCTTTTGACTTTCCGCCCCTTCGGCAGGCCGAGCGTAGGTGTTCATCAGGGGGTAGGCGCGCAGCGCCATGCGGCGAAGCCGCATACATCGAGAGGAGGTGCAGCGAAGCAAACCGTAGGCGATGCCCCCTGATGGACACCGTAGCGAGGGAACACTGAGCCTAAGCGAAGTGCCGTACGCCGGGGCATAGCCTTTTGGGTTACCTTTTCGGCGTTTGGAAAAGGTGACTCGCTGTAAGAGCGAAACCGCCAGCCGCAACACCCGAAGCAACGGATATGCCCCCAACCCCAAAACCCCAGTCGGCCCGAAGGCCGCTGCGACCAAGACCAAAACAAAAACGGCCCCTATATAAATAGGGGCCGTTCCCGATCCAGCCTCAAACCATCATCGCAATAAAAATCTTATTTGCGGTCTTCCAGCTTGGTGATATCACGCGACTCGTAACCCGTGTAAAGCTGGCGCGGACGGCCAATCTTGTACGGGCTGGAGAGCATTTCCTTCCAGTGCGAAATCCAGCCTACAGTACGTGCCAGGGCAAAAATCACGGTGAACATGCTGGTCGGAATGCCGATCGCCTTGAGGATGATCCCCGAGTAGAAGTCGACGTTCGGGTACAGCGAGCGTTCGATGAAGTACGGGTCGGTCAGGGCGATCTCTTCCAGGCGCATGGCCAGTTCGAGTTGCGGATCGTTGTTGATGCCCAGTTCCTTCAGCACTTCGTCGCAGGTCTGCTTCATTACAGTGGCGCGCGGGTCGCGGTTCTTGTAGACGCGGTGACCGAAGCCCATCAGCTTGAACGGATCGTTCTTGTCCTTGGCCTTGGCGATGAATTTGTCGATGTTCGACACATCGCCAATCTCGTCAAGCATGGTCAATACCGCTTCGTTCGCACCGCCGTGGGCAGGGCCCCACAGTGCGGCGATGCCGGCGGCGATACAGGCGAACGGGTTGGCACCCGAGGAGCCGGCCAGGCGCACGGTAGAGGTCGAAGCGTTCTGCTCGTGGTCGGCATGGAGGATGAAGATCCGGTCCATGGCCTTGGCGAGTACCGGGCTGATCGGTTTGATCTCGCACGGGGTGTTGAACATCATGTGCAGGAAGTTTTCCGCGTACGTCAGGTCGTTGCGCGGGTACATCATGGGTTGGCCCATGGAGTACTTGTAAACCATCGCTGCCAGGGTCGGCATCTTGGCAACCAGACGGATCGCGGAAATTTCGCGATGCTGCGGGTTATTGATGTCCAGGGAGTCGTGGTAGAAGGCCGAGAGGGCGCCGACTACACCGCACATGACGGCCATCGGGTGGGCGTCGCGGCGGAAGCCGTTGAAAAAGGTTTTCAGCTGCTCGTGAACCATGGTGTGGTTTTTCACGGTGCTGACGAACTGGGCCTTCTGTTCTGCGGTCGGCAGTTCGCCGTTGAGCAGCAGGTAGCAGGTTTCCAGGTAGTCCGACTTTTCAGCCAGCTGTTCGATCGGGTAGCCGCGGTGCAACAGAATGCCGTTGTCGCCGTCGATATAGGTAATCTTCGATTCGCACGAGGCGGTCGACATGAAACCCGGGTCGAAAGTGAAGCGGCCCGTGGCCGTCAGGCCCCGAACATCGATTACATCGGGACCAACGGTGCCGGTTAAAATGGGCAGCTCGACGGGGGCTGCGCCCTCGATGATCAACTGCGCTTTTTTGTCAGCCATGTGGCCTCCTATTTATGCTTGAACCATCAGACAGACCCCCCACGCAGGGCCCGCACCACTATAGTGAG
The DNA here is from genome assembly GCF_054456575.1 of Pseudomonas sp. Eth.TT006. Taxonomy (NCBI): domain Bacteria; kingdom Pseudomonadati; phylum Pseudomonadota; class Gammaproteobacteria; order Pseudomonadales; family Pseudomonadaceae; genus Pseudomonas; species Pseudomonas sp. Eth.TT006. The sequence goes on along the minus strand of NZ_JBTJEN010000015.1, from coordinate 54,570 downwards.
ATAAATTCGAATGTCAATTTGCCTAAAGTCTTGCTCCAGAAGGCTTTAAGCGCACTTTTTCCTCGAAATTGCCTGCCATTTACGCCTTTTATACGACTTGTGCAATCAGCTATTTGGGGTAGGTGATTGCGTTGTCATTAGTAGCCTAACTGTCTATACTCGGCCACCGACCGCCAAGGGCTTTTGGGCTTGCTTTCATTGGGGGTCGCATCCCTGGGTGGTGGTTACCTGACCAGTGCACTCCCCAACAACTTTGCCCTGATTGTTAGGGGCTCTTCAGTGTGAAAAAAAAGCCGTGAAAAGCCAACGACCTGTAAACCTAGACCTAAGGACCATCAAACTCCCAGTCACTGCTTACACGTCCATTCTTCACCGAATCTCCGGTGTCATCCTCTTTGTGTGCCTTGCCATCATGCTTTATGCATTGGACAAGTCGCTGAGCTCCGAGGAAGGCTTCGGTCAGGTGAAAGCGTGTCTGACCAGTCCGCTAGCCAAGCTAGTGATTTGGGGCATCCTGTCCGCTCTGCTGTATCACCTGGTTGCCGGTGTGCGCCACTTGATCATGGACATGGGCATCGGTGAGACGCTGGAAGGCGGCAAGCTGGGCTCGAAAATCGTTATCGCCGTTTCCGTGGTGGTAATCGTTCTGGCAGGAGTCTGGATATGGTAACTAACGTCACGAACCTCTCGCGTTCGGGCCTCTATGACTGGATGGCGCAACGTGTGTCTGCGGTCGTTCTCGCGGCTTACTTCATCTTTCTGATCGGATACGTCGTGGCCCACCCAGGCCTCGAGTATGCCCAGTGGCATGAACTGTTCGCCCACAACGGAATGCGTATTTTCAGCCTTCTGGCCCTGGTTGCCCTTGGCGCTCACGCCTGGGTCGGCATGTGGACCATCGCGACCGACTACCTGACGCCAATGGCGTTCGGCAAGTCCGCGACGGCTATACGTTTCCTTTTCCAGGCAGTATGCGGCGTTGCGATGTTCGCTTACTTCGTCTGGGGTGTGCAGATTCTCTGGGGTATCTGAGTCATGGCTAACATTCCAACGATTTCTTTCGACGCCATCATTATTGGTGGTGGCGGTGCCGGCATGCGCGCTGCGCTGCAGCTGGCACAGGGCGGTCACAAGACTGCGGTGATCACCAAGGTTTTCCCGACCCGTTCGCACACTGTATCCGCCCAGGGCGGTATCACCTGCGCAATCGCGTCCGCTGACCCGAACGATGACTGGCGCTGGCACATGTACGATACCGTCAAGGGTTCCGACTACATCGGTGACCAGGACGCTATCGAATACATGTGTCAGGAAGGCCCGGCTGCCGTGTTCGAGCTGGACCACATGGGTCTGCCGTTCTCGCGTACCGAGCAAGGCCGTATCTACCAGCGTCCGTTCGGCGGTCAGTCGAAAGATTACGGTAAAGGCGGGCAGGCTGCCCGTACCTGCGCCGCTTCCGACCGTACCGGTCACGCGCTGCTGCACACCCTTTATCAGGGCAACCTGAAAGCCGGTACCACGTTCCTGAACGAGTACTACGCTGTTGATCTGGTGAAAAACCAGGAAGGCGAATTTGTCGGTGTGATCGCGATCTGCATCGAAACCGGCGAAACTTCGTACATCCGCGCCAAGGCCACCGTACTGGCGACTGGCGGTGCCGGCCGTATCTACGCCTCCACCACCAACGCCCTTATCAACACCGGTGACGGCGTTGGTATGGCGCTGCGTGCCGGTGTGCCGGTGCAAGACATCGAAATGTGGCAGTTCCACCCGACCGGCATCGCCGGCGCCGGTGTACTGGTTACAGAAGGTTGCCGTGGTGAAGGTGGTTACCTGATCAACAAGCACGGCGAGCGTTTCATGGAGCGTTATGCTCCGAACGCGAAAGACCTGGCTGGTCGTGATGTGGTTGCCCGTTCGATGGTTAAAGAGATCATTGCCGGCAACGGTTGCGGTCCGAATGGCGACCACGTGATGCTCAAACTCGACCACCTGGGCGAGGAAGTGCTGCACAGCCGTCTGCCAGGCATCTGCGAACTGTCGAAGACGTTCGCACACGTTGACCCGGTGGTTGCTCCGGTTCCGGTTGTTCCGACCTGCCACTACATGATGGGCGGCGTTGCCACCAACATTCATGGTCAGGCAATCACCCAGAACGCCGAAGGCGTGGATCAGATCATTCCTGGTCTGTTCGCGGTCGGTGAAGTGGCTTGCGTATCGGTACACGGTGCCAACCGTCTGGGCGGCAACTCGCTGCTCGACCTGGTGGTATTCGGCCGCGCTGCCGGCCTGCACCTGGAAAAGGCGCTGAGCGACGGCATCGAATACGACGACGCGACCGAATCCGACATCGAAGCTGCCCTGGCACGTCTGAACGCGCTGAACGGCCGCACTGATGGCGAAGACGTGGCAACCCTGCGTCGCGAGCTGCAAAGCTGCATGCAGAACTACTTCGGTGTATTCCGTACTGGCGAATACATGCAGAAGGGTATCGCTCAGCTGGCCGATCTGCGCAAGCGCATCGCCAACGTGAAGATCAACGATAAGTCGCAGGCGTTCAACACCGCGCGTATCGAAGCTCTGGAACTGCAAAACCTGCTGGAAGTGGCTGAAGCTACCGCCATCGCGGCCGAAGTACGTAAAGAGTCCCGCGGCGCTCACGCCCGTGAAGACTTCGAAGACCGTGACGACGAAAACTGGCTGTGCCACACCCTGTACTTCCCGGGTGAGAAACGCGTCGCCAAGCGTGCCGTAAACTTCTCGCCGAAGACTGTTCCGACTTTCGAACCTAAAGTCCGGACTTATTAAGGGTGACCGCCATGTTGCAAGTCAGTGTTTATCGCTACAACCCTGATCAGGACGCTGCGCCGTTCATGCAGGAATTCCAGGTCGATACCGGTGGTAAAGACCTGATGGTGCTGGACGTGCTGGCCCTGATCAAAGAGCAGGACGAGGGTTTTTCCTATCGTCGCTCTTGCCGTGAAGGCGTCTGCGGCTCCGACGGCATGAACATCAACGGCAAGAACGGCCTGGCGTGCATCACGCCGCTGTCCGCTGTCGTCAAAGGCAACAAGCTGATCGTTCGTCCGCTGCCAGGTTTGCCGGTTATCCGTGACCTGGTCGTCGATATGAGCATCTTCTACAAGCAATACGAGAAGGTTAAGCCATACCTGCAGAACGACACGCCGGCTCCGGCCATCGAGCGTCTGCAGTCCCCTGAAGAGCGTGAAAAGCTCGACGGTCTGTACGAGTGCATCCTGTGCGCCTGCTGCTCGACTTCGTGCCCGTCCTTCTGGTGGAACCCGGACAAATTCCTGGGTCCAGCTGCGCTGCTGCAAGCCTACCGCTTCCTGGCAGACAGCCGTGACACCAAGACCTCCGAGCGTCTGGCTTCGCTCGATGACCCGTTCAGCGTGTTCCGCTGCCGGGGCATCATGAACTGCGTCAACGTATGTCCGAAAGGCCTGAACCCGACTAAGGCCATCGGTCACATCCGTAACATGTTGCTTTCGAGCGGCGTGTGATTCAGCTGCTGTAACCGTAGGACCGCTGTACCGAAGAGGCTGTGGCGCGGGCTTCAACCCGCGTCATGGTCATAACCAGAGCAGTAGCCACAAGCTGCCGCTCTTATTTTGAAGAAATGAGACAAGCAGGGGCATCCGGGCTGGTACCCGGACTATCAGCGTGATCCTAAGTGGCTTGTTTTGGTCGCTGCATTCGGACTTCTGCAAGTTTGCTCGGTATTGACGCCGATGGTGTTCCCCTAACCGAGGGTGACCAAGCATGCAAGAAAGCGTGATGCAGCGCATGTGGAACAGCGCCTACCTTTCAGGTGGAAACGCTGCCTATGTGGAAGAGCTCTACGAGCTCTACCTGCACGACCCTAACGCTGTGCCAGAAGAGTGGCGCACCTACTTTCAGAAGTTGCCTGCCGACGGCAACTCTGCCACTGATGTTTCGCACTCCACAATTCGCGATCATTTCGTGCTGCTGGCAAAGAACCAGCGCCGCGCCCAACCGGTTTCCGCCGGCAGCGTGAGCAGTGAGCACGAGAAGAAGCAAGTTGAAGTGCTGCGATTGATCCAGGCCTACCGTATGCGTGGCCACCAGGCAGCCCAGCTTGACCCGCTGGGGCTGTGGCAGCGTCCTGCACCTGCAGACCTGTCGATCAATCATTACGGCTTGACCAATGCCGATCTTGATACGACCTTCCGTGCCGGCGACCTGTTCATCGGCAAAGAGGAAGCGAGCCTACGCGAAATTCACGAAGCGTTGCAGCAGACATATTGCCGCACCATCGGCGCTGAGTTCACGCACATCACCGATTCCGAGCAGCGCCAGTGGTTCCAGCAGCGTCTGGAAAGCGTGCGCGGTCGTCCGACCTACTCGGCCGACATCAAGAGCCATCTGCTCGAGCGCGTGACCGCCGGTGAAGGCCTGGAAAAATACCTGGGCACCAAATACCCGGGCACCAAGCGTTTCGGTCTGGAAGGCGGCGAAAGCCTGATCCCGATGCTCGACGAGCTGATCCAGCGTTCCGGTTCCTACGGCACCAAGGAAGTCGTCATCGGCATGGCCCACCGTGGCCGTCTGAACGTGCTGGTCAACACCTTCGGCAAGAACCCGCGCGAGCTGTTCGACGAGTTCGAAGGCAAGAAGAAGGTCGAGCTGGGTTCCGGTGACGTGAAATACCACCAGGGCTTCTCGTCCAACGTGATGACCGCCGGCGGTGAAGTTCACCTGGCCATGGCGTTCAACCCGTCCCACCTGGAAATCGTTTCCCCGGTGGTCGAAGGTTCGGTGCGCGCCCGTCAGGATCGTCGTAACGATCCGACCGGTGAGAAGGTTCTGCCGATCTCCATCCACGGTGACGCTGCGTTCGCAGGTCAGGGTGTGGTCATGGAAACCTTCCAGATGTCGCAGACCCGCGGTTTCAAGACCGGCGGTACCGTGCACATCGTGATCAACAACCAGGTCGGTTTCACCATCAGCAACCCGCTGGACTCGCGTTCCACCGAGTACGCCACCGACGTTGCGAAGATGATCCAGGCGCCGATCCTCCATGTGAATGGTGATGATCCGGAAGCCGTGCTGTTCGTGACCCAGCTGGCCATCGACTACCGCATGCAGTTCAAGCGTGACGTGGTGATCGACCTGGTCTGCTACCGTCGTCGCGGCCACAACGAGGCCGACGAGCCGAGCGGCACCCAGCCTTTGATGTACCAGCAGATCACCAAGCAGCGCACCACTCGTGAGCTGTACGCTGATCGCCTGACTCAGGCCGGTGTACTGGACGCGGAACGTGTTCAGGCCAAGGTCGACGAGTACCGCAACGCGCTGGACAACGGTCTGCACGTCGTGAAGTCGCTGGTCAAAGAGCCGAACAAAGAGCTGTTTGTGGACTGGCGTCCGTATCTGGGCCACGCCTGGACTGCGCGTCACGACACGCGTTTCGATCTGAAGACCCTGCAGGAACTGTCCGCCAAGCTGCTGGAAATTCCGGAAGGCTTCGTGGTTCAGCGTCAGGTCGCGAAGATCTACGAAGACCGTCAGAAGATGCAAGCCGGCGGCCTGCCGATCAACTGGGGTTACGCCGAAACCATGGCGTACGCGACCCTGGCGTTCGAAGGTCACCCGATCCGCATGACTGGTCAGGACATCGGCCGCGGTACGTTCTCGCACCGTCACGCCGTGTTGCACAACCAGAAAGACGCGGGCACCTACATTCCGCTGCAGAACCTGTACGACGGTCAGCCACGCTTTGACCTGTACGACTCGTTCCTCTCGGAAGAAGCGGTACTGGCGTTCGAATACGGTTACTCGACCACCACGCCAAACGCGCTGGTGATCTGGGAAGCCCAGTTCGGCGACTTCGCCAACGGTGCACAGGTCGTGATTGACCAGTTCATCACCAGCGGCGAGCACAAGTGGGGCCGTCTCTGCGGTCTGACCATGCTGTTGCCACACGGTTACGAAGGCCAGGGCCCTGAGCACAGCTCGGCACGTCTTGAGCGTTACCTGCAGCTGTGCGCCGAGCACAACATTCAGGTGTGCATGCCGACCACCCCGGCCCAGATCTACCACTTGCTGCGCCGTCAGGTGATTCGCCCGCTGCGCAAACCGCTGGTAGTCCTGACACCGAAGTCGCTGCTGCGCCACAAGCTGGCCATCTCGACTCTGGAAGATCTGGCCGAAGGTTCGTTCCAGACCGTGATCCCGGAAATCGATGCCCTGGACCCGAAAAAGGTCGAGCGCGTGATTCTGTGCAGCGGCAAGGTCTACTATGACCTGCTGGAAAAACGTCGTGCCGAAGGTCGTGACGATATCGCCATCGTGCGTATCGAGCAGCTGTATCCGTTCCCTGAGGACGACTTGAAAGAAGTCCTGGCGCCTTACACCAACGTCAAGCATGCCGTCTGGTGTCAGGAAGAGCCGATGAACCAGGGCGCGTGGTACTGCAGCCAGCATCACCTGCGTCGCAGCATCGCCAACCTCGACAAGTCTCTGGTACTCGAGTACGCGGGCCGTGAGGCTTCTGCTGCACCTGCTTGTGGTTACGCATCGATGCACGCCGAGCAGCAGGAAAAACTGCTGCAAGATGCTTTCACTGTTTAACGCCTTCGCGCTGACTGAAACCGAATTTTAAGGACCTACAGATAATGGCTATCGAAATCAAAGCCCCGTCATTCCCGGAATCGGTTGCCGATGGCACCGTTGCCACCTGGCACAAGAAACCGGGTGAGGCCGTCAAGCGTGACGACCTGATCGTCGACATCGAAACCGACAAGGTCGTGCTCGAAGTGTTGGCTGAAGCGGACGGCGTGCTGGGCGCAATCGTTGCCGAAGAGGGCGCTACCGTTCTGTCGAACCAGGTCCTGGGCTCGATCGAAGAGGGCGGCGCTGCTGCCGCTGCTCCAGCCGCTGCTGCTCCGGCTGCTGCCGCTGCCCCGGCTGCTGCCGACGGCGAAGATGATCCTGTTGCTGCTCCGGCTGCGCGCAAGCTGGCTGAAGAAAACGGCATCAGCATCGCTTCCGTTGCCGGCACCGGCAAAGGCGGTCGTGTGACCAAGGAAGACGTGGTTGCTGCTGTGGCCGCGAAGAAAGCCGCTCCGGCTGCTGCGCCTGCCAAGGCTGCTGCTCCGGCCGCCGCGGCTCCTGTGTTCGCCGCTGGCGACCGCATCGAGAAGCGCGTGCCGATGACCCGCGTTCGCGCCACTGTGGCCAAACGTCTGGTTGAAGCGCAGTCGAACATGGCGATGCTGACCACGTTCAACGAAGTCGACATGACCGAAGTCATGGCCCTGCGTTCGAAGTACAAGGACCTGTTCGAGAAGTCCCACAACGGCGTACGCCTGGGCTTCATGTCGTTCTTCGTGAAAGCGGCCACCGAAGCGCTGAAACGCTTCCCGGCTGTGAACGCGTCGATCGACGGCGGCGACATCGTTTACCACGGCTACGCGGACATCGGCGTTGCCGTTTCCAGCGACCGTGGTCTGGTGGTACCGGTTCTGCGTAACGCCGAGCTGATGAGCCTGGCTGAAATCGAAGGCGGCATCGCCACTTTCGGCAAGAAAGCCCGTGACGGCAAACTGTCGATGGACGAGATGACCGGTGGTACCTTCACCATCACCAACGGTGGTACCTTCGGTTCGATGATGTCGACCCCGATCGTCAACCCGCCGCAGGCAGCGATTCTGGGCATGCACAACATCATCCAGCGTCCGATGGCCATCAACGGTCAGGTCGTGATCCGTCCGATGATGTACCTGGCCCTGTCCTACGATCACCGTCTGATCGATGGCAAAGAAGCTGTGACTTTCCTGGTGACCATCAAGAACCTGCTGGAAGATCCGGCTCGTCTGTTGCTCGATATTTAAAAAGCAGCGGCAAGCTGCAAGTGACAAGCCTCAAGCTAAAGCGAGGGGCTTCAAACTTGCAGCTTGCGGCTTGTAGCTTGTTGCTAAAAGAGGATTCTTTTACATGTCGCAGAAATTTGACGTAGTAGTGATCGGTGCCGGCCCTGGCGGCTATGTGGCTGCCATCAAGGCCGCGCAGCTGGGTCTCACCACTGCCTGCATCGAGAAGTACACCGACGCTGAAGGCAAGCAAGCCCTCGGCGGTACTTGCCTGAACGTCGGCTGCATTCCGTCCAAGGCGCTGCTGGACAGCTCCTGGAAGTACAAGGAAGCCAAAGAGAGCTTCAACGTTCACGGTATCTCGACCGGCGAAGTCAAAATGGACGTCGCTGCGATGGTTGGCCGCAAGGCTGGCATCGTCAAGAACCTGACCGGCGGCGTTGCCACCCTGTTCAAGGCCAACGGCGTGACTTCGATCCAGGGCCACGGCAAGCTGCTGGCTGGCAAGAAAGTCGAAGTGACCAAGCCGGACGGTTCGGTTGAAGTCATCGAAGCCGAAAACGTGATCCTGGCACCAGGCTCGCGCCCGATCGACATTCCACCGGCTCCGGTCGATCAGAAAGTCATCGTCGATTCGACTGGCGCTCTGGAATTCCAGGCCGTACCCAAGCGTCTGGGCGTGATCGGCGCTGGCGTGATCGGTCTGGAACTGGGTTCGGTATGGTCGCGTCTGGGTGCAGAAGTGACTGTCCTGGAAGCACTGGACACCTTCCTGATGGCCGCCGACACCGCGGTTTCCAAGGAAGCGCTGAAAACCCTGACCAAACAGGGTCTGGACATCAAGCTGGGCGCTCGCGTTACCGGTTCGAAAGTGAACGGCGACGAAGTCGTTGTGAACTACACCGATGCCAACGGCGAACAGACCATCACTTTCGACAAGCTGATCGTAGCCGTTGGTCGCCGCCCGGTGACCACTGATCTGCTGGCGGCCGACAGCGGCGTGACCCTCGACGAGCGCGGTTTCGTGCACGTTGACGATCACTGCGCCACCACCGTTCCGGGCGTTTACGCCATCGGTGACGTGGTTCGCGGCATGATGCTGGCGCACAAGGCCTCGGAAGAGGGCATCATGGTTGTCGAGCGCATCAAGGGCCACAAAGCCCAGATGAACTATGACCTGATCCCTTCGGTTATTTATACTCACCCGGAAATCGCGTGGGTTGGCAAAACCGAGCAGGCCTTGAAAGCCGAAGGCGTTGAAGTTAACGTCGGCACCTTCCCGTTCGCCGCTTCCGGCCGTGCCATGGCCGCCAACGATACCGGTGGTTTCGTCAAGGTCATCGCTGATGCCAAGACTGACCGCGTATTGGGCGTGCACGTGATTGGCCCGAGCGCTGCTGAACTGGTTCAACAGGGCGCGATCGGTATGGAATTCGGCACCAGCGCTGAAGACCTGGGCATGATGGTTTTCTCCCATCCGACCCTGTCTGAAGCCTTGCACGAAGCTGCTCTGGCAGTGAATGGCGGCGCCATCCACATTGCCAACCGCAAGAAGCGTTAAGACAATAAGAAACCACGGCGGTAACGGCCCGTCGTGAGCCTTGCGAGCAAGTCTCACCGCGGAATGTCCGCTGGACGCAGTCTTGCGTAGCTCAGCTACGCAAGCAGCAGTCACAGGTGGCGCGGCACTCATCAAGAGCGCAGCGCCGAATGCGCAGTACCTAACGAAGACGGTAAAAAGCATGAATCTTCACGAGTATCAGGGTAAGCAGCTGTTCGCTGAATACGGCCTGCCAGTTTCCACTGGTTACGCAGTAGACACCCCGGAAGCAGCAGCAGAAGCTTGCGACAAGATCGGCGGCAGCGAGTGGGTTGTCAAAGCCCAGGTCCACGCCGGTGGTCGCGGTAAAGCGGGCGGCGTCAAGCTGGTTCGCAACAGAGAAGACGCCAAGGCATTCGCTCAGCAGTGGCTGGGCAAGCGTCTGGTGACTTACCAGACTGACGCCAATGGTCAGCCAGTCACCAAGATCCTGGTTGAATCGTGCACTGATATCGCTAAAGAGCTGTACCTGGGCGCTGTCGTTGACCGTTCGAGCCGTCGCATCGTGTTCATGGCTTCCACCGAAGGTGGCGTGGACATCGAGAAAATCGCTCACGACACTCCAGAAAAAATTCTGAAGGCCACTATCGATCCACTGGTTGGCGCTCAGCCATTCCAGGGTCGCGAGCTGGCATTCCAACTGGGTCTGGAAGGCAAGCAAGTTGCCCAGTTCGCCAAGATCTTCGTAGGTCTGGCCAAACTGTTCCAGGATCACGATCTGGCCCTGCTGGAAGTGAACCCGCTGGTGATCAAGGCTGACGGCGATCTGCACTGCCTGGACGCCAAGATCAACATCGACGCCAACGCAATGTACCGTCAGCCTAAGCTGAAGACTTTCCACGATCCGTCGCAAGACGATCCGCGCGAAGCGCACGCTGCCAAGTTCGAACTGAACTACGTAGCTCTGGAAGGCAACATCGGTTGCATGGTCAACGGTGCCGGTCTGGCCATGGGTACCATGGACATCGTCAACCTGCACGGCGGCAAGCCAGCCAACTTCCTCGACGTAGGTGGTGGTGCAACCAAAGAGCGCGTAACCGAAGCGTTCAAGATCATCCTGTCCGACACCAACGTCGCTGCAGTACTGGTCAACATCTTCGGCGGCATCGTTCGCTGCGACATGATTGCCGAAGGCATCATCGGCGCCGTGAAAGAAGTCGGCGTGAAAATCCCGGTTGTTGTTCGCCTTGAAGGCAACAACGCTGAGCTGGGCGCTAAAGTACTGGCAGAAAGCGGTTTGAACATCATCGCTGCTACCAGCCTGACCGACGCTGCTCAACAAGTTGTCAAAGCTGCGGAGGGCAAATAATGAGCGTCCTGATCAATAAAGACACCAAAGTTATCTGCCAGGGTATTACCGGTTCGCAAGGTAGTTTCCACACCCAGCAAGCCATCGAATACGGCACCAAGATGGTGGGTGGCGTTACTCCGGGCAAAGGCGGCACCGAGCACCTGGGTCTGCCAGTGTTCAACACCGTTAAAGATGCAGTAGCCGCTACTGGCGCTACCGCCAGCGTGATCTACGTTCCGGCTCCTTTCTGCAAGGACTCGATCCTGGAAGCAGCTTTCGGCGGCATCAAGCTGATCGTCTGCATCACCGAAGGCATTCCTACCCTGGACATGCTGGACGCCAAAGTTAAGTGCGACGAGCTGGGTGTTACCCTGATCGGCCCTAACTGCCCAGGCGTGATCACCCCAGGCGAATGCAAGATCGGCATCATGCCAGGTCACATTCACTTGCCAGGCAAGGTCGGTATCGTTTCGCGCTCCGGCACCCTGACCTACGAAGCTGTGAAGCAGACCACTGACGCCGGTTTCGGTCAGTCGACTTGCGTCGGCATCGGCGGTGACCCGATCCCGGGTTCGAACTTCATCGACATCCTGAAGCTGTTCCAGGAAGACCCGAAGACCGAGGCGATCGTGATGATCGGCGAGATCGGCGGTTCGGCTGAAGAAGAAGCGGCTGCCTACATCAAGGCCCACGTGACCAAGCCGGTTGTTTCCTACATCGCTGGTGTGACTGCTCCTCCGGGCAAGCGCATGGGCCATGCTGGCGCAATCATCTCTGGCGGCAAAGGCACTGCAGACGAGAAATTCGCTGCGCTGCAAGACGCAGGCGTGAAAACCGTGCGTTCGCTGGCAGACATCGGCAAGGCCCTGGCCGAGCTGACCGGTTGGGCTGTCAAGTAAGCCTCGTGCTTGACTGACGCTTCACCAGACAAAGGCCACCTTCGGGTGGCCTTTGTTGTTTGTGCAGATCAAAAGATCGCAGCCAGCGGCAATTCCTACACCTGGAATGCATTTCCCTGTAGGAGCTGCCGCAGGCTGCGATCTTTTGATCGTGTTCTCTGTAGGAAAAATAGATGCGTAAACGCGACAAAGACACGTCGCGTATCGGATAGTTCGCCCTCAAACAGTGCGTTTGTCAGACAAATTCGTTAGGCTAGCAGCCATTTTTGCGTCTGCCGCCCACAAGGCATGCAGCGCGCCAAACGGGTCAGTCTCATACGGACGGACAGCATTTCCCTAACCCCACAGGGAAATCCCCCTCTAAATTCCGATTCAGTAGTGTGGTATTTCCTTAATGAAAGTTTTGAAAGGTCAGGACATCCTGGCACTTGGTTTTATGACCTTCGCCCTGTTCGTCGGGGCTGGCAACATCATCTTCCCGCCTATCGTCGGCTTGCAGTCCGGACCTAACGTCTGGATGGCGGCGCTGGGCTTTTTGATCACCGCGGTCGGTCTGCCGGTGATCACGGTCGTGGCCCTGGCCAAGGTCGGCGGCGCGATGGACTCGCTGAGCAGCCCGATCGGCAAGATCGCCGGCGGTGTCCTCGCTGCCGCGTGCTACCTGGCGGTCGGTCCGCTGTTCGCCACCCCGCGCACCGCGACCGTGTCGTTCGAAGTCGGCCTGGCGCCGCTGACCGGCGAAAGCCCGCTGGCGCTGTTCCTTTACAGCTCGGTGTACTTCCTGCTGGTGTTCTTCATCTCGCTATATCCGGGCCGCCTGCTGGATACCGTTGGCCGTTTCCTTGCGCCGCTGAAAATCATCGCCCTGGCGGTACTCGGTATCGCCGCGTTCGCCTTGCCCGCTGGTGACATCGGTCAGGCAACCCCTGAATACGTTGCGGCCCCGTTCTCGCAAGGCTTCATCAATGGCTATCTGACCATGGATACCCTTGGCGCCCTGGTGTTCGGCATTGTCATCGTCAACGCGATCCGCTCCCGTGGCGTTGAATCGCCGGTGCTGATCACCCGTTACGCGATCATTGCCGGCCTTATCGCCGGTGTCGGCCTGGCGCTGGTGTACATCAGCCTGTTCCGCCTCGGTTCCGGCAGCCATGAAGTCGCGGCTGGCGCCACCAATGGCGCAGCGGTGCTGCACGCTTATGTGCAACACACTTTCGGTTCGCTGGGCAGCGGTTTCCTCGCGGTGCTGATCTCCCTGGCCTGTCTGGTGACGGCGGTCGGTCTGACCTGTGCCTGCGCGGAATACTTCAGTCGCGTGCTGCCACTGTCCTACAAGACTCTGGTAATTATTCTGGCGGCATTCTCGCTGCTGGTGTCGAACCTGGGCCTGACCAAGCTGATCGCTTTCTCGATCCCGGTGCTGACCGCGATCTACCCGCCATGCATCGTCCTGGTGGCCCTGAGCTTCTGCAAAGACTTCTGGAATGAACACGGGCGCATTCTTGGCCCGGTGATGCTGGTGTCGTTCGTGTTCGGCACCATCGATGCGCTGAAGGGCGCCGGTCTGGCTGACTGGATGCCGTCGCAACTGGCTCATCTGCCGCTGAGCGAGCAAGGTCTGGCGTGGCTGGTGCCATGCGTCATGACTTTGGTGGTCGCGGTGATCTGCGATCGTCTGCTGGGCAAGCGCAGCGAAGCGGTTGCCTGAGGTTGGCTGACCCGCCACAAGCGGGTGTTCAACGCTTAAACAGAAATGCCCCGTATCAATCGATACGGGGCATTTTTTATGCGCGTGAGGCAGTGTCTTTTTTCCTGAGCTAACGTCGAAAGGTTGCCTGATTTCCCTGTGGGAGCGAGCTTGCTCGCGAAGGCAGGTTGTCAGTCACCATCAATGCCGACTGATACAGCGCTTTCGCGAGCAAGCTCGCTGCCACAGGTTTCGATTTACCGCTCGTCATCACAAGGATTTGCATGTCGTTCATCCAAGCCAACCTGATCCACCTGCTGGCCGCGCTCTGGTTTGTCATCTGCTGGGGCGGCTATACCCGTTATGCGTCGTGGAAGGCCCGGGACACCGCGTGTCTGGCCAGCGTTCTGCACCTGTACCGCGAGGACTGGATGCGCCGCATGCTGCTGCGCGACAACCGCATTGCCGATGCCAGTGTGATCGGCAATCTGGAGCGCAACGCCTCGTTCTTCGCCTCCAGCACCCTGATCATCCTCGCCGGTATTCTCACCGTGCTTGGTGCCTCCGAGCGCGCAGTGTCGCTGCTGGCGGACATTCCGATGGTGCAGCAGGCCTCGCAGGGCATGTCGGAGATCAAGTTGCTGTGCCTGGCGCTAGTGTTCGTTTACGCCTTCTTCACGTTCAGCTGGTGCATGCGCCAGTACAACTTCGCGGCGATATTGGTCGGCTCGGCGCCAATGATCGGTGAGCGCCAGGTGTCCGAGCAGGAGCGCAAGGCATTCGCGCTGCGTGCCGCGCGGGTTATTTCGATGGCCGCCAACCAGTTCAACTTCGGCCTGCGCTCTTACTACTTCGGCATGAGCATGCTGGCGTGGTTTGTCAGTCCGTGGCTGTTCATGTTGATGAGTGCCGGAGTGGTACTGGTGTTGTATCGCCGCGAGTTCCATTCCGACGTGCTGGATGTCATGGTCTATACCCCTACAGAGGCGCCGTTGCCCGAAACCCACAAAGAGGCTGCTTGATGAGTATTCCGTTCTGGTGTGTGTTTATCAGTGCGTTGTTGATTCATATCGCGCGTCTGCCGGTGGGCAAGGCGATGAAAGAGCAGGGCGGTTACAACAACCACCTGCCGCGCCAACAACAGGCGCAACTGACTGGCTATGGAGCACGCGCATTAGCGGCGCATCAGAACAGCATTGAAGCGTTCATTCTGTTTGCCGTGGGGGTGTTGATGGCGCACACCACGCAAACCCAGGGATGGTTGATCGATGCACTGGCGATCATCTTTGTGATCGCGCGAATTCTCTATCTTTGGCTGTACCTGGCGGATAAACCGTCGCTGCGCAGCCTGGTGTGGCTGGTGGGTCTGATCTGCAGTTTGTTGCTGATGATTAGTCCGACTTTCAGGACCGTGTTGCTCTAACAACAGCATCCGGGCCAAGTCTGACAAAAAATCACAGGCAAAAGAAAACCCGCACTTGGCGGGTTTTCTTTTTCTGCATCAAGTCGCAATTATTGCTTCTTGGCAGCTTCTTCCTGAGCAGCTTGATTCGATTCAGCCTGAGCTTTGGCAGCTTCGGCGTTTTCTTTCGCTGCGTCGTTCACTTTATCCTGAGCTTTGTTCATGTCTTGCTGAGCTTGTTCAGCATGCTGGTTGGCATCTTGAGCTTTGTCCTCGGATTTTTTATCGCAGGCAGCGAGACCGAGGGAAGCGGTCAACATCAAGGCAATAGCTAAAGTCTTACGCATGGGGTGTTTCTCCTTATGGAAAATAACTACTGGCCTTAAGAGCCTGGGTCTACAGGTTAAGTTCCTCATTTGTTTCAGATATATAAGATTGTTTTTATACGGAACTTTTGCTGATTGGCTCACTACTGGCAAAAGGCTCTAACGGGAGTAATTATCCAATGGCCGAAAACACCGTTTTTGAGCGTGCGACGCGATTTCTCTCGGCATTGCGTCACTGCCAGGTACTTGGTTTGACGCTGCACAGCGCCAGCCCCGAAGGGCTGACAGTGACGTTGCCGTACAGCGCGAAAATCGTTGGCAATCCGCAAACCGGAGTGATTCACGGCGGGGCAATTACCTCACTGATGGACACCGCCTGCGGCATGTCCACGTTGTGCGTGCTGCCGGAATTCGAAGTCTGCCCGACCCTGGATCTGCGCATTGACTACATGCACGCCGCAGAACCGCACAAGGCTGTTTACGGTTTCGCCCAGTGTTATCGGGTCACCACCGACGTGATTTTCGCCCGCGGTTTTGCCTATCAGGACGACCCGCAGCAGCCGATCGCTCACGTCGTCGGCACTTTCATGCGCATGGGCAAGGGCCTGAAGGGCGCTCAAGGCTTTGGCGGCAAGATCAAAGGAGAGCGGCCATGAGCGATGACTGGAAGCAACAGTTGCTGCAGGCCCACGCCCAGGGCGACTACGCGCCGCTGCTGCAGATGATTCCCTATGCCGGGCTGATCGGCGTCGAGTGCTCGCGAGTGGGTGACGAGTTGCTGTTCAGGTTGCCGGCCAACAAGGACAACATTGGTAACCCTTTATTGCCGGCGATTCATGGCGGGGTCATCGCCGGGTTCATGGAACTGGCGGCCGCCCTGCATTTGCTGATCTTCACAGAGGCGCCGGGGGTGCCGAAAATCATCGACTTCTCCCTGGATTACCTGCGTGCCGGGCAATTTCGCGACACCTGGGCCAAGTGTCAGGTCTGCCGCCAGGGTCGGCGCGTGGCCAATGTCGCGGTCACTGCCTGGCAAAGCACCGAGGGTGAACCGATCGCCACCGCCCGTGCACATTTCAAAATTGATGAGCCCTTGAAATCCTCAACGCTGCCCCCAACTCAGTGAACAACCCGCCGCCAACCTCCTGGGTTGCGGCCACTGCCATCTGATTGGAGTTTGATGACCATGAGTGTGGAAACTCAAAAGGAAACCCTGGGCTTCCAGACCGAGGTAAAGCAGCTGCTGCACCTCATGATCCATTCGCTGTATTCCAACAAGGAAATTTTCCTTCGCGAATTGATCTCGAACGCCTCTGACGCTGTCGACAAGCTGCGCTTCGAAGCGCTGGCCAAGCCTGAGCTGCTTGAAGGTGGCGCCGAGCTGAAAATCCGTGTGAGCTTCGACAAGGACGCCAAGACCGTCACCCTCGAAGATAACGGTATCGGCATGAACCGTGACGATGTGATCACCCACCTGGGAACCATCGCCAAATCCGGCACTGCCGATTTCATGAAGAATCTGTCCGGCGATCAGAAAAAGGATTCGCACCTGATCGGCCAGTTCGGTGTGGGCTTCTATTCCGCTTTCATCGTGGCTGACAAAGTCGACGTGTACAGCCGTCGCGCCGGTACTGCTGCCAGCGAAGGCGTGCACTGGTCGTCGAAAGGCGAGGGCGAGTTCGAAGTCGCCACCATCGACAAGCCAGAGCGCGGCACGCGTATCGTCCTGCACCTGAAATCCGGTGAAGACGAGTTCGCCGATGGCTGGCGTTTGCGCAACATCATCAAGAAGTACTCCGACCACATCGCGCTGCCGATCGAGCTGCCGAAAGAAGTGGCCGCTGCCGAAGGCGAAGAGAAGCCTGAAGTTGAATGGGAAACCGTCAACCGCGCCAGTGCCCTGTGGACCCGTCCGCGCACTGAAGTGAAGGACGAGGAATACCAGGAGTTCTACAAGCACATCGCCCACGACTTCGAAAACCCGCTGGCCTGGAGCCACAACAAGGTCGAAGGCAAGCTCGAGTACAGCTCGCTGCTGTACGTGCCGGCCCGCGCACCGTTTGACCTGTACCAGCGTGAAGCGCCGAAAGGCCTGAAGCTGTACGTGCAGCGCGTGTTCGTGATGGATCAGGCCGAGTCGTTCCTGCCGCTGTACCTGCGCTTCATCAAGGGTGTGGTCGACTCCAACGACCTGTCGCTGAACGTGTCGCGGGAAATCCTGCAGAAAGACCCGATCATCGACTCGATGAAATCGGCGCTGACCAAGCGCGTGCTGGACATGCTGGAAAAACTGGCGAAGAACGAGCCTGAGCAGTACAAGGGCTTCTGGAAAAACTTCGGTCAGGTCATGAAAGAAGGCCCGGCAGAAGATTTCGCCAACAAGGAAAAAATTGCCGGTCTGCTGCGTTTTGCATCGACCCAAGGCGATGACGGCGAGCAGATCGTCGGTCTGGCTGACTACCTGGCCCGCGCCAAGGAAGGTCAGGACAAGATCTACTACCTCACCGGCGAAACCTACGCGCAGGTCAAGAACAGCCCGCACCTGGAAGTCTTCCGCAAGAAAGGCATCGAAGTGCTGCTGCTGACCGACCGTATCGACGAGTGGCTGATGAGCTACCTCAGCGACTTCGACGGCAAGACATTTGTCGACGTCGCACGCGGTGACCTCGATCTGGGCAGCCTGGACTCGGAAGAGGACAAGAAGGCCGCAGAAGAAGTCGCCAAGTCCAAAGAAGGTCTGGTCGAGCGCCTGAAAACCGCGCTGGGCGATGCCGTTGCCGAGGTTCGCGTTTCCCACCGTCTGACCGACTCGCCAGCTATTCTGGCAATCGGCGAACAGGACCTGGGCCTGCAAATGCGCCAGATCCTCGAAGCCAGCGGGCAGAAGGTACCGGAATCGAAGCCGATCTTCGAATTCAACCCGAGCCACCCACTGATCGAGAAACTCGACGGCGAGCAGAACGAAGGGCGGTTTGGCGACCTGTCGCACATCCTCTTCGATCAGGCCGCGCTGGCGGCTGGCGAAAGCTTGAAGGATCCGGCCGCTTATGTGACCCGTCTGAACAAGCTGCTGGTTGAACTGTCAGCTTGATCACGTTGTAGAAAAACCCGCTTCGGCGGGTTTTTTCATTCTGGTGTTTTAACAGTCAGGAGTCAGAAATGAGCCAAGTCACTGTACGTTCCGTGGTCTATCAACTGGATGGCCAGCCTTATGAAGGTCGGCTGGCGTTCGACGCCGAGCACAAGGGCGCACGCCCGGGCCTGTTGATGGCGCCGAACTGGATGGGCGTCAGCGCCGGGGCCGAGGAGATCGCCAAGTCGGTCGCGGCCAAGGGCTACGTGGTGTTGATCGCTGACGTGTACGGTCAGACTGTGCGTCCGCAGAACGCCGATCAGGCAGGCGCGGCGATGATGCCGCTGAAAAATGATCGTGCGTTGTTGCGCAAGCGCATGCAGGCGGCGTTCGAGCAGTTGCAGAAACAGGGCGAAGCGGCGGTCGATACTTCGAAACTGGCGGTGTTCGGCTTCTGCTTCGGCGGTTGCTGTGCACTGGATCTGGCCCGCACGGGCGCACCGGTGAAGGCTGCGGTGTCGTTCCACGGCACCCTGGATTCACCGAATCCGGCGGACGCGAAGAACATCAAGGGCTCGGTGCTGGTGTTGCACGGCGCGTCGGATCCGTTAGTGCCGAAAGAACAGCTGCCGGCGTTCGAAGACGAGATGAACGCGGCGAATGTCGATTGGCAGTTGCTGAGCTACGGCGGCGCGGTGCATTCGTTCACCGATCCGCACGCCAATGTTCCGGGCAAGATGATGTACGACGCGAAGACCGCCAAGCGCGCCTTCAAGTCGATGCATGATTTGCTGGAAGAAGTGTTCAAGGGCTGAAAAGCGAAAAGCCCCTCACCCTAACCCTCTCCCACAGGGAGAGGGGACTGATTGGGGGATATTTCAGAGGTCCGCCGACCTGAAAATGCTTAGGTGAATCCGATGTCGTCTGCTGTGTTTAGCTGACCCATAATCGACGCTATATCTCAGGTCGATGGATGACTGAAGACAACTCGGTCGGCCCCCTCTCCCACAGGGAGAGGGGACTGATTGGGGGATATTTCAGAGGTCCGCCGACCTGAAAATGCTTAGGTGAATCCGATGTCGTCTGCTGTGTTTAGCTGACCCATAATCGACGCTATATCTCAGGTCGATGGATGATTGAAGACAACTCGGTCGGCCCCCTCTCCCTCCGGGAGAGGGCTGGGGTGAGGGTCGAGGTTTAACGCGGCAATTCAATCCGCTCAACTTCCCCCGGCACCGTCGGCCAGTCCCCGGCCGCCCATTTGCGCCGTGCCTCATCGATCGCCGCCGGATCGCTCGCGACAAAATTCCAGTTGATACGCCGTGGCCCGTCCAGTGGCGCGCCGCCAAACACCACCGCGTGCACATCACTCTCGGCGGACAGGCTCATCTCTTCCCCGGCCGGCAGCACCACCAGCGCATGCGGTTCAAGTGCTTCGCCATTTAACTGCGCGTCCCCGCTCAGCACATATACCGCACGTTCCTCGTGCTCGGTCGGGATCAGCAGGGTGGTCGCGGTCTGCATCTTCACTTCGGCGTACAGCGTAGGAGAAAGCACCGGCACCGGCGATTCCAGGCAGAAGCCTGACCCGGCAATCATCCGGATCTGCACGCCAAGGTTATCGCTGACCGGCAGGGTTGCGGCCGGGTGATGGCTGTAATGCCCAGGGCCTTGCTCGTGATCCTTGGGCGAGGCCAGCCAGATCTGCAATCCGTGCATCGTGAAGCTTTGCTCCCACAATGGCTCGGGCGTGCGCTCGACGTGAGCAATGGCGCTGCCCGCGGTCATCCAGCTGACATCACCGGCGCTGACCACTTGATCGGAGCCGAGGCTGTCCTTGTGCTGGAGTTGCCCTTCGAACAGGTAGGTCAAGGTCGACAGACCGATGTGCGGATGCTGTCGGATGTTCATGCCTTTGCCCGTCGGATAAACCGTCTCGAGCATGTGATCAAAAAACACGAAAGGCCCGACACTGCGGCATTTGGCTGACGGCAACGGGCGCAGAATTGGCTGGCCTTCGACGTTTTCGGCGCGCGGGCGAATGATCAGAGGTGGCGTGTGCATGGTGCATTCCAGGCTGAGCGGGTGATGCCAGAAGCATAACCCGCCGCTGGCAAGAGGGGTGTTACTGGCTGTCGAAGCCTTGCGGGGCGTGGGTTTCGATGCTGACTTCGGTGCTGGTCATCAGCTTGTGGATCGGGCAGCGATCAGCCACGCGCAGCAACTCTTCACGTTGCGCATCGGTCAGCACGCCTTTGAGTGTGAGGGTGACGTGCAGCGCGTACTTGCCTTTCTGCTCTTCGCTGTTGTCGCGTTTGACCTCGACCCCCACGCCGGTCAGCGGGATGTCCTTCTTCTTCGCGTACATTTTCAGGGTCAGGGCCTTGCAGGCGCCGAGGGCCGCATCGAAATAATCGTGCGGTTCCGGGGCGGTGCCTTCGCCGCCGGCAGACTTCGGCACGTCGGCAAACAATTCGTGGTCATCGATCTGTACGGTGTGACGATAGCCTTCGGCGGAGACGGTGTTGACGGTAACAGTCATGGCAACCTCACTGGCAGTAGGAAAAGTCGTGCGATCAAAAAAGACCTTGCAGTTATAGAGCATTCCCACAAGCACGCGTTCCACTTTCCTGCAGGATGAACCCTCAGTGGCGGCTCAAGGTCTAGGCTATGCCTACCTGCCGGAGATTACTTGTGTCCTTGTTTCGTATGAGTCTTGCCTGCCTGCTGGCATTCACCGCGACCGCCAGTGCCCGGGAATACACCTACAGCGATGCGCACCTGCATTACGTGGATTTTTTCCAGGAAACCGCTGGCATGGCGAAACTGCTCACGGCGATGAAGGACAATTCCATCAAGCATGTGATGATTTCCGGCATCCCCGTGGCGAAGAAATGGCATGAGGACGAACCCAAGCGCCCGCGCTATTACGCCGGCGATGACGCCGATGCCTACTGGTACAGCGCCACCGACATGATCGTCGCTGATGCCGTGCAGAAACTCACCGCGGAACAGCGTCATCACTTCCACCCGTTTCTCTCGGGATTCAACCCCAACGACAAGAATTCCGCCGCGCACATCCAGCGCTTGCTCGAGCTGTATCCGGGGCTGTGGCAAGGCATCGGCGAAGTGTTTACCCGGCATGATGACCTGACGGCGCTGACCGCCGGCGATACGCCACGGGCCAACAACGAGGCAATGACCCGCATCTATCACCTCGCGGCGGAGCACGACCTGCCGGTGATGCTGCATTCCAACATCACCTCCAAGCGTGAGAAAAATCCGCTGTACCTGAAGGAAGTCGAAGAGTCGCTGCGTAATCACCCGCACACCCGATTCATCTGGGCGCATGCCGGTACCAGTGCGGAGATTCATCGGCATCAGACGCAGCTGAAATTTCTCCTGCCCACCGTCAGCCGACTACTGGAGGCCTATTCGAATCTGTTCATCGATCTGTCGTGGAGCATGCTCACCCCGTATCTGCTGGACGAGCAGGGCAAGCCGCGCCCCGAATGGCTGGCCTTGGTGGAGAAATATCCGGAGCGCTTCATGATCGGCTCCGACGTTGTCGGGCGTTTCAACAAACTCGGTGAAGAAATGCACAGCTTCACGCCATTCCTTGATGCCTTGCCAGAAAACGTGGCGCGCAAGGTCGCTCGGGACAATTTCCTGTCGATTTTGCCGCGAACAGCGGCAAAGTCCGAGAAAACTTCGCTGAATCGTTAATGTGAAGGGTTCGAAGTAGTAAGGCGCTTTGATATCACCTTTTGGTCTTACGCAAATCTGCCCCGGGCCGATACCTTCTAGAACAGCCAGCTGCAGGTGATGCAGCGCATTTGGAAGGAACCAGAGCAATGAGTATCCGTAGTCTGAATATCGCACCGCGCGCGGGCATCGGGTTTGGGGTGTTGGCACTGATGGTTTTCGCGCTCGGGGCGTTCGCTCTGCTGCAAATGTCGAACATGCGCGCGCAATCCGATGAGATTGATAAAAACTGGCTGCCCAGCGTGATGGCGGTCGGCGAGATGAGTCAGGACATGCTGCGTTTGCGCGCGTTGACCATGCGCCTGCTGCTCAATCGCGATCCGCAGGCGCTGCAGCAGAATGTCGCCAAACTTGACGAGCTGCGTGGTGTCTTGAGCGAAGCCCAGCAACGCTATGACGTGCTGATTGCGTTGCCGGAGGAGCGCAATCTGTTCGATCGCTTCAAGGTCGCCGAACACCAGTACCTGGAGCTGCAGGCACAGGTCATGACGCTGTCGGCGCAGAATCGGGTCGAGGAGGCTTCGGCGATTCTCAATAACCAGATGAGCCCGCTTGCCGATGAGATCGCCGCGACTTTGCGCGACCTGGTCGAGATGAACAAACACAACGCCAACCTTGCCACCGAAGCGGCGCGCTCGGTGTTCATCAATTCGCGGGTGTGGGTCGGGGTGATGATCGGCATAACGGCGCTGATCACTATCAGTCTGGCGCTGCTGTTGACCCGCAGCATCGTCCTGCCGCTGGCGCAATCACTGGGTGTGGCAGAGGTGGTAGCCGGTGGCGATCTGACCGGGAATATCAGTATTTCCGGCAAAGACGAACCAGCGCGGCTGCTGCGCGCGCTGAAAAGCATGCAGCACAACCTGCGCGAGACTATCCGACAGATTTCCGAGTCGTCCAGCCAACTCGCGTCAGCCTCGGAAGAGTTGAGCTGCGTCACTGAAGATGCCACGCGTGGGTTGCATCAGCAGAGCCTGGAGATCGAGCAGGCCGCTACGGCGGTGAATCAGATGACTGCCGCGGTGGAAGAGGTGGCGAGCAATGCGGTGGCGACGTCCGAGGCGTCGCGCGAGTCCGACCGGATTGCCCAGCGTGGGCGCGAGCAGGTCAGGCAGACGGTGACCTCAATTGAATCCCTGGCTGAAGATGTCACCTCCAACGCCACGCAGGTCGAGGATCTGGCGCAGAAGGTCCATGGCATCAGCAAGGTGCTGGACGTGATTCGCTCGATTGCCGAGCAGACCAATCTGCTGGCGCTTAATGCGGCGATTGAAGCGGCGCGGGCGGGTGACGCCGGGCGTGGTTTTGCGGTGGTGGCCGATGAGGTGCGCGCGCTGGCGCATCGGACCCAGCAATCGACACAGGAAATCGAGCAGATGATCGGCGGGATTCAGCAGGGCACCGATTCGGCGGTGAGTTCGATGCAGCAGAGCAGTGTCCGCGCCATTTCGACGCTGGAGTTGGCGAAGGCAGCGGGCGAGGCACTGGAGGAAATCGCCTCGGCATTCACGGTGATCAACGAGCGCAATCTGGTGATCGCCAGCGCCTCGGAGGAACAGGCAGCGGTGGCGCGAGAGGTGGACCGCAACCTGATGAACATCCGCGATCTGGCGATGCAGACATCGGCGGGGGCCAATCAGACCAGTGCGGCGAGCCAGGAGCTGTCGCGGCTGGCGGTGGATCTGAACAGCATGGTCGCCAGATTCTCGGTCTGAACACGTTCCTTAGGAGCTGCGGCACGCTGCGATCTTTTGACTTTGATTTTTTAAAAACAAGATCAAAAGATCGCAGCGTGCCGCAGCTCCTACAGGGGGAAATAACAGGTACAAAAAAGCCCTGCATTTGCAGGGCTTTTCGTGGTGCGGTGGATCAGCTGCCTTTAACGGTTTTGCCGTTGACGGTGCCTTCCTGGAGCATGATGTTGTACTCCTTGCCGTCGGTTTCAACCTGCTGCAGGCGGACCAGCAGGTAATCCCAATCCTTGGCGAACCACAGCACGGTGATGCGCTTGCTTTGTGTCGGGTCGCGCACGCGCTCGACCTTGATCGCGTCGATCTGGCCAGCCTTGGTTTCGACCTTTTCCGAACCCAGGACGCGGAAGTCATAGGTATCGACTTCACCGTCATCGACCACCTGGTAGCTCATGGTCTTCTTGCCGGAAGCCACGTCATGCTGCAGCGCCAGCTGATAAGTCGATTTGTCGACCATGCCACGGTTCAGCGGGATCTTCACCGCGTCGCCACGGTCGGTGCCGGTGACCATCTTGCTGTTCCAGTCGAAGTCCAGATCAGCCTTTTTCGCTTTGCCCAGACCACCGCGTTCGAAGTGGTAGGACTGTGGCAGCAGGGTGTCCTTGTCCAGGGTCAGGGTACTTTCCTCAGTCAGGCTGGCGATCATCATCGATGCCTTGAAGCTGAGTTTCCACACGCCGTTGGCTTCCTTGGTCAGGCTGCGTTCGGCGGTGCCGCTCATGGGCAGCTGTTTCCAGTCGGCGGTGTAGCTGGCGGAGAACGGTTGAAGGTCTGCCGCCTGCGCGAAGGGCAGGGCGAGCAAGGCGCAAGCGAAGAGCAGGGCGCGACGCATAAAATCTCCTAGTGTCGAATCAAGTGGCCACTGGCCGCGAGTAACTGGCCGTCCAGTAAAGCACCTTGTTCACCGAGTGCCAGTCGGCCTTCGGCAAACCAGCGTACAGCCATCGGATAGATCAGGTGTTCCTGAGCATGAACTCGCTGCGCCAGACTGTGCGGCGTGTCGTGCAACTCTACCGGTATTACTGCCTGTACGACCAGTGGTCCACCATCGAGTTCCTCGGTGACGAAGTGCACGGAGCAGCCGTGCTCGGCGTCGCCAGCCTCCAGCGCGCGCTGATGAGTGTGTAACCCTTTGTATTTGGGCAGCAGCGACGGATGGATATTGAGCAGTCGACTCTGGTAGTGCCGCACGAAATCAGCGCTGAGAATGCGCATGAAGCCGGCCAGCACCACCAGTTTCGGATTGAATTCGTCGATCAGTTCGATCAGGGCGGCATCGAAGGCCTCGCGACCTTCGAAGGCCTTGTGATCCAGCGCGCGGGTGGCGATACCCGCGTCGCTGGCGCGTTGCAGGCCGTAGGCGTCGGCGCGGTTGGAAATCACCGCAGCGATGCGGACCGGGCTGTCGCCGGTCCGCGTGCTGTCGATCAGAGCCTGCAAGTTACTGCCGGTGCCGGACAACAGCACCACGACATCACAGGTTGCGGACATTAATGAGCCTTAAGGTTCTGCAGATCAACCTGGGCAGCGCCTTCGGCAGCGGCAGCGATCTGACCGATGACCCAAGGCTGCTCGCCGGCGTCGCGCAGGGTGTTCAGGGCGACTTCAACGTGCTCCTGAGCCACGCAGATCACCATGCCCACGCCGCAGTTCAGCACGCGGTGCATCTCGGTTTCGTCGACATTGCCTTGCTCTTGCAGCCAGTCGAAGACCGCCGGGCGAGTCCAGCTGGCCACGTCAACCACCGCCTGAGCGCCTTTTGGCAGCACGCGCGGGATGTTGTCGAGCAGGCCGCCACCGGTGATGTGGGCCATGGCTTTGACCGCGCCGGTGTCTTTGATCAGCTTGAGCAGCGGCTTGACGTAGATGCGGGTCGGAGCCATCAGCAGCTCGGTCAGCGGCTTGCCGTCGAGCTGAACGGTTTCGATGTCGGCGCCGGACACTTCGATGATCTTGCGGATCAGCGAGTAGCCGTTGGAGTGCGGGCCGGACGATGGCAGGGCGATCAGCGCGTCACCGGTGGCGACTTTCGAGCCGTCGATGATTTCGGCCTTTTCCACCACGCCGACGCAGAAGCCGGCCAGGTCGTAGTCTTCGCCTTCGTACATGCCAGGCATTTCCGCGGTTTCGCCGCCGACCAGCGAGCAGCCAGCGAGTTCGCAGCCGGCGCCGATGCCGGTAACCACGGTGGCGGCCACGTCAACGTTCAGCTTGCCGGTGGCGTAGTAGTCGAGGAAGAACAGCGGCTCGGCGCCGCACACCACCAGATCGTTGACGCACATGGCGACCAGATCCTGGCCGATGCTGTCGTGCTTGTTCAGGTTCAGCGCCAGACGCAGCTTGGTGCCAACGCCGTCGGTGCCGGAGACCAGCACAGGCTGTTTGTAGCCGGCCGGGATTTCGCAGAGGGCACCAAAACCGCCCAGGCCGCCCATGACTTCAGGGCGCGCAGTGCGCTTGGCGACGCTCTTGATGCGTTCGACCAATGCTTCACCGGCGTCGATGTCTACACCGGCGTCCTTGTAGCTCAGGGAGGGTTGCTTGCTCATGATCCAGGCCTTTAGGGGAGGGGATTCAGGGGTAACGACCGAGTTCAGCGGGAACGCCAAAAGCGGTGGGGCGATCGCCTCACGCGGATTTCGGGGTGCCCGGCTGTTGCCGGTCTGCGAAGGCGCGCGATTTTATCAGGCTTGAGGGGCAGCGGCCATCCTCGCGCCGACGGGCAGAGGCATAATCGACTGAAATTTTTTGCAATTGTGCCGGGTAGCTGCCTGTATAAGGTGTGGCGATTAACCGTCTATCGTTATCACTGTGCAAAAACTTAGCGCCAGCGTGTGAATGTTTTGCGATGGCAGATTGTCACAGCCTTGCTTAACCGGTTCACGCGGCCTGTTCCAGCCGCTCCTGTCGACAGGAATCTTCCATGCGTTTTTGTAAATTGTTGGTTGTGGGTTGTTTGTCCCTGGTCAGCCTGGCGAGCCATGCCGAAAATCTCAAAGGTCTTTATCAAGTGCGTCAGCCGGTCAGTAGCCAGGCACCGGAAGAGCGTGATCGCGCCACCCAGGCTGCGCTGGACACGCTGGTGCTGCGTCTGACCGGTGACCCGAAGGCCCCGCAGAATCCGGGACTGGCGGCGATTCGCAAGGATCCGCAACAGATCATCAGCCAGTTCGGTTTCGATGCCGGGCCACCGGAAGTGCTGAAAGTCGATTTCGACCCGGCTACCACCGAGCAGGCGCTGCGTCGCGCCGGGCTGGCGTTGTGGGGCGCGAGTCGGCCGTCGATTCTGAGCTGGTGGCTGAACGATTCGGCTGAAGGATCGAGTCTGGTCGGCGACGGTCAGGCCGCTGCAGCACCGCTGCGCAGCGCGGCCCAGCATCGCGGTTTGCCGCTGCGTCTGCCGCTGGCGGACCTGAGTGAGCAACTGGTGGCCACCGCACCGGTGCTGGACGGCACTGACCCCACGCCATTGCGCGGTGCGTCGGAGCGTTACGGCGCGGACGCCTTACTGGCGGTGCATGCCCACGAAGAGGGTGGGCAATGGCAGGCCAAATGGCACCTGTGGCTGGGCGATCAGAAAGAAGCCGGCAGCGTGCAGGGCGCCGATCAGGCCGCGGTGGCTGATGCGGTGATGCTGGCGGTGGCCGAGCGTCTGGCGCCACGCTTTGTTGCCAAGCCTGGGGTGTCGGGGCAGCAGACCCTGGAAGTCCAGGGCATGAATTTTGAGCATTACGCCGCGCTGCTGCGGTTACTCGAACCGTTTGGTGTGCGTCTGCAGAGTGTCGATGGCGATCGCATCGTGTATCGGGTCAACGGCAGTGCCGATCAATTGCGTGCGCAGTTGTCGCTGGCGAAGTTGCAGGAGTTGCCGGCGGAAGCACCGGCGCCGGCAGCACAACCGGCAGTGGCTGGCGCTGCGCCGGTTGCAGCCCCGATCCCGAGCCCTGCGGCCCCGTCGTTGCGGTTTCGCTGGTAAGTCTTTCCTTATATAGAAGCAACAGGAGTGGTACATGGCCGATACGCGGCGTTGGTTCTGGCTCGGTGGGGTAGTCCTGCTTTGCGCGTTTGTCTGGTTGCTGCATCCGATCCTCACGCCGTTTCTGGTGGCGTTGCTGCTGGCGTATCTGTTCGATCCGCTGGTGGATCGCCTGGAGCGCCTGGGTCTGTCGCGTACCTGGGGCGTGATCACCGTGTTTGCGCTGTTCACGTTGATCGTCACGACATTGATGCTGGTGCTGGTGCCGATGCTCGCCAAGCAGTTGCTGCGCTTGTATGAACTGGCGCCGCAAATGCTCGACTGGCTGCAACACACGGCGCTGCCGTGGGCGCAATCGAAACTGGGGCTGTCGGATGGCTTCTGGAAGTTCGACAAGGTCAAGGCTGCAATCAGCGAGCACATGGGCCAGACCACGGATATCGTCGGTGTGGTGCTGAGTCAGGCCACGGCTTCCAGTCTGGCGCTGATCGGCTGGCTGGCGAATCTGGTGCTGATTCCCGTTGTGAGCTTTTACCTGCTGCGCGACTGGGACGTGATGATGGCGAAGATCCGCAGCCTGCTGCCGCGTGATCGGGAACAGACCATTGTCTCGCTGGCCGGTGAATGCCATGAGGTGCTCGGTGCGTTCGTGCGCGGACAATTGCTGGTGATGCTGGCGCTGGGCGTGATCTACGCGGCGGGCCTGATGATTGTCGGTCTGGAGCTGGGGCTGTTGATCGGTCTGATCGCGGGGCTGGCGGCGATCGTGCCGTACATGGGGTTCGTGATCGGCATTGGCGCGGCGTTGATTGCCGGGTTGTTCCAGTTTGGTGGCGACCTGTACCCGATGATCGGCATCGTCGCGGTGTTCATGGTCGGTCAGGCTCTGGAAGGCATGGTGCTGACGCCATTGCTGGTCGGCGACCGGATCGGCCTGCACCCGGTGGCGGTGATCTTTGCGATTCTGGCCGGTGGCGAGCTGTTCGGTTTCACCGGCGTGCTGCTGGCGTTGCCGGTGGCGGCGGTGATCATGGTGTTGGTGCGTCACGTACACGATTTGTATAAAGACTCCGAGATCTACAGCGGGGCGGATGAGCCCGAGCTGTAGCGTCTGGTCGGGCCAGTCCGGTCGTACGCCGGGTTGGCCCGTGTTTTGCGGCGCTTCTGCTCGATGCCGCGTCAGAGAAACTGTCATAAAACCAGTGTGTTAACGCAAACCTTTGATTTTGCTTGGGGTCTGTCGCATTGTGCGCTCAGCTTCACGGGTATAAACTTCGCAAACTTTACACAGAGGCCACTAACGGTTCCTTGGGAACTGTTCAGTCAGCATGAAACCGATTCAGCTGCCCCTAGGTGTGCGTCTGCGTGATGACGCCACCTTCATCAACTACTACCCAGGCGCCAATGCCGCTGCACTCGGCTATGTCGAGCGCCTATGCGAAGCCGACGCCGGCTGGACCGAAAGCCTGATTTATCTGTGGGGCAAGCATGGGGTAGGGCGTACGCATCTGTTGCAGGCAGCATGCCTGCGGTTCGAGCAGATGGGGGAGCCGGCGGTGTACCTGCCGCTCGCCGAGTTGATGGATCGCGGCATCGAGATTCTCGATAACCTTGAACAGTACGAACTGGTCTGTCTCGACGACTTGCAGGTGATTGCCGGCAAGCCGGACTGGGAAGAGGCGATGTTTCATCTGTTCAACCGTCTGCGTGACAGCGGTCGGCGTTTGCTGATTGCTGCTTCTACCTCGCCACGCGAGCTGCCGGTCAAACTGGCCGACCTTAAATCGCGCCTGACCCTGGCGCTGATCTTCCAGATGCGTCCGCTTTCCGATGAAGACAAATTGCGTGCGCTGCAATTGCGCGCATCGCGTCGTGGTCTGCACCTGACCGATGAGGTCGGGCACTTTATTCTGACCCGTGGCACCCGCAGCATGAGCGCATTGTTCGACCTGCTCGAACAGCTGGATCAGGCCTCCTTGCAGGCCCAGCGCAAGCTGACAATTCCGTTTCTGAAAGAGACCCTCGGCTGGTAGCGCAGCCCTTGAGGTACGTGGCTTTCAGGCGCATTCGGCATATTTCAGGCGCCAGAAAACCCGCTTTTCTGCACTGGGTGCAGACCGCGTTTCGATACAAATGGGCTTAAGCGCTTAGATGTAAACAAGAAACCGGGAAGTCACAAAAGGTTCGATTGAATTTGCAAATGAGGCCGATAGCGGGCATAGTCTCGGCTTCTTTACAACTATCAGCCACGGTCGTGCCCATGCTAAATCGCTTCGCACCCCTCGTGCCTCTCGCACTCGTCACCCTGTTGTTCGGTTGCGCTGCTCATTCTCCAGTTCAAGAGCAGCCTCAACAGGTCAAAAATTCCGCCACTGCCCAGTCTTCCGTTATTTACCAGGAAGAGCTGGCCACCGAAAAAGAACTCGCCGATTTCAACGGCAAGAAGCCTTATGAGCTTCCGGTGCTGGCCGACAGCATTCTCGAACGCGGCATGTCGCTGATCGGTACCCGTTACCGTTTCGGTGGTACCTCTGAAGCCGGTTTCGACTGCAGTGGTTTCATCGGTTACCTGTTCCGCGAAGAGGCCGGCATGAACCTGCCGCGCTCGACCCGCGAAATGATCAACGTGGATGCCCCGCTGGTGGCGCGCAGCAATCTTGAGCCGGGCGATCTGTTGTTCTTCGCTACCAATGGTCGTCGCGGCCGTGTCAGTCACGCCGGGATCTACTTGGGTGACAACCAGTTCATTCACTCCAGCAGTCGTCGCAGTGGCGGTGTTCGCATCGACAGCCTGGGTGACAGCTACTGGAGCAAGACCTTTATCGAAGCCAAACGCGCTCTCGCGCTGGCCCCGACCGTGGTCACCGCTCGCAAGTAATTCCCCGTTGTCGCCACGTCCGTGGCGACAAATACGGCTCGGCAACGGAGTAGACCTAGACTTTACAAGGTGAAGTTAAAGTCTTACTTGAAGTTTGTCGTATAGCCGCTAGAATCCTGTATCTATATTGATGGCAAACCGCCTGCGTGCTCCGCAGGCGGTTTTGTTTCTGTCCATTTGGCAGAGAAAGCCGCAGCCAGATCAGGTGTTCTGCTTATGACGATGTCGGCCCGCCTTGTTTTGATCTTCTGCGCAGCGCTGCTCAGCGCCTGCGCCAGCCGGACACCGCCGCCTGCGCCCGTGGTGCGCGCGCCGGTCGTGTTCGGACCTTCCCAGGCATTCTCGCCAGCGGCTGAAGACGTGCTGTTTCGCGCGCTCGGTCTGGTGGGCACGCCTTATCGCTGGGGTGGCAACACGCCAGACTCCGGATTCGATTGCAGCGGCCTGATCGGTTTCGTTTACCGTGATGCGGCGGGTATCAGCCTGCCACGCTCGACGCGCGAGATGATCGTGATGCAGGCGCCCAATGTGGGCAAGGAAGGGCTGCAGACTGGCGACCTGATCTTCTTCGCCACCAATGGCGGCTCGCAGGTCAGTCATGCCGGGATCTACGTCGGCGAAGGGCGTTTCGTGCATGCGCCGGCCACCGGCGGCACGGTGAAGCTGGACAGCCTGTCGAAGGCTTACTGGCAGAAGGCGTATCTGAGTGCCAAGCGGGTGTTGCAACCGGAGCATCTGGCGCGTAACCCGTAATCGCTGAAGATTTAAGTGTGGGAGCGACGGTGCGACGATTCGACTTGCTCGCGAATGCGGTATGCCATTCAACTACGGTGTTGAATGAGCTGACGCTTTCGCGAGCAAGTCGAATCGTCGCACCGTCGCTCCCACATTTGTTATGTGTTGGACGCGGAATTACTTGGCGGACGACACCCGCCACACCTTGTTCCCCACATCATCCGCCACCAGCAAACCGCCTTGCTGATCGATCACCACGCCCACCGGGCGGCCCATGGCGTTTTCATCCTTGTCGAGGAAGCCGGTCAGCACATCCACCGGAGTGCCGTTCGGCTTGCCTGCGGCGAACGGCACGAAAATCACTTTGTAGCCACTGTGCGGTTTGCGGTTCCATGAGCCGTGCTGGCCAATGAACGCGCCTTCCTTGAATTGCGCCGGCAAGCTGTTGCCCTCGGCGAAGGTCAGGCCCAGCGAGGCAGTATGCGGGCCGACGGCATAATCCGGTGCGATGGCCTTGGCCACCAGGTCGAGGTTTTGCGGTTTCACCCGCACATCGACGTGCTGGCCGTAATAGCTGAAGGGCCAGCCATAGAAGCCGCCGTCCTTGACCGACGTGATGTAGTCCGGCACCAGGTCGCTGCCGATCTCGTCACGCTCATTGACCGCCGTCCACAGCGCGCCCGTGGTCGGCTCCCACGCCAGACCGTTGGGGTTGCGGATGCCCGAGGCGAAGATCCGGTGATTGCCGGTCGCCCGGTCCACTTCCCAGATCGCCGCGCGACCTTCTTCTTTGTCCAGACCGTTTTCGCCGACGTTGCTGTTTGAACCGACGGTGACGTACAGCTTGCTGCCGTCCTTGCTGGCGATGACGTTCTTGGTCCAATGGTGATTCAGTGTGCCACCCGGCAAGTCGGTGACTTTGATCGGCTGGGTCTTGATCTCGGTCGCACCCGGTTCGTAATGAAAGCGCAGCAGTCGATCGGTATCGGCGACATACAGATCGTTGCCGACCAAGGTCATGCCGAATGGCGAGTTGAGGTTCTGCAGGAACACCGTGCGCGTCTCGGCCACGCCATCGTGATCGGCATCGCGCAGCAGGGTAATGCGATTCGGGCTCGGTACGCCGGCGCCGGCCTTGCCCATGACTTTCTTCATTACCCAGCCACGCACGCCGCTGCTGTCGTCGGGCTTGGGCGGTGCGTTGGTTTCTGCCACCAGCACGTCACCGTTGGGCAACACGTAGAGCCAGCGCGGGTGATCGAGGTCTTCGGCAAACGCGGCCACTTGCGTGCCGGCTGCTGCGGTCGGTTTGCCGCCGGCCGGCCAGCCAACCGCCGGGGCGATGTTAACGGTCGGGATCAGGGTCTTGTTCGGCTCGGGCAGTTTCGGGGCCGGGCCGGTACCGTCGGAGACTTGCAGGCTGGAGGATTCACCGCAGGCGGTGAGCCCTCCGGCGAGGGCGATGACGAGAGCGAGTCGGGTTTTGCGCATTACTGATCTTCCCTATGAATGCATTCCTAATCATAGAGGAGCCTGCGCACCCGATGGTTCAACCGCTCAGCCGCGGGCCTCTTTGAACAGCACGGCGATCCCGGGGTGATAGTTGCCCGCTTCGCTGCGCAATTTGCGGTAGGCGTAGGGGAAATACCAGGCGACGGCGCAGGTGTGTTCCTTCTGCAGGTCGTCGACCATGTCCTGCAACTCTTCCGGGCTGGCGCTGTGCTGGGCCCTTTGCGGGGCGACGAACAGGCAGCCGAGCCTGATGTCGCTGGCGAAACTGATGCGTTTCGCCTCGCTGGTGATGTCCTGCAGTGCCTGGGTCAGATTCAGGTTGTTGACTCGCGGCCAGCGCTGGGTCGCCTGCAGGTAGGCGCGGTCTTCGGCTCCGGCGATAAACAGATCGGCGCGGGCATTGCGTTCGCCGTCCTCGTTCTGCTTGCGCGTGGCCGTGTCGCTCAGCGTGACCAGCTCAGCCATCCAGGCGGCAGCGGAGAGCAATCCGAGATTGGCTTTCTCGTCATGCCAGTAAGGGGGCTCGTTGTCGCCGCGCACCGCGTTGTAGCGATCGATACAGTCAAACCAGCGTTCAAGCATCGGGCGCATGAATTCCAGGCGCGGGTTGCTGATGATCATGCCTTGCATCGTCATCATCCTTATTGTTGTGAGTGCTTTTTCAGTCAAAAGCATGGCTCTTTGATATCACTTGTCTCAGCATGGCACAAGATTGGCGTCAGATAATTGATCGGCGGCAGTTATTCGCTCGACGGCCCCCTCTTTAATTGACGCTCCACCCCCAACCCTCTAACCTTCGCGGCTTGTTTCAGGTGCTCTGTGACGGGTGTCGACAGAGTGAAACAGGGAAGCCGGTGAGGGTTGTCTTCAGACGAAGAGCGATCACACGATCCCGGCGCTGCCCCCGCAACGGTAAATGAGTAAAAGCTGCGCCTTGAGCCACTGCCTCGACAGAAGCGGGAAGGCGCGCAGCCAGGCGATGCGCCGCTCATGAGCCCGGAGACCGGCCTGATCCATCCAGCGGCATCACGGTGGGCGATGCCAGGCTTTTTGCCGTCTATTCTTGTGCCTGCCCGCCGTTATTCAGCCTCAACGGAGAGCTCCCCCATGACCGATTCCCCCGAGCGCGACGCACGCCATCTGGCGCGCATGCAGCGCAAAAAAGCCGTGATCGACGAACGCATCGCCAATTCGCCCGACGAGTGCGGTCTGGTGCTGGTGCTGACCGGCAACGGCAAGGGCAAAAGCAGCTCGGCGTTCGGCATGCTCGCCCGCGCCATGGGCCACGGCATGCAGTGCGGCGTGGTGCAATTCATCAAGGGCCGCAACAGCACCGGCGAAGAGCTGTTCTTCCGCCGCTTCCCCGAGCAAGTGCGCTTCCACGTGATGGGCGAGGGCTTCACCTGGGAGACCCAGGACCGCCAGCGCGACATCGCCGCCGCCGAAGCGGCGTGGGCCGTGTCCCGTGAACTGTTGCGCGATCCGTCGATTGGCCTGGTGGTGCTGGATGAGCTGAACATTGCGCTCAAGCACGGCTACCTCGATCTGGATCAGGTACTCAGTGATCTGCAGGCGCGTCCGCCGATGCAGCACGTGATCGTCACCGGTCGCGGAGCCAAGCCGGAAATGATCGAGATGGGCGACACCGTGACCGAAATGGGCATGCTCAAGCACGCCTTCCAGGCCGGGATCAAAGCGCAGAAAGGCGTCGAACTTTGAATCAACCACGTCACTGCCCGGCGGTGTTGATCGCCGCGCCGGCCTCCGGTCAGGGCAAGACCACCGTTACCGCCGCCCTCGCGCGCCTGCATCGCAATCAGGGGCGCAAGGTGCGCGTGTTCAAATGCGGCCCGGACTTTCTCGATCCGATGATTCTCGAGCGCGCCAGCGGTGCGCCGGTGTATCAACTGGACATGTGGATGGTCGGCGAGCAGGAAAGTCGGCGCCTTTTATGGGAAGCCGCCGGCGAAGCCGATCTCATCCTGATCGAAGGTGTGATGGGCCTGTTCGATGGCACCCCGTCGAGCGCCGATCTGGCGCGGCATTTTGGCGTGCCGGTGCTCGGGGTGATCGACGGCACCGCCATGGCCCAGACCTTTGGCGCCCTGGCGCTGGGACTGGCGCGCTATCAGCCGGACCTGCCGTTCGCTGGCGTGCTGGCCAACCGCGTCGGCACATTGCGCCACGCGCAATTGCTCGAGGGCAGCCTCACTGAAGGCTTGCGCTGGTACGGCGCGCTGTCCCGCGAGACCGGGATCGAACTGCCGAGCCGCCACCTCGGTCTGGTGCAGGCCAGCGAACTGAATGATCTGGACCTGCGCCTCGACGCCGCTGCCGAAGCGTTGGCCAGCAGTTGCGAGGTCGCGCTGCCGCCGGCCGTGGAGTTTGCCGCGCCCACGGTGATCGACGCCGAACCGCTGCTCGAAGGCGTGCGCATTGCCGTAGCCCGCGATGAAGCCTTTGCCTTTACCTACGGCGCCAGTCTCGACCTGCTGCGAGCGATGGGCGCCGAGTTGAGCTTCTTCTCGCCAATCCGCGATACCCGATTGCCCGAGGCTGACAGTCTGTATCTGCCCGGCGGCTACCCGGAATTGCACCATGTCGCGCTGGCGCAAAACACCGCGATGCTCGCGGCGATTCGCGCGCACCACGCCGCCGGCAAACCGCTGCTCGCCGAGTGTGGCGGCATGCTCTATCTGCTCGACGCGTTGACCGATGTCGAAGGCACCCGCGCCGAACTGGTCGGGCTACTGCGCGGCGAGGCGGTGATGCAAAAACGTCTGGCGGCGCTTGCGCTGCAGGTGGTGGATCTGCCGGAAGGCTCACTGCGCGGCCACACCTATCACCACTCGCTGACCAGCACCGAACTGACGCCGATTGCCCGGGGCCTGAGCCCGAATGGCGGACGCGGCGCGGAGGCGGTGTATCGCGAGGGGCGGATGACCGCTTCGTACGTGCACTTTTATTTTCCGTCGAATCCGGGGGCGATTGCTGCGTTGTTTGCGCCAGACCTCAAGGCCGCCATCGCTGGCAAGCCAGCTCCCACAGTGGGCGGTGATTTGCCTGAAGAAATGCATTCCCCTGTGGGAGCTGGCTTGCCAGCGATGGGGCCATGACCGACAACGCCTATTCTGAAGCCGAGCGCGCAGCGGTCTATAAAGCCATCGCCGAACGCCGCGACATGCGCCACTTCACCGGCGGCACGCTCGAGCCTGAACTGCTGCGCCGTCTGCTCGAAGCCGCGCACCAGGCACCCAGCGTCGGCCTGATGCAACCGTGGCGCTTCATCCGTATCAGCGATCGCAAGTTGCGCGGGCAGATCCAGAACCTCGTCGAAGCCGAACGCATCCGCACCGCCGAAGCCCTTGGCGAGCGCAGTGACGAGTTCATGAAGCTCAAGGTCGAAGGCATCAACGACTGCGCCGAAGTGCTGGTCGCGGCGCTGATGGACGATCGGGAAAAGCACATCTTCGGTCGCCGCACATTGCCGGAAATGGACATGGCGTCGTTATCCTGCGCGATCCAGAACCTGTGGCTGGCATCACGCGCCGAAGGGCTGGGCATGGGCTGGGTCTCGCTGTTCGAACCGCAAGCTCTTGCCGATCTGCTGCAATTGCCGGCCGGGGCCAAGCCGTTGGCGGTGTTGTGCCTGGGCCCGGTCAAGGAATTCTATCCGGCGCCGATGCTGGTCCTCGAAGGGTGGGCGCAGGCGCGTCCGCTCCATGAGTTGCTGTATGAAAATTATTGGGGAGTGAGGCAATGAGTGTGGCGTTGTTGAGTGTCGCCGCGGTCGCGCTGGATGCGCTGCTGGGTGAACCGAAACGCTGGCATCCGCTGGTGGCCTTCGGCAATTTTGCCGGGCGCATCGAGCAACGTTTCAATGCGGGTGGGCGCGGCTGGCGCAGTCACGGGGTCACCGCGTGGGTGATCGCGGTGCTGCCGCTGACGCTGCTCGCCACCGCGTTTTCCTGGGCGCCTTACGTCGGCTGGATCGTCGAGATTCTTGCGTTGTATTGCGCGCTCGGCATGCGCAGTCTTGGCGAACACGTCGAACCGGTGGCCAAAGCCCTGCGCAGTGATGATCTGGAAGAGGCGCGTAAACGCGTCGGTTATCTGGTCAGTCGCCAGACCAGCGAACTGGACAGCACTGCGGTCGCGCGCGCCGCTACCGAATCGGTGCTGGAGAACGGCAGTGATGCGGTGTTCGCCGCACTGTTCTGGTTTGTCGTCGCCGGTGCGCCGGGGGTGGTGCTCTATCGTTTGAGCAACACGCTTGATGCGATGTGGGGTTATCGCAATGAACGCTTCGAACGGTTCGGCTGGTGCGCGGCAAAAATCGACGACGTACTCAATTACATTCCGGCACGGCTGGTGGCGCTGACCTACGCGCTGCTGGGCAACACCCGGCTGGCGTGGAAATGCTGGCGCAGTCAGGCGCCGAAATGGGACAGCCCCAACGCCGGTCCGGTGATGGCGGCCGGCGCCGGTGCGTTGAACGTTGAACTGGGCGGTCCGGCGATCTATCACGGCGAACTGCACGAGCGCCCGCAATTGGGCGAGGGCGCGCCGGCGGATGCCGATTCGATTGATCGCGGCTGGCAATTGGTCCAGCGCGGGGTATGGTTATGGCTGCTGATTCTCTGCGTGGGGGCTGAATTCTATGCTTGAACACGGTGGCCGGCTGCGCAAGGCCGCACGCGATTACGGCATCGCCGAGGCCGACTGGCTCGACCTGTCCAGCGGCCTCGCGCCGTGGCCGTTTGCAGTGCCGGAGATTCCGTTGCGCGCCTGGGCACGCTTGCCGGAAACCGACGACGGCCTGGAGCAGGCAGCCTGCGAATGCTACGGCGCGCCGCAGGTGCTGCCGGTGGCCGGTTCGCAGATGGCGATCCAGTTGCTGCCGCGTCTGCGCCGGGCGGGCAAGGTCGGCGTGCTGTCGCCGTGTTATGCCGAGCACGCTGAAGCCTGGCGCCGCAGCGGTTACATCGTGCGCGAAGTGCTGGAGCAGGAAGTCGATTTCTTTCTCGACAGCCTCGATGTGCTGGTGGTGGTCAATCCGAACAATCCAACCGGCCTGAGTCTGACCCCGGCGCGCCTGCTCGACTGGCACGCGCGACTGGCCCAGCGCGGTGGCTGGCTGGTGGTCGATGAAGCGTTCATGGACAACACGCCGCAATTGAGTCTGGCGTCGTACACCCATCTGGTCGGCCTGATCGTGTTGCGCTC
Organism: Pseudomonas sp. Eth.TT006; assembly: GCF_054456575.1. Lineage (NCBI taxonomy): Bacteria > Pseudomonadati > Pseudomonadota > Gammaproteobacteria > Pseudomonadales > Pseudomonadaceae > Pseudomonas > Pseudomonas sp. Eth.TT006. Next base: position 16,593 of record NZ_JBTJEN010000015.1, on the reverse strand, counting down.
GTTCGGCAAGTTCTTCGGCCTGGCCGGCGTACGGCTGGGCTTTGTCCTGGCCGAGCGCAAACTGCTCAAGTTGCTCGCCGAGCAGGTCGGGCCATGGGCAGTCAGCGGCCCGACCCGGGTGCTTGGACAAGCCTGCCTGCAGGACACCGAGGCGCAGACCCGGCAACGTATTCGCAGTGACGAGGCCAGCGAACGCCTGGCGCGGCTGCTCGAACGTTACGGCCTGAAACCGCAGGGCGGTTGCGCGCTGTTCCAGTGGCTGATCACCGAGCACGCGCCTGCGCTGCACGAATTCATGGCCCGACGCGGCATCCTCCTGCGCCTCTTCAGCTACAACAGCAGTCTGCGTTTCGGCCTGCCGGCCAACGCCGCTGAAGAAGCGCGCCTCGAACAGGCGCTGCAAGCCTTTGCCAAGGAATTGAAATGACCACCCTGATGGTGCAGGGCACCACGTCCGATGCCGGGAAAAGCACGCTGGTGACGGCGCTCTGCCGCTGGGCCGCCCGTCAGGGTGTGGCGGTGGTGCCGTTCAAGCCGCAGAACATGGCGCTCAACAGCGCGGTGACGGCCGACGGCGGCGAGATCGGCCGGGCGCAGGCGGTGCAGGCACAAGCCGCGCATCTGCAACCGCACACCGACATGAACCCGGTGCTGCTCAAACCCAACAGCGACACCGGCGCGCAGGTGATCATCCATGGCCGTGCCGTCACCAGCATGAATGCCGTGGCCTATCACGACTACAAAGCCATCGCCATGCAAGCGGTGCTGGCGTCGCACCAGCGGCTCAGCGCGGCGTATTCGCTGGTGATGGTCGAGGGCGCAGGCTCGCCGGCGGAGATCAATCTGCGCGCCGGCGATATCGCCAACATGGGCTTTGCCGAAGCGGTGGATTGCCCGGTGCTGCTGATCGCCGACATCAATCGCGGCGGGGTGTTTGCGCATCTGGTCGGCACCCTGGAACTGCTGGCGCCGAGTGAGCAGGCGCGGGTCAAAGGCTTCATCATCAACCGTTTTCGTGGCGACATCGCCTTGCTGCAACCGGGCCTCGACTGGCTGGAGCAGCGCACCGGCAAACCGGTGGTGGGCGTGCTGCCGTATGTGCTGGATCTGCATCTGGAGGCCGAGGACGGCATCGACCAGCGTCAGACCGACAAGGCCGAGCAAGTGCTGAAAGTGCTGGTGCCGGTGCTGCCGCGCATCAGCAACCACACCGACTTCGATCCGCTGCGTTTGCATCCGCAGGTTGACCTGCAATTCATCGGCCCGGGGCAAGCGATTCCAGCCGCCGACCTGATCATTTTGCCCGGCTCGAAAAGCGTGCGCAGCGACCTGGCGTATCTGCGCGCCAACGGCTGGGAAACGGCCATCAACCGGCATCTGCGTTACGGCGGCAAGTTGCTGGGGATCTGCGGCGGTCTGCAAATGCTCGGCGAGCAGGTGCATGACCCGCTGGGTCTGGAAGGTGCGCCGGGTTCGAGTGTCGGTCTGGGCTTGTTGGCGTTGGAAACCACGCTCGAAGCCGAAAAGCAATTGCGCAACGTGCGCGGGCATCTGGCGCTGGAAGAGGCCGAGGTCAGCGGGTATGAAATTCATGCCGGGGCGACGTCTGGTCCGGCGCTGGAAAACGCCGCGGTGCATCTGGATGACGGCCGTTGCGATGGCGCGCAGAGTCTGGACGGGCAGGTGTTCGGCACCTACCTGCACGGCCTGTTCGAATCGCCGCAAGCCAGCGCCACGTTGCTGCGCTGGGCCGGGTTGAACGATGTGCAGGACGTCGATTACCACGGCTTGCGCGAGCGTGATATCGAGCGGTTGGCGGATTTGGTGGAGAAGCATCTGGATACCGGTTTACTGCGTCAGTTCTGTGGGATTTAGGTTGCCTGTACTGACCTCATCGCGGGCAAGCCCGCTCCCACAGGGAAGTGAGGTGTTTGAACCACCGCGATTACTGTGGGAGCGGGCTTGCCCGCGATGAGGCCGGTCGCCCCGATACATAACTTTCAGGATGTCCCATGCTCCAACTGATCCTCGGCGGCGCCCGCTCCGGCAAAAGTCGCCTCGCGGAAAAACTCGCCAGCGACAGCCATCTGCCGGTCACCTACATCGCCACCAGCCAGCCGCTGGACGGCGAAATGAATGAGCGCGTCGCCCATCACCGCGCCCGGCGTCCGGCCGAATGGGCGCTGATCGAAGAGCCACTGGAACTGGCCCGCGTCCTGGCGGAAAACGCCAGCGCCGAGCGTTGCCTGCTGGTGGATTGCCTGACCCTGTGGCTGACCAATCTGCTGATGCTCGATGACGCCGAGCGTCTCGCCGCTGAGCGCGAAGCCCTGCTCGACTGCCTGGCGTCATTGCCGGGGCAGATCATTTTTGTCAGCAACGAGACCGGAATGGGTGTCGTGCCGCTGGGCGAATTGACTCGCCGCTACGTCGATGAAGCCGGTTGGCTGCATCAAGCTCTGGCTGAGCGCTGTCAGCGTGTCGTCCTGACCGTCGCCGGCCTGCCCCTGACCCTGAAAGGACCTGCGTTATGACCCAAGCGTGGTGGTTGAACCCGTGCCAATCGGTGAATACCGAGATCGTTGAACAAGCGGCGGCGCGCCAGCAGCAACTGACCAAGCCGGCCGGCTCCCTCGGTCGCCTCGAAAGCGTGGCGGTGCAACTGGCCGGATTGCAGGGGCAGATCAAACCGACGCTGCAGCAGGTGTGGATCACGATTTTTGCTGGCGATCACGGCGTGGTCGCGGAAGGCGTTTCGGCGTTCCCGCAGGAAGTCACCGGGCAGATGCTGCTCAACTTCGTCAGCGGTGGCGCGGCGATCAGCGTGCTGGCACGGCAGCTCGATGCGCAACTGGAAGTGGTCGATCTGGGCACCGTGACGCCTTCGTTGAATCTGCCGGGCGTGCTGCACCTGAATGTCGGCCCGGGCACGGCGAATTTCGCCAAAGGCGCGGCGATGACTCCAGCGCAGGGCGCGCTCGCCTTGCAGGCCGGTCGCGACAGCGTGCTGCGCGCCAAAGCGGCGGGTGCACAGTTGTTTATCGGTGGCGAGATGGGCATCGGCAATACCACCGCCGCCAGTGCACTGGCCTGCGCCTTGCTCGACTGCCCGGTGGCGCATCTGACCGGTCCCGGTACCGGGTTGAATGCCGAGGGCATCAGCCATAAAGCGCAAGTGATCGAACGCGCGCTGGCGCTGCACGCGGCGCAGCGTGGCGACGCGTTGCAAACCCTGTTCAACCTCGGCGGTTTTGAAATTGCTGCGCTGGTCGGCGCGTATCTGGCCTGTGCTCAGGAAGGCGTGGCGGTGCTGGTTGACGGTTTTATTTGTACAGTCGCCGCACTGGTTGCGGTGCGGCTGAACCCGGCTTGCCGCGACTGGCTGCTGTTCGGCCATCGGGGTGCCGAGCCGGGTCATCGCCATGTGCTCGAAGCGCTCAGCGCCGAACCATTGCTGGAACTTGGTCTGCGTCTGGGTGAGGGCAGCGGGGCGGCGTTGGCCGTGCCGCTGTTGCGCCTGGCCTGCGACCTGCACGGGCAGATGGCGACGTTCGCCGAAGCGGCGGTGGCGGATCGTCCGGCATGACTTTGCGTCTGGACCTGCTGCGCCACGGTGAGACGGAACTGGGCGGCGGTTTGCGCGGCAGTCTCGATGATGCGCTGACTGAAAAGGGTTGGGCGCAGATGCGTGCGGCGGTGGTTGGAGGCGGGCCGTGGGATCGCCTGGTCAGCTCGCCGCTGCAGCGTTGCGCGCGGTTTGCTGCAGAGCTGGGCGAGCAACTGAATCTCCCGGTGCATCTGGACAAGGCTCTGCAGGAGCTGCATTTCGGGGCTTGGGAAGGGCAGAGCGCTGCGGCGTTGATGGCGACCGACGCCGAGGCGTTGGGGCGGTTCTGGGCTGATCCCTACGCCTTCACGCCGCCGCAGGGTGAGCCGGTCAGCGAGTTTGCGTCGCGGGTGCTGGGCGCGGTGGCGCGGTTGCATCAGGCTTACGCTGGCGAGCGCGTGTTGCTGATCAGTCACGGCGGGGTGATGCGTCTGTTGCTGGCGCAGGCGCGTGGCTTGCCGCGTGAGCAATTGCTCAACGTCGAAGTCGCGCATGCTGCACTGTTTGCCCTGACCGTTGACGCCGATGGTTCGCTCAAGGAAGGTCACTGAGATGCTGCCACTGTGGATCGCCCTGCAATTTCTCAGCAGCTTGCCGATTCGCCTGCCGGGGATGCCCGAGCCGGAACAGCTCGGGCGTTCGTTGCTGTTTTATCCGCTGGTGGGGTTGCTGTTCGGGCTGCTCCTCTGGGCGCTGAACCTGGCATTGGCCGGCGCGCCGTTGCTGCTGCATGCGGCGCTGTTGCTGACGGTGTGGGTGCTGCTCAGCGGCGCGCTGCACCTCGACGGACTGGCCGACAGCGCCGACGCCTGGCTCGGCGGCTTCGGTGACCGCGAGCGCACCCTGACCATCATGAAGGACCCGCGCAGTGGACCGATTGCGGTGGTGACGCTGGTGCTGGTGTTGCTGCTCAAGTTCACCGCGTTGCTGGCGCTGATCGAGCAGGGACATGGGGCGGTATTGATCATCGTGCCGCTGCTCGGGCGCGCCTCGTTGCTCGGGTTGTTTTTGACGACGCCGTATGTGCGGGCCGGCGGGTTGGGGCAGGCGTTGGCTGATCATCTGCCGCGCCGGGTCGGATGGTGGGTGCTTGGGGGCAGTGCGCTGGTTTGTTTGCTGGTCGCCGGGATGAAGGCGTTAGTTGCGTTGCTGGTCGCGCTCGTTGGTTTCGTCTGGCTGCGGCAGGTGATGATGCGGCGGTTGGGCGGGACCACGGGTGATACGGCGGGGGCGTTGCTGGAATTGCTGGAGATGGTGGTGTTGGTTGGGGTGGTGCTGGTCTGACAGGTATCCGTTGCCTGTTCCGGCCTCTTCGCTGGCAAGCCAGCTCCCACAGGTATTGAGGGTGCTCCCAAATTTGGTGAACACTTGCTAAAACTGTGGGAGCGGGCTTGCTCGCGAAGAGGGCCGAACCGGCACCGCAAATGTTTTGGCTAAATTCATGTGTAACTTGATTTAACACAGTCGCGGGTATATACACGCATCATGCTTCCTTCTCAGTGTTTGTGCACCAACCTGCGTCGCGCCGCTCGTGGCGTCAGCAGGCATTACGACGGCGCTCTCGACGGCTTCGGAATCAACGTTGCCCAGTATTCTCTGCTGTGCAATCTGCAGCGACTGGATCAACCAAGCATTTCCGAGCTGGCCGAAGCCATGGGCCTGGATCGCAGCACGCTGGGGCGCAATCTGCGGGTGCTGGAAGGCGAGGGCCTGGTGGCGCTGGCCGAGGGCGAGGACATGCGCAATCGCATCGTCAGGCTCACCGAGACCGGTGCACAGCGTCTGGCGGCGGCGTTGCCGGCCTGGGAAGCGGCGCAACAGCGATTGATTGATCGTCTGGGTGCCGAGAAGCGTGAAACCTTGCTGCGACTGTTGGACGAACTGGCCTGAGCGCCGGTTTTTCCGGATCTAAGCGGGTATATACCCGCGAACGGAGAATAACAATGACATCGATGTGGCGTACGTGCGGTTGGGTGTTGCTGGGAAGTGCGCTGATTCTGGCGTTGTCATTGGGCGTGCGGCACGGCTTCGGCCTGTTCTTGTCGCCGATGAGCGCGCAATTCGGCTGGGGCCGCGAGGTGTTCGCTTTCGCCATCGCCCTGCAGAACCTGATCTGGGGCCTGGCGCAACCATTCACCGGAGCGCTGGCTGACCGTTTCGGTGCGGCGAAAGTGGTGCTGGTCGGCGGTGTGCTCTACGCCCTGGGCCTGGTGTTCATGGGCCTGTCGGATTCGGCGCTGACCCTGTCGTTGAGCGCGGGTCTGTTGATTGGTATCGGTCTGTCCGGCACTTCGTTCTCGGTGATCCTCGGGGTCGTAGGTCGCGCGGTGCCGCCGGAAAAACGCAGCATGGGCATGGGCATTGCCAGCGCCGCCGGTTCGTTCGGCCAGTTCGCCATGCTGCCGGGCACGTTGGGCCTGATCGGCTGGCTCGGCTGGTCGGCGGCGCTGCTGGTGCTCGGCCTGCTGGTGGCATTGATTGTGCCGTTGGTGAGCATGCTCAAGGACAAACCGCTGCCGGTGCTGGGGCATGAACAAACCCTGTCCGAAGCCCTGCGTGAAGCCTGTTCGCATTCCGGATTCTGGCTGCTCGCGTTCGGTTTTTTCGTCTGCGGTTTTCAGGTGGTGTTCATCGGCGTGCACCTGCCGGCGTATCTGGTCGATCAACATCTGCCGGCCACGGTCGGCACCACGGTGCTGGCGCTGATCGGATTGTTCAATATCTTCGGCACCTACACCGCCGGCTGGCTCGGCGGGCGCATGTCCAAGCCGCGTCTGCTGACCGCGCTGTACCTGCTGCGCGCGGTGGTGATCGTGTTGTTTCTGTGGCTGCCGGTGACCACCACGTCGGCTTATCTGTTCGGCATGGCCATGGGCTTCCTGTGGCTATCGACGGTGCCATTGACCAACGGTACGGTGGCGACCTTGTTTGGCGTGCGCAATCTGTCCATGCTCGGCGGGATCGTGTTCCTGTTCCATCAGCTCGGCTCGTTCCTCGGCGGCTGGCTGGGCGGGGTGGTGTATGACCGTACCGGGAGTTATGACTTGATCTGGCAAGTGGCGATTCTCCTGAGTCTGCTGGCGGCTGCGCTGAACTGGCCGGTGCGCGAGCGTCCGGTGGCGCGCCTGCAAGCGGGCGTGAGTGCGGCATGATGCGCTCCTGGCCGCGATTCGCCTTCGCTGCAGTCGGCGCCTTGTTACTGGCGCTGGCGTGGTGGGGCTGGCATCAGGGCGGTCTGGCGTTGATGCAGTTGGGCATGGGCGCTTGCCTGTAGGCTTTGATGGCGAGTAACGTCGGGGTCTGATGACTGCTCAAAGGATGCCCGACATGCTCATGCGCTGGTGTGCTGTACCCGCGTTGCTGATGGCGTTGACCGGACTGGCCCAGGCCGCTGATTGTCCGGAAGCGCTGCAAGGTTCGTTGCCCAAGCTGCGCGCCAAGGAATCCATCGATCTCTGTCAGCGCTACGCCGGCAAACCGTTGGTGGTGGTCAATACCGCCAGTTTCTGTGGCTTCGCCCCGCAGTTCGAAGGCCTCGAAGCGCTCAATCAACACTACAAGGCGCAGGGCCTGGAAATGCTTGGCGTGCCGTCCAATGACTTCAAGCAGGAGTCCAAGGACAGCGCCGAAACCGCCAAGGTCTGCTACGCCAACTACGGCGTGACGTTCGCCATGACCGAGCCGCAGAAGGTTCGTGGCGATGACGCGACCCCCCTGTTCAAGGTGCTGGCGCAGCAGAGCAGCGCGCCGAAGTGGAATTTCTACAAATACGTGATCGACCGCCAGGGCAAGGTGATCGCCAATTTCTCCAGCCTGACCAAGCCGGATGATCCGGAGTTTATTGCCGCGGTCGAGAAGGCGATCGCCTCAAAACCCCTGCAACCATGAATGTGCGCGCCGCCGACCCCTGTAGGAGCTGCGGCACGCTGCGATCTTTTGATCTTAAAGATCACGATCAAAAGATCGCAGCGTTCCGCAGCTCCTACAGGGGATACAAAAAAGCCCCGCTTTCTGCAAAGAGAGCGGGGCTTTTTTGTGGGCGAGGGATCAGCCTCGCCGTGCAGCATCAGAAGCGATAGGTCGCGCCGACACCGAAACCGTTTGCCGAGTTTTCATACTTGGCATCGTAGGTCTGGCCACGATCGTTTTCGTTGCGGATTTTGACCGATTCTTCCTTGAGGTACGAGTAAGCCACGTCGATGGTCAGGTCGTCGGTCGGGCTCCAGCCGGCACCGATGCTGAAGATCGTACGGTCGCCAGTCGGGATACGCGGCGAACGATCGACGTTGTTGGTCGGCGACTGGTCAAAGGTCAGACCGGTACGCAGTACCCATTCCTTGTTCAACTGGTACGAAGTACCCACAGCGTAAGCCCAGGAGTCGTGCCAGTTCTGGTCTTCGGTGATCTCGCCGAACTGACCCGCCAGCAGTGGCTGCACGCCGGAGTTCTTGACGGTGATCTTTTCCAACTGGCTCCAGCGGGTCCAGGTGCTACCGGCGTAGACGTTCCAGCGATCATTGATCGCCTGAGTCACCGAGAAGTCCACCGATTCCGGCGTGGTGATCTTCAGCGAGGCGTCGTACTTCTGCTGTGCGCCCAGGCCAACGGCGCCGAGTACGGCATAGTCGACCTTGGTGTTGCCTTCGAGCTTGTAGTCGACTTTCGAGTGGTAGGTCAGACCCAGGCGAGTGGTGTCGGTGGCCTGCACCAGCACACCGATGTTGTAGCCCAGCGCGGTGTCGTCACCCTTGATCTTGACCTTGCCGTCCGGCGCGGCCTGGGTGATCGACAGGTTGGATTCCAGGGTACCGTCGATACGGTTGATGGTCGGGCCGAAACCGACCGACACCACGTCGTTGAACTTGTAGCTGACGGTTGGCTGGAAGGTGATGACCTGCACTTCGGACTTGCTGCCGAAGTAACGGCCGGCGAAGCCTTTTTCGTAATCCGTGATCAGGCCGAACGGCACGTAGACGCCGAGGCCGAATGCCCAATGCTCATCGATCGGCTTGACGTAGAAGCCCATAGGTACGGAGGTGAAGGGCACCATGTCGCCTTTGTTGCTGCCGCCGTTAGGGCTGGAGCTGGCGTCGCTGATATCGGTGTGGGCATCGAGGAATGCAACACCGCCAGTCACTTGTTCGCGCGTGATGCGCGACATGCCGGCAGGGTTGCCATAAACAGTGCTTGCATCGTCGGCAGAAGAGGATCGCCCAGCGTAACCCGTGCCCATCCCGCTGATGCTGTGTTCGTTGATGGCAAAGCCCGCTGCGAAGATCTGGGTGGATGCCATGGCAACGGCGAGGCTAAGGGTGGTTTTGAGCATTACTTTTTTCATTATTAGAACTCCTGGTGATCACCGGGGCGAAAATTACCAACATTTTCGTCCCAGCGCTATAGTCCGTATAGCCTGAGTTAGAGCGGTTTTGTAGGACAATCCGACCAGATTCGCGACCTGTTGCGCGATCTTGTAAAACTCCCCGGTCAACACGCGACCTGATTCACCGGTGAAACACAGGTTTGCCAGGCGTAAGTGAAGTCGCGCAAACGTCCTTGCGGCTGGAAGGTCTGCCGCCAGATTCGCGCCATACCCAACAGATCATTGGGGTCGGGGAGGGTGGGGTTCTGTTCTTCGACCAGCAGCCAGGCAATGGCGGTGGCGTAACGCAGATTGACGGTCAGTTCGAGGTGCGGACCGCTAAGAAACGCATGCTGACTGGCGAGGCCGCGAACCAGGCTGGCGCGCTCCGGGTCCAGTGCCAGATAGTGGTCCCAAAGGGCTTGGTGGCGGTGCTCGGCAATGCGGTAAAGGCCGTGGCCACGGCGGTCATGCAGGGCGGAGCCGAGGGCGGACTGGCTGGCAGCGATACCCAGCAGCAGGGATTCGGCGGTTGCGCAGTGACGTCCCAGATAAATCAATGTGGGACGAATCACGTAGCGACACAGTTCGCTGGCAGCGATACCCATAATGCCCTCGATTCTTGTAATGGGCGGCGACACCTGGGGGCCTTGGCAGCGGTGGATCGGTTCAGGCTCGCCGCAAGCGGATCAAGCCGCTTGAGTTGAAGTGTAGTGTCATATTCACGACGTAAAGGCCTGTTTTTAAATTATTTCCGGCGAAGCCTTAAATGCGTTATATCCGCTGGTGCTTAAGCGCACCGGGCTAAAAGCGAAACATCGGGCAATAAAAAGCCCCGCATTTTTGTGCGGGGCTTTTTGCTTTTGCAGCCTGTTCGGCTTTCAGGCGACCAGCGCCTGACGAGTACGGTCGATCACGGCCTGCAGCGGTTCGGCGCTGGAGTATTGATCAGGGTACAGACGCTCGCTGTGGCGCGCGATCCCGTGTTCATTGACCACGGTGAAGCTGAAGCAGCCTTTGCGAGCAGCCATGATCAGGCAGTTCATTGGAGCAAAAGCGTTGGTTAGGGTGCGAATGGCATCCTGAGTATGGATTTGAGTCGACATAGTTATTAGGTGTTCCTACAAATGACACGGATAAGAACCGTGCAGCGTTAAAACGTTCCAGTGACGTCGACCACCATTGGCCGTACGAAGAACCCGACTGGAACAAAGCAGCCAGTTTGAAGCGCTAATAAGTTGGCGCGCTTGGGCTGGCAGGTAGGTACTTAGGAGGACAGGCGACACATCGAGGGCAAAGGTTCTGGGCCCGGGGTGAAGATCCTGATCAATTTGCAGGTTGGTTCGGTCAGAGTAAGTGCTCTTCGCAACACCCTTTGCATTCATTCAAAGGCAGTGCTGACGCAAGATTTACCTGGAAACCATCGAGGGGTCGTTCCCGCTGTTTTCGGTGAAGGGCTTCTTGGAAGAAGGTAGACCGTGGGGATGTGTTCGACCGGAATTGACTTTCAGCTTGGTACTAACGCCGCGGATAGTAATGGATCGTCCGGGGCAATGCAAATGTTGGGGTGAAAAAGATTTTGGGGGAAGCAGATTCGTCGGCTGGCAATGCCGGCCTCATCGCGAGCAGGCTCACTCCTACAGGGGAGTGTGCTTGGGAAGGCACCGTCCATCGCCACAAAAACGTGCAGCCAGCGCTCTCGCCAGCCCGCTTATCCCCAGCCCGAGGACGGAAACGACCCGAAAAAGCGCATCGATATAACCGGGTAACAGGTACTTGTGCACATTAGTTGCGCAAGCTGTCACCAGCCTGTCATATCGATCCTGACTCGCAGGGCTGCCTGTATCAAAAGTTTAAGTCAATGAAAAACATCGGTTTTTTTTGTTGGTGAAAAAATCGTCAGTTTGACTGGGAGCCCCATTCTACAAGGCTTTGCGGAGGTTGGAGGACGGTTGTCCACTGAGTTATCCACAGCTTCTGTGGATTGTCCCTAGCGCTTGCTCTAGGACGGGCGTGCCGGGTTTTTTTCGACTTTACCTGTGCGAAAAAAAGAGTAGAGTGGCGCGCCTTCCGATCTGTCCCACAGTGTTTTATGAAGTTTCGCTCAGTATCATCCTCTGTTACCTCCGAACACCCGCGTGTTACTTCCCCCAAGCGATTTTCCGTGCGTGTGGCCGAATGGCTGCTCGACAGTCCGCGTCTGGGTGACAGTCAAAATGCCAAACACCTGGCGGGACGCCTGCTCAAGCAACCGGCGCGCGAAGGCGTGGTCGCGGCGCAGAGTCGTCTGGGTCAGCTGATGTGCCGTGAATGCGGCAATGCCCGGGACCGGCGTATCGGTCAGGATCTGCTGCGGATGGCGGCGCGGGCCGGTGATCGGCGTGCGCAACAGGAACTCGGTCTGCTCGAAGACTAAGCTGTCCAACGTCCGGCGCCTTGGTTAACCTTCAGGCTTTATTGAATCGGCAGGAGTGGCTATGGCTATGGACTTGACCAGCGTGTTGCTCGGTCTGGCGGGCGCGGGTCTGCCGCTGCTGGCGCTGGCCTGGCAACTGCAGCGCCGGGCGAGCAACGCACAGGCCGAGGTCGCCTTGTTCGAAGAGCGACTGGCCATGGCGCAACTGGCGCAGGACGGGCTCAACGCCCAGCTCGAAGCCAGCCGTGACGAGGCGCTTGATCTGGTCCAGGCCAACGCCGCCAAACAGGCTGAACTGGCCGCCTTGCGCCGGGAAGTCGAGCTGCTGCAGATCGAGCGCGATGATGCCCGTGACGCGTCCCACGCCTGGAACATCGAGCGCGCCAACAAGGAAGCCGAACTGCGCCGCCTGGACGCCCAGGCCGCTTCGCTGAACGCCGAGTTGCGCGAACAACAGGAAAGCCATCAACAACGCCTCAACGACCTGCAAGGCTCGCGCGATGAGCTGCGGGCGCAGTTCGCCGAACTGGCCGGGAAGATCTTCGACGAGCGCGAGCAGCGTTTCGCCGAAACCAGCCAGCAACGCCTCGGGCAAATGCTCGATCCGTTGAAAGAGCGCATCCAGTCCTTCGAAAAACGCGTGGAAGAAAGCTATCAGGCCGAAGCCCGCGAGCGTTTCTCGCTGGCCAAGGAACTGGAGCGTCTGCAGCAGTTGAACCTGCGCCTGAGCGACGAAGCGACCAACCTGACCCGCGCCCTCAAAGGCCAGAAAACCCAAGGCAACTGGGGCGAACTGATCCTTGAGCGAGTGCTGGAACACGCTGGTCTGGAGAAGGGCCGCGAGTACCAGACCCAAGTCAATCTCAAAGGCCCGGATGGCGAGCGCTTTCAGCCCGATGTGATCATCTATCTGCCGGGCGACAAGCAGGTGGTGGTCGATTCCAAAGTCAGCCTGACTGCGTATCAGCAGTACGTCGCCGCCGAAGATGACACCATCGGCCAGATCGCCATCAAGCAGCACGTGCTGTCGTTGCGCAGTCACGTCAAAGGTCTTGCCGGCAAGGATTACAAGCGTCTGGAAGGCCTGCACAGCCTCGATTTCGTCTTGCTCTTCGTGCCGATCGAAGCGGCTTTTTCCGCCGCACTGCAGGCCGAGCCGACGCTGTTCCAGGAAGCGTTCGACCGCAATATCGTGATCGTCAGCCCGACCACGTTGCTGGCGACCTTGCGCGTGATCGACAGCCTGTGGAAGCAGGAGCGGCAAAGCCAGAACGCCCGGGAAATCGCCGAGCGCGCCGGCTGGCTGTACGACAAGTTTGTGCTGTTCATTCAGGATCTGGACGAGGTCGGCAATCGCCTGCAACAGCTGGACAAAGCCTACAGCTCGGCGCGCAACAAGCTCACGGAAGGACGCGGCAATCTGGTCAGCCGCAGCGAGCAGCTCAAGCTGCTAGGGGCGCGGGCGAGTAAGAGTCTGCCGGCGGATTTGCTGGAGCGGGCGATGACTGATGTCGATGGTCTTGTCGAATTACCGGAATAACTGCAAAAGCTTCGCGAGCAAGCCCGCTCCCACATTGGAATGCATTTCAAACTGTGGGAGCGGGCTTGCTCGCGAAGGCGTCACTGAAGTCACCAGCTACAGCGGCACATACCGACTCAACAACGCCCGCAACGCCGCCGGTTTCACCGGTTTTGCCAGATAATCCAGCCCGGCGGCATGCACCTGCGCCACGGTTTCCGGGCGCCCGTCGGCACTGATCACCACCCCCGGCACCGGCTCTCCCAGCGTGGTGCGCAGCCATGCCATCAGCTCGGTGCCGGTATCGCCGTGATCCAGGTGATAGTCGACCAAGGCCAGTTGCGGCCGCACGCCGTCGCTCAGCAGCGCCGCGCATTCCTCGCGATTGCGCGCCGTCCACACCTGACAACCCCAGCGGCTCAGCAGGCTGTTCATGCCAATCAGAATGCTGTCTTCATTGTCGATGCACAGCACTTGCGCGCCGCTGAGTAACTTGCCATTCGGTTCAATGGCAGCGTTGGTCGGCGCCGCTTGTGTCAGGGCCAGCGGCACACTGACGCTGAACACGCTGCCGCGTCCCGGCCATGAGCGCACGCTCAACTTATGACCCAAGACCCGGCACAAACCATCGGCAATCGCCAGACCGAGGCCGAGGCCTTTTTCGGCGCGGGTCTGATGGCTGTCGAGGCGTTTGAATTCCTCGAAAATCACCTGTTGCTTGTCTTCCGGAATCCCCGGCCCGCGATCCCACACCTCCAGGCACAGTTCGCCGCCGCGCCGACGTACGCCCAGCAGCACCGGGCCCTTGGCATAACGGAAAGCGTTGGTGAGGAAGTTCTGCAGAATCCGCCGCAGCAATTTGCTGTCGCTGTCGATGCGCACCTTGCTGCCACGCACCCGGAAACTCAGACCTTGTTCCTGCGCCAGTGCCTTGAATTCGGCGCCGAGGGTGTCGAACAGCTCATTGACTGCGAACGGCTTGCGATCGGGGTTGATCTTGCCGTTTTCCAGACGGGAAATATCCAGCAGGTCGCTGATCAGGTCTTCCGCCGATCGCAGCGAGCTGTCGAGGTGCTGCACCAGTTGCTGCGCCTCGCTGCTCAAGCCTTCGTTCTGGTGGGAGAGGGCGGCGGAGAACAGGCGCGCGGCGTTCAGCGGTTGCATCAGGTCATGGCTGACCGCCGCGAGAAAGCGGGTTTTCGACTGGTTAGCCGCCTCGGCATGGCCCTTGGCTTCGGTCAGCGCGAGGTTGAGTTGCGACAGTTCCTGGGTGCGCTCGCTGACCCGTTGCTCCAGGCCCTCGTTGGCCTCGGTCAGCGCCTGCTCGGCTTCGCGGAACGCGGTGATGTCGGTGAAACTCATGACGAAACCGCCGCCGGGCATCGGGTTGCCGATCAGCTCAATCACCCGGCCATTGGGGAATAAACGTTCCGAGGTGTGCGCACGGCCCTGACGCATCCAGTGCAGGCGTCGGGCGACGTGGACTTCCGCCTCACCGGGGCCGCACAAGCCGCGTTCAGCGTTGTAGCGAATGATGTCGGCAATCGGCCGGCCGACGCTGATCAAACCGTCCGGGTAGTTGAACAGCTCCAGATAGCGGCGGTTCCACGCCACCAGTTTCAGCGACTGGTCGACCACGCTGATGCCCTGGGTGATGTTTTCGATTGCGCCTTGAAGCAGGGCGCGGTTGAACTGCAGGACTTCCGAAGCTTCGTCAGCGATACGCACGACGTCTTCCAGCTGCATTTCCCGACCTTCGATCGCCGCTTTCACCACCGCCCGCGTCGAAGAGGCGCCCAGTACACCGGCGAGCAAACGTTCGGTGTGGGCGATCCATTCGCCGTCGGCGTTCTGGTTCGGATTGAAGGCTTTGCCCTGGCGGTAGGCGAAACGGATGAAGCTCTGGCGCGCCCGTTCTTCGCCGACAAACCGTGCGGCCAGTTGCAACAGATCGTCGATCTGCACCGCGAGCAGCGAGCGCGCATTCGGGCGCGCGCTGATCTCCTGACCGATAAAGCGCCCAGCCTGCCAGTGTTCCGAAACCCGCGTGCGCGACAGCACCGAGACCCAGGCGAATAGCGTGAAGTTGCCCGCCAGCGACAGCACCACGCCCTGGGTCAGCGGGGTGATCGGCAGGTTCAGCGGGTTGCTGTGCAGCCACGCCAGCCCGGGGAACGTGTTCAGTGACCAGCCGAGGCTGTGGGCGGCAATCGGCAGGACCAGCGTGTAGAACCAGAGAAACGTGCCGGCGGCCAGACCGGCGAACACCCCACGACGGTTGGCCTGTTTCCAGTACAGCGCGCCGAGCATCGCCGGGGCCAGTTGGGTCACGGCGGCGAAGGCGATCTGGCCGATGGTCGCCAGGCTCGCGGTGGAGCCGAGCAGGCGGTAACTGACGTAGGCCAGCAGCAGAATCAGCACGATGCTCACGCGGCGCACCGAGAGCATCCACTGGCGGAACACCTCGAACGGGCGCTCGGCATTGTTGCGCCGCAGCAGCCACGGCAACAGCATGTCGTTGGAGACCATGGTCGACAGCGCCACGCTGGCGACGATCACCATCCCGGTGGCGGCCGAGGCGCCGCCGATAAACGCCAGCAGCGCCAAGGCCGGATGGGCTTGGGCCAATGGCAGGCTGATCACGAATGAGTCGGGTAGCACATGACTCGGCAGCAGCATCTGCCCGGCGAGGGCGATTGGCACCACGAACAACGCGGCCAGCGCCAGATACGCCGGGAATACCCACTTGGCCAGGCGCAGGTCCTGCGGGTCGATGTTCTCCACCACCGTGACGTGGAACTGCCGTGGCAGACAGATGATCGCCATCATCGCCACCCCGGTCTGCACCACCATCGACGGCCAGTTGATGGTTTCTTTCCAGTATTCCTCCAGGCGCGGCGCGAGCATGGCCTGATTGAACAGGTCGTCGAAACCGTCGTAGAGGCCAAAGGTGACGAAGGCGCCGACCGCGAGAAAGGCGAACAGCTTGACCAGCGATTCGAACGCGATCGCCAGCACCATGCCCCGGTGGTGCTCGGTGGCGTCGAGGTTGCGCGTGCCGAAGACGATGGTGAACAGCGCCAGCACCAGCGACACGATCAGCGCGGTGTCCTGGGCGCGGGTGCCCATGGCATCAGCGCCGGCACCGATCAACAGGTTCACGCCGAGGACGATGCCTTTGAGTTGCAGGGCGATATAAGGCAGCACGCCGACCAGACAGATCAGCGCCACCACCACCGCCAGCGACTGCGATTTGCCGTAGCGCGCGGCGATGAAGTCGGCAATCGAGGTGATGTTTTCCTGCTTGCTGATCATCACCATTTTCTGCAGGACCCACGGCGCGCCCAGCAGCAACAGGATCGGCCCGAGGTAGATCGGCAGGAAGGACCACAGCTGTTCGGCGGCCTGGCCGACCGCGCCGAAGAATGTCCAGCTGGTGCAATAAACCGCCAGCGACAGGCTGTACACCCACGCGCGCATCCGTGGCGGCAACGGCGTGCTGCGACGATCGCCGTAGAAGGCAATGGCGAACATGATGGCCATATAGGCCAGGGCGACGGCGGCGATCAGCCCGGTGGACAACGACATGCAACACTCCCGACAAATGACTCCCCGGCAGTCCTGCCCGGGCGGACAGTCTCGCATGAGTGCGGCGGTTAGTCAGTGTCGACCAAGGTCGTGGCGTGGCGGGG
>NZ_JBTJEN010000014.1:0-167067 GCF_054456575.1 Pseudomonas sp. Eth.TT006 | reverse complement strand
GTCTCAACCGAGGCGCGCATTCTACAGCAGCCTCATTTGCTGTCAAGAGATTATTTTCAGAAGTTTTCGAAGACTTCTTCAACAACTTCAACCACTTGCGCTTCCGATCTCTCGTTAGCGGGAGGCGAATTCTACAGCGTCACACGCTGCTGTCAACACCTCTTTTTCTCCGCTTTCGACCGAGAAGATCGAACCGTCAAAAGAGCCAACCATCACCGCTCTTTCAACTCCCTCCAGGCTCCGATGAACTGAAGCAAGCCGCTGTCGAAAACTGCGTAACTCGTTGAATCTCAAGGAGTTTTCCGTTTCGACTGCGCCGGAAGTGGGGCGAATTATAGACCTCTAGAATCTGCCGTCAACCGTTAATTTCGGTTTTATTGCAAAACCTGCTTTTTAGCGATTAAACGCGGGATTCGACGCGCAACCGCAGGTACGCGCAGCAATAAGAGCAGCGCACCTATAAAGGCATAGATCGCCCACTCCTTGAGATCGGCCCGCACGATCCACAGCATATGCAGCAATCCCAGCCCCAGAATCACGTACACCAAGCGATGCAGTTTCTTCCAGCGCACACCTAAACGACGTTGACTGTAGCGATTGGAAGTGACCGCCAAGGCCAACAATCCGAGAAAACCCAGGGTGCCGACAATAATGTACGGCCGTTTACGCAGCTCCACGCCCAGCTGAGACCAATCAAACCCCAGAATGAACGCCATATAGCTGCACAAATGCAAAACCACATAGGCAAAACACCACAATCCCAACTGCCGGCGAACGGCAATCCACCCCGCCCAACCGGTCAGCCTCTGCAACGGAGTCATACTCAACGTGATCAACAGCAGCACCAACGTCCCCAGCCCCAAGCGATCAACCAGCACCTTGCCAGGATCCGGCCCCAGAAAATCGGCGAACGCCTGATAGAACCAAAGCAATGGCCAGATCGCCGCAGCGATGAAAACACCTGCACGCCAGTACGGATATCGCATCAGTAGTTCTTCCGCAGATCGAGCCCGGTATATAAAGAAGCGACTTCATCGGCGTAGCCGTTGAACATCTGCGTATCACGCACATTGGGTTTAAACAGACTATTCGGCAGCCGACGCTCCCGCGCCTGAGTCCAGCGTGGGTGATCCACCGTCGGGTTGACGTTGGCATAGAAGCCGTACTCATCCGTCGCGATGCTCTGCCAGGTTGTCTTTGGCTGCTCGCTGACCAGACTGATACGCACAATGGATTTGACGCTTTTGAACCCATACTTCCATGGCACCACCAGGCGCAGTGGCGCGCCGTTCTGATTCGGCAGTTCACGGCCATACATACCAACTGCGAGAATCGCCAAAGGATTCATCGCCTCATCCAGGCGCAAGCCTTCTACATATGGCCAGTCGATCAGTGCAAAACCAGAGCGCTGCCCGGGCATGCTCTTGGGATCCTGCAAGGTTTCAAAGCGAATGTACTTGGCCTTCGAAGTCGGCTCGACCTGCTTGAGCAACGCAGAGATCGGAAAGCCGATCCACGGAATCACCATCGACCACGCTTCAACACAGCGAAGGCGATAGATGCGCTCCTCCAACTGATAGGGTTTCATGAAATCTTCCAGCGCGTAGCGACCAGGCTTACCCACCTCGCCATCCACCACCACGCTCCACGGTTCGGTTTTCAGCGAACCGGCATTGGCTGCCGGATCCCCTTTGTCAGTACCGAACTCATAGAAGTTGTTGTAGTGGGTCGCGTCTTTATAAGGCGTGATCGCCTCATCCTTGACGCTAACGGCGCCCCACTTGGTAGAAGAAAGCTTGTCGGCAAACCAGGCTGGCGCCTTACCCGGTTCAACATCGGCATAACGCGCCGCTTCATCTGCGACAGCCCAACTCGGCAAGCTGCTCACGGCAATGCCGGCCGCGGTGGCTCCGAGCAACTGTCGACGAGAGAGATAAATGGATTCAGGCGTGACATCCGACTCATGGCAGTCGGACGCTTTGGGGATTTTGATCAACATGGCAACTCCGCAGCTTTGGAGGACAGATGCACCCATAGACTGCGGAGTATGCGGGAAATTACATCACTCGGCGTTTTTGTGGCGACGAAGACGCAACAGGTATTGCACCGGACCAGACGCCGCGTAAGCGAGGAACACCAGCAGCAGAATGCGCGGTGGATCGCTGAACACAACGGCGAACACCAGCACCACAGCAAGAATCGCCACGAACGGTACCCGCCCCTTCAGATCCAGCTCCTTGAAGCTGTTGTACTTGATGTTGCTGACCATCAGCATGCCGGCAGCGGCAACCATCAAGGCCACCAGGAACGACATCTTCGAACCCTGGATTCCGTAGTCGCTGAACGCCCAGACAATCCCCGCCACTACGCCGGCAGCCGCCGGGCTGGCCAGACCGATGAAGTAGCGCTTGTCGGCCGTACCGACCTGAGTGTTAAAGCGCGCCAGACGCAACGCGGCACCGGCCACATAGATGAAGGCGACCATCCAGCCGACCTTGCCCATATCCCCCAGTGCCCAGCCGAAAGCCAGCAGCGCCGGTGCCACACCAAAGGCGACCATGTCGGAGAGCGAGTCATACTCGGCGCCGAATGCACTTTGCGTATTGGTCATACGCGCCACACGGCCATCAAGACCATCGAGCACCATGGCGACGAAGATCGCGATCGCGGCGAAGGCGAAATACTTGCTCGCGTTCGCAGCATCGCCGGCGCTCAAGGCAGCCTGGGCACTCATCGAGTTGATGATGGAATAAAACCCTGCAAACAGATTCGCAGTGGTGAACAGATTCGGCAGCAGATAGATACCACGATGCCGGACTTTACGACCTTCTGCGTCGTGCCCTTCCTCGACATGTTCATCGATGGGCAGCAGGCTTTCGGCGTCAGAAGCCTGGTTCGGCTCTTCGGGACGTTCGCTCATGGACATTACCTTGCAACGTGTTTGGAAAGTTTCGACAGGTGTCTGGGACGACGGTTCGGCCACAAACGCTGCAGCTTTATACCAGAACCGCCGTTCAAACGAAAAAACGCGGCCGAGGCCGCGTTTTTTCATACAAGGGACGACGACTTAGTTTTTGGCTTTGTCGACGATCTTGTTGGCACCGATCCACGGCATCATGGAGCGCAGTTGCTCGCCGATGATTTCGATACCGTGAGCGGCGTTGTTACGACGCTTGGCGGTCATCGAAGGGTAGCCGGTTGCGCCTTCGCTGATGAACATTTTGGCGTATTCGCCGTCCTGAATACGTTTCAGGGCATTGCGCATGGCCTGACGGGACTCGGCGTTGATCACTTCCGGACCGGTCACGTACTCGCCGTACTCGGCGTTGTTGGAGATCGAGTAGTTCATGTTGGCGATACCGCCTTCGTACATGAGGTCAACGATCAGCTTCAGTTCGTGCAGGCACTCGAAGTAGGCCATTTCCGGCGCGTAGCCAGCTTCAACCAGGGTTTCGAAACCGGCCTTGACCAGTTCAACGGTACCGCCGCACAGTACGGCCTGTTCGCCGAACAGGTCGGTTTCGGTCTCGTCCTTGAAGGTGGTTTCGATGATGCCGGTACGACCGCCACCCACGCCAGCAGCGTAGGACAGGGCTACGTTTTTGGCATTGCCCGACGCGTCCTGGTAGATCGCGATCAGGTCAGGGATACCGCCGCCCTTCACGAACTCGGAACGTACGGTGTGGCCCGGGGCTTTCGGCGCGATCATGATCACGTCGAGGTCGGCGCGCGGAACAACCTGGTTGTAGTGAATCGCGAAGCCGTGGGAGAAGGCCAGGGTGGCGCCTTTCTTGATGTTCGGCTCGATTTCGTTCTTGTACAGCTGGGACTGGAACTCGTCCGGGGTCAGGATCATGACCAGGTCGGCACCGGCAACAGCGGCAGCCACGTCGGTCACTTTCAGGCCGTGGGCTTCGGCTTTGGCAACAGTGGCCGAACCTTTACGCAGACCAACGGTAACGTCGACACCGGAGTCTTTCAGGTTGCACGCTTGGGCGTGGCCCTGGGAACCGTAACCGATGATGGCAACTTTCTTGCCCTGGATGATCGACAGGTCGCAGTCTTTATCGTAGAAAACTTTCATGAATTTCCCCTATATATCCAGGCCGTTCAGGCCATTCGCTAATTTGGTTTAGATGCTGAGTACTTTATCGCCGCGGGCAATGCCGGTCACGCCGCTACGGACGGTTTCCAGAATCGATGCGGTGCCGATGGACTGAATGAAGCTGTCGAGCTTGTCGCTGGTACCGGTCAATTGAACGGTATACACGCTGGCGCTGACGTCGACGATCTGTCCACGGTAAATATCGGTGGTGCGTTTGATCTCGGCGCGCTGGGCGCCAGTGGCCTTGACCTTGACCAGCATCAGCTCGCGCTCGATGTGCGCGCTTTCCGACAGGTCCACCAGCTTGACCACTTCGATCAGCTTGTTCAGGTTTTTGGTGATCTGCTCGATGATTTCATCGTGGCCAACGGTGGTCAGCGTCAGACGCGACAGGGTCGGGTCTTCGGTTGGCGCCACGGTCAGGCTTTCGATGTTGTAGTTGCGCTGCGAGAACAGGCCGACTACGCGAGACAAAGCGCCAGGTTCGTTTTCCAGAAGCAGGGAAATAATGTGCCGCATGATTAAGTACGCTCCGTCTTGCTCAGCCACATATCGCGCATCGAGCCATCCTTGATCTGCATCGGATAGACGTGCTCGCTGGTATCGACCGAAATATCGATCACCACCAGACGATCTTTCATGGCGAACGCTTCTTCCATCTTCGACTTCAAATCTTTCGAATCAGTGATGCGCACGCCGACGTGACCGTAGGCTTCAGCCAGTTTGACGAAGTCAGGCAGCGACTCCATATAAGAGTGCGAGTGACGGCTGCCGTAGCTCATGTCCTGCCACTGGCGAACCATCCCCAGAACACCGTTGTTCAGGATGACGATTTTTACTGGCAAACCGTATTGCAGGCAGGTCGACAGTTCCTGGATGTTCATCTGGATGCTGCCTTCGCCGGTGACGCAGGCAACGTCGTCATCCGGGAAGCTCAACTTGATGCCCATGGCCGCCGGGAACCCGAAGCCCATGGTGCCCAGACCACCGGAGTTGATCCAGCGGTTCGGCTTGTTGAACTTGTAGTACTGCGCAGCGAACATCTGGTGCTGACCTACGTCGGAAGTGATAAAGGCGTCGCCCTTGGTCACTTCGCACAGGGTCTCGATCACGGTCTGCGGCTTGATCAGGCTGCCGTCGCCCTTTTCATAAGGGAACAGGCCGCGATCACCGCGCCATTCATCAACCTGCTTCCACCAGCTGGCCACGGACTCCTTGTTCGGGGTTTCGCCGATTTCCTTGAGGATCGCGACCATTTCGGTCAGGACGCTCTCCACCGGACCAACGATTGGCACGTCGGCCTTGATGGTTTTGGAGATCGAAGCCGGGTCGATGTCGATATGGATGATCTTGGCGTTCGGGCAGAACTTCGCCGCGCCGTTGATCACCCGGTCATCGAAACGCGCGCCGACAGCCAGAATCACATCGGCATGATGCATCGCCAGGTTCGCGGTGTAGCTGCCGTGCATGCCGAGCATGCCGATGAACTGGCGGTCGGTGCCAGGGAAACCGCCCAGGCCCATCAGGGTGTTGGTCACTGGCAGGTTGAGCATTTTCGCCAGTTCGGTCAGCGGTGCGGAACCGTTGCCCAGAATTACCCCGCCACCGGAATAGAGCACAGGGCGCTTGGCCGCCAGGAGCATTTCTGCTGCCTTGCGGATTTGCCCGGAGTGACCGCGAACGGCCGGGCTGTAGGAACGCAGCTTGGCTTTTTTCGGGAAAACGTATTCGAACTTCTCGGCCGGGTTGGTCATGTCTTTCGGGATATCGACCACGACCGGGCCCGGACGACCGGATTGCGCCAGGTAGAACGCCTTCTTCATGACTTCCGGGATTTCCGAGGCGTGCTTGATCATGAAGCTGTGCTTCACGATCGGCCGGGAGATACCGATCATGTCGGTTTCCTGGAACGCGTCGGTGCCGACCATGGTGCTTGGCACCTGACCGGAAATGATCACCATTGGAATCGAATCCATATAGGCAGTGGCGATACCGGTGATGGCGTTTGTGGCGCCTGGACCGGAAGTCACCAATACCACGCCGGCTTTACCGGTGGCACGGGCGTAGCCGTCAGCCATATGGGTCGCCGCTTGTTCGTGACGAACCAGGATGTGGGTCACTTCCGGTTCTTTGAACAGGGCATCGTAAACATGAAGGAGAGCACCACCCGGGTACCCGTAGATATATTTGACGCCTTCGTCACGCAAGAAGCGGACGAGCATCTCACCGCCAGATAAAAGCTCCACGTTGTTCACCTCTAAAACGCCAGAATACCGTCCACACAAAAGGGGCGGGTCTTAATAGGTTTACTTCTCGGCAGAGCATGAGCGACGGTGGTCGCCGACTACGTCAGCACTGACTGAGCAAGTATTGGGATCGTCCCAAGTGTTGCGGGCCTTTCCCACCCAGCGCGAGGTAACGCGTTGCGGGTGTAACAGGTCGACGCGGATATGCGCCTCATGATCTACCGAGTGGGTCTGCTTCTGGCAGTCCCTCTACAGCGGACTTTGGATTCTTCTGTTTCGCCCTCTCCAAGTCAAGCCGTCTATGTGTTTAATTGTGGGTAAGCACATGAGAACGCAAGAAAAAACCTGAAAACCGCTACTCTGTTAGCGTCAATTGCGCAATTTTGCCAAGGAATCAGCATGCGAACGCTTCTGTTAACTCTGCTGATCGGCCTCAGCCCCTGGTGCTCGGCCGCTCAGATCTACAAATGGGTCGATGCCCAAGGGGTCACGCACTTCGATGCGCAGCCACCGCAGGGTCAACCTTCCAGCACCGTGCAAACACCCTCCTCGCCCCCACCGAAACCTGCTGCGATGCCGGGTAGTGGTGCGCTGGGCGATCAGAAAGCCATCGACGACAAGGTGAAGAAACAGGTGGCCGAGCAGCAGACGCAGCTCAAGGCGTTTTGCGAGCAGGCACGGACCAATCTGGCGCAATTGCAGAACAATCCGCGCTTGAGGGAGGAGGTGGAGGGCAAAATGCGCCGTCTCGACGATGCGCAACGGCAGGAGCGGATTGTTGAAGCGCAAAAGCAGATCGCCGAGAACTGCAATTAGATACCTGTAGGAGCTGCCGCAGGCTGCGATCTTTTGACTTTGATTCTTTAAAAACAAAGATCAAAAGATCGCAGCCTGCGGCAGCTCCTACACGGGATCGGTGCTAGCGGGAAGCAGTGATCAGCAGGTCAAACTCTTTGAGCAGCACCTGCAGCTGGCGATCCTTGCCCTGCAGATTGCGCTGGGCAAAGACCATTTCCGCCATTTCCTGGATGCCCGAGGCATTGGGCAGCGGCAGATCCTGTTCGAGGATCATCTTCATCCGCGGCAGGAAAATCCATTGCAGCCATTGCTCGAAATCCAGCGTGTCGACCGAGAACGGTTCGACACTGCTCAGGGCTTCGGCCGATGGCTGAACCTCGTCCCACCATCCCTGCGTGCGCAGCTCACGCTCGATCAGCAATAGTTGATCGGCGATTTTCGGAAACCGAGCATCCATCACAGAGCAACCTTGGCCTTCTGACGAGCCAGCGCCGCGCCGGCGGAATCGCCCTGTTTCTCACGGGACTGCGCGATGATTTCCCACAGGTTGGCTTGCAGGTCCGGACGACCGTTGGCCATGGTCAGCGCACGACGGGCAAACTGCTCGGCCTGCGGCGCATCACCCTGAGCCATGCGCACTTGCGCCAGACGATAAAGCACTTGCGGCTCACGCGGAGCGACGCGTTGGGCACGCTCAAGACTGGAGGACGCACCATTGAGGTCGCCACCAGCCTGTTGCTGCTGCGCAGTGGTCAGCAAGGCGAGCACCGGACCGTCCAGTTGCTCGTCGGGCGACAGACCGCCGCCGCTGCTGGCCGAAGGAATGCCGCTTGGCGTCGATGGCATGCTGTAGCTGCCGCTGTTGATCGGCGCCGACTCGACGGGTGACGGGTTGTACGGCCCAGCGGTGATACCACCGGAAGCAGGGCCCGGGACGATTGGCGAGGTGCTGATCGGCGCCGATGTCGTGGCGCCGCCACCCGGCACCATCACCACCACGCCGGTGTCGCCTTGCGGAATCGCCTGGGATTGTGCCTGGCTTTGTACCGGACGCTTTACCGTTGTTTTGCGGAAACCGCCGTTGGCCGACAGCCGTTCGCTGTTGGACACGGTTGTGCCGGCGTCCACCACCGGGATCGAACCACGTTGTACGGTAGAGCAGCCGCTGAGCAAAGCCACGGCGGTCACCGCTGGAATCAACCACTTGTTCACTTGAAACCCTCTTTGCTTAATTCATCCAGCCCTTGACCCAATCCATCACCGACTCCGGCGAGGCAGGCGTTGCGCTTGCACACGCGGCGCCGGGTGGCGGTTCGCTGCCGCGAATATACGGCATCTGCACCGCCCCCGGACAGTTGGCATCAGAGCCCTGTCCGGTACGCGAATCGACCCACGCCTGGACGATGTTGTCCGGCTGCGGCATGTCCAGCGGCAGCGGATCGGCCTTGCGCATGAAACTGGTCCAGACCTGCAGTGCACCGGTGGCCCCAGTGAACGGGGTCTTGCCGTTGTCGTCACGACCGAGCCAGACCACTGCCAGCAGGTCCTGACTGAACCCGGCGAACCAGCTGTCGCGCGAATCGTTACTGGTACCGGTCTTGCCGGCCAGCGTCAGGGTCTTTGGCAGCACGTTATAGACCGAGCTGCCGGTACCTTCACGCATCACGCGCTGCATGGCGTTCTGGATCAGGTAGATCGACGCCGGATCGAAACGCTGCTCGATCTGGAACGGATAACGCTTGAGCGGCTCGCCTTCGGCAGTCAGCACGCTGCGGATCCCGCGCATCGGCGTATTGAAACCACCGTTGGCGAGGGTCTGGTACATGGTCGCCACTTCGATCGGGGTCATGCCGCCAGCACCCAGCAACATCGACGGGAACGCCGGAAATTCACGAGTCACACCCAAGCGCGCCAGGGTCTTGAGCACATTCGGCACACCGACTTCCAGACCCAGACGCGAGGTTGACAGGTTGTAGGAATGCGCCAGACCTTGATAGAGGAACACCGTGCCGTGAGAGCGGCGGTCATAGTTCTGCGGCTTCCACACCTGGCCGTCCGCGCCCTTGATCGACAACGGATCATCCGACAGCCAACTGGTCAGCGTGTAATGGCTCGGCTTCTCCAACGCGGTCAGATACACCGCTGGCTTTACCAGCGAGCCGATCGGCCGCACGGCATCCAGCGCGCGGTTGAATCCGGCGTAACTGGCCTGACGGCTGCCAATCATCGCCTGCACTTCGCCGGTTTCCGGGTTGGTCACGACCATCGCAGCTTCCACATCGTCGGAACCCTTGCGTCCCGCCAGACGCTTAAAGGTGTCATTCACCGAGGCTTCGGCCTTCATCTGCAAAATCGGGTCGAAACTGGTGAAGATCCGCAGGCCTTCTTCGGTCAAGTCTTCGTCGCGATAGTCTTCACGCAACTGGCGTTTGACCAGATCGATAAAGCCGGGGAACGAGCTGTCGGCGAGCTTGCCGCGACTGGTCACGCCCAACGGCATTTTCTTCGCCGCTTCAACTTGCTCGGCAGTCGCCACGCCCTGCTGCTCAAGCACATCGAGCACCAGGTTACGCCGTTCCAGCGCGCGCTCCGGGTTGCGCCGCGGGTTGTAGTAGGACGGGCCTTTGACCATGCCGACCAGCAGCGCGACCTGATGCAGCTTCAGCTCGGACAATGGCTGGCCGAAGAAGAACTGACTGGCCAGACCGAAACCGTGCACCGCACGCTGACCGTCCTGCCCGACGAACACTTCGTTGAGGTAAGCCTCGAGAATTTCCTTCTTGTCGTAATGCAGCTCCAGCAGCATCGCCATCATGGCTTCGGTGAGCTTGCGGCTCAGGCTGCGTTCGTTGGTAAGGTAGAAGTTCTTGACCAATTGCTGGGTCAGCGTACTGCCGCCCTGGGTCATCTTGCCGCCAGAGGTGTTGACCCAGATCGCCCGGGCGATCGACTTCGGCGACACGCCCCAGTGGCTGTAATAGTCGCGGTCTTCAACGGCGACCAGGGTTTCCAGCAGGTACGGCGGCACCTGATCAAGCTTGATCAGAATGCGGTCTTCAAGGTTTTTCGGATAAATGCCGCCGATCATCAGCGGTTCGAGACGCACCACCGACAACTTCGAACCGTTGAGCCCGGAAAGCTCGGCCACATAATCGCCAGAGAAACGCACGCGCACCGGCTGCGGTTTCTCCAGGCCTTCATAGAACTGGAAGCCGCGGGTGTTCAGGTCGACGGTATTGCCGTTGACCGCCGCAGCACCGGGGCCATTGCTCACAGCTTCGCGGCGATAGCCGAGGGCATCGAGTTCAGTGAGGAAATCGTCCTTGCTGAGCTTTTGTCCGACGAACAGCTCGAGCGGACGCGCGTATACCTTGGCCGGGATGGTCCAGCGCTTGCCGGAGAACTTCTCCTGCACCACGGCATCGAGGTAAACGGCGAAGCCGGCCAGCACTACAAGGCCGACCAGGCTGAGTTTAATGGCCCAGCCCAACCACGGGCGCAGGCCCTTGGCAGCTGGTTTTTTCTTGGTACGAGGGGATCGGGATCGAGTCATGGCGGCGGATTATACGCACTTTATTCATACTCAACAGGAGCGCTCCGAGGTTTGCGTCGGGCGGGGGAGCGGCCATAATGGCGGCCTCGAATTTCCCAGTCTCTGAAGGATCGCCCGTGAGCCAGTCCCTGATCGCTGCCCTGCAAAACCCGGCCCTCTACCCGCACCCCGTCGAAGGGTTCCAGGTCATCGAAACCCATATCTCGTGGGTGATCCTCACCGGTCCCTTCGCCTATAAAGTGAAGAAGCCGGTCAATTTCGGCTTCCTCGACTTCACCGGCCTCGAATCGCGCGCACATTTCTGCGCTGAAGAACTGCGCCTGAACCAGCGCCTGACCGATGATTTGTATCTGGACGTGTTGCCGATCACCGGCAGCGTCGAGGCGCCGCAACTCGGTGGTGACGGCCCGGTGATCGAGTACGTGCTGAAAATGCGTCAGTTCCCGCAGACCGGCCTGCTCAGCACCTTGCAAGCCAACGGTGAGCTGACTACCCAGCACATCGACGAAATGGCCTTGCAGATCGCCCGGTTCCACCTAAGCGCACCGCAAGTTCCCGCCGAGCATGAAGCCGGCACCCCGGATGCGGTGATGGCGCCCGTCGCGCAAAACTTCGAGCAGATCCTGCCGTTCCTCAGCGACAAGAACGATCTGCTGCAACTGGAAGCGCTGAAAGCCTGGGCCGAAACCAGCTTCGAACGCCTCAAGCCACTGTTCGTCCAGCGCAAGGCCGACGGTTTCACCCGCGAATGTCATGGCGACATCCATTTGGGCAACGCCACCGTTATCGACGGCAAAGTGGTGATCTTCGACTGCATCGAATTCAACGAACCGTTCCGTTTCACCGACGTTTGGGCCGACACCGGTTTCCTGGCGATGGACCTGGAAGACCGTGGCCTGAAATCCCTGGCGCGCCGCTTCATCAGCCAGTACCTGGAGCTGACCGGCGACTATCAAGGCCTGGAAGTGCTGAACTTCTACAAAGCCTACCGCGCGCTGGTTCGGGCCAAGGTCGCGCTGTTCAGCATGCCGGCGGACGCCACCCCGGTGCAGCGCGCCACCACCCTGCGCCAGTACCGCAACTACGCCAACCTCGCAGAAAGCTACAGCACCATTCCTTCACGCTTCATGGCCATCACCCACGGCGTATCGGCAGTCGGCAAGAGCCATGTGGCCATGCGTCTGGTCGAGGCGCTGGGCGCGATTCGTCTGCGTTCCGATGTCGAGCGCAAGCGCCTGTTCGGCGAGCAAACCGTGGCCAACGACGTGCAGGCCGGGATTTACAGTGCCGATGCCAGCGCTGCGACCTACGCCCGTCTGCATGAAATCGCCGAAGTGATCCTGCACGCCGGTTTCCCGGTGGTAATCGACGCGACTTACCTCAAGCGCGAGCAACGCGACAACGCGGCGAAAATCGCCGAAGCCACGGGCACGCCGTTCCTGATCCTCGACTGCAACGCGCCGCAAGCGGTGATCGAAAGCTGGCTGGCGATTCGTCAGGCAGACAAAAAAGATCCGTCCGACGCCACGCTGGCCGTGATCGAGGCGCAACAGGCCAGCCGCGAAGCCCTGACGCCGGAAGAAATCCTGCGCAGCAAACGTGTGCAAACCAATGAAAGCGGGACTCTGGACACCGTGGTGGCGCAAATCCGCCAGCGTCTGCCGGGCCTGTAAAAAACTATTTCGGCCGTGAAGCCCTCGTTGGCTTCACGGCCGTCAAATAGTGGCACTATACTGGCGTCATAAAACCAACAGGTGAAATGACATGAGCCAGCCGAAACTTCTCGACACCCCGCTGTATGCCTTGCTGCACAAAGACGACATCGCAGGCTTCAACAAGGAACGACCGAAAGACGGTCCGATCGACATGGTCGGCGGCGACTTCCGTGGTCTCGATCTGCGGGAACTGAATGCCGACGGCGTGGATTTCCGGGACGCGTATTTCCGCTCCGCCGATTTGCGCGGCATTGATTTCCGTCAGTCATCGCTTGAAGGCGCAAGCCTGGCGCATGCACAGATCTCCGGAGCCTACTTCCCGCCGGAACTGAGCGCTGACGAAATCCTGATGTCGATGAATTTCGGTACACGCTTGCGCTATCGCACTCGCGGATAATCCTGTTGCCCATCTGATACGACGCCTTCCCCCCTGTGGGAGCGAGCGAGCTTGCTCGCGAAGGCGGAGGATCAGTCGACACTTTCGGTGCTGACTTGACGTCTTCGCGAGCAAGCTCGCTCCCACATTTTCTTGCAGTTCTCCCCTCTCCTACCTGCGTTAGCAATCCCTCCTGACGCTTCAAGACCACCTTTCTTAGAAGCGTTTGCGTCGAATCCGACCAAACAACCACGCTTTTCCTACTGATGGCTACACTCCTGAGAAGCTCGCCCACGCACCATTCGGCCGTCGCAAGGAGGCTTGATGAATGATGAACTGCAACACCTGAAGAATCTTGGCAAGACGTCGGCGCAGTGGCTGCATGCCGTGGGCATCCACAGCGCCTCGGACTTGCGTCGCCTGGGGGCGGTGGACGCTTATCGGGCGGTGCGTACCCGCGGGTTTCGCGCATCAAAGGTGTTGCTGTATGCGATCGAAGGAGCGCTGATGGATGTGCACTGGAACGACATTCCGGCCGAACGCAAAGAGGCCTTGAACAAGCAGCTCGAAGCCATTTCCGCGCGTCACAAAAACTGAACAGGTGCTGACGGCCATGTATCTGCTCGGAGAACAATCGGCACCGGTTGATGCGCTGATCAATCGTTTGCAGAGCTTGCCGGCGCGCTGGCTCGAAGGGCTTGCACCATGCGGGCCGACGCTGGAAGCGGAAACCTCTGACGATCTGCTGCGGCAGTTACCTGGCGATCAGCTGTATTTGCTTACAGAAGGCGTGATCAACGGCCGCATCGGCGGTCGCGCAATTGTTTATTGGCAGGAAGGCGACTTGATCGGTCTGCAACAGGGCCAAGGCTGGGCCGACTGCCGTCTGTGCAGTGACGGGCCACTGCGCTTGCTGCCCTATCGGCGGGCTGAACTGCTGCAACACGTGTTTGCCGATCCCGAACGGGCCGGGCAACTGTTGGAGTACTTGCTGGGGCAGATGGCGATGCTGGCCCACGCGGTGGCCGAATTGAAACCCCGGGAGTTCCGCAGCACCAATGGCTTCAAGCGGGTCGAGAGCGGTGAAGTGTTGATCCGGCAGGGCGATGTCGCCGATCACGTCTTCGTGATCATCGATGGCCATGCCGAAGCATTTGTTGACGGGCACAAGGTCGGCGACGTGCCCAAGGACGAGATTTTCGGCGCCATGGCGGTGTTCACCGGTGAGCCGCGCAATGCCACGGTCATCGCTCGTGAACCGAGTACGGTAATGTTGATTCCCGGTGATCAGTTTTTGAGCATGACCCGCAACAATCCGAAAATCGCCCACAGTCTGATCGAGAGCATGGCGCGGCGCATTGCTCAGCTCAATCAGCAGATCACCCGAATGAGCGCGCGTTAAGTCCTGTGTTTCCGGGGCATTTCAGCCATTCAAGCGAGCAAATCCAGGAAAGCGAAAAACAAGGGTTGACTCGTTAATGAGAATCGCTATGATTATCACAACTGGTCGCGAGATCAGTCGATATTCTGAAAAGCCCTTGGTTCGGACTCTCAGATTATCTCCTCATCAGGCTAATCACGGTTATTTGACCCGGTTTTTACCGGGTCTTTTTTTGCCTGTGGAAAAGTCACAGGCGCATCCCGCCGATGCCGTCACCTCAATGAGTAATCAGCGGGCAATGATCAGCGGATGCCCACGCTCAGGATGCGCCTGCACCAGCACTTCAAGACCGAACACGGCTTTCAGCGTATCCGCTCGCAATACCCGCTGCGGCGTATCCAGTGCTACCGGGCGCCCGCCTTCGAGCAACAACACCCGATCACAATAGCGCGCTGCCAGATTCAGATCATGCAGGATCACCAGCACTGCCGCGCCACGATCGGCGAATTCGCGCACCGCTTGCAGCGTCGTGTGCTGATGCAGCGGATCGAGCATTGACGTCGGTTCGTCCAGCAACAGGTTTTGCCCGGTCTGCCCCGGCCACAGTTGCGCCAACACTCGCGCCAGATGCACACGCTGACGCTCGCCACCGGACAACGCCAGATAACTGCGGCCACTCAAATGTCCGGCATCTGCTGCGGCCAGCGCTGCCGCGACAATCTCGTCATCGCGCACTCGACCGCTCTGATAAGGCAGACGGCCCATGCCGACCACTTCTTCGACGCGAAAGGCAAAGTCCAGCGTCGACACTTGCGGCAACACTGCCAGACGCTGAGCACGCTGCGTGCCCGTCCACTGACTCAAGGCCTGCCCCTCCAGCGAAACCTCGCCTTCACTGGCCACCAGTTCTCCGCACAAGGCGCCGAGCAATGTGCTCTTACCCGCGCCGTTCGGCCCGAGCACACCCAGCACTTCACCCGGTTCAAGTTGCAGGCTGACGTCGCTGAGGACGGTCTTGCGCCTGCGACGGATGTGCAGATTGTGCGCACGCAGCATCACGCCCGTCCTCGCAGCAGCAGATAAAGAAAGAACGGTGCGCCGATAAACGCGGTGACAATGCCGATCGGCAACTCGGCGGGCGCCAGCGCCAGCCGCGCCACCAGATCTGCCAGCAACAACAGACTGGCCCCGGCCAATACCGAAGCTGGCAACAGCACGCGGTGATCCGGCCCGGCCAATAAACGCACCAGGTGCGGCACCACCAGCCCGACGAAACCAATCATCCCCGCAGCGGCAACCGCTGCGCCAACACCCAGCGCGGTGCAAAACACCAGTTCGCGCTTCAGGCGTTCGACATCAATCCCCAGATGCCCGGCTTCGGATTCACCGAGCAGCAAGGCATTCAGAGCCTTGGCGCGACGCGGCAACCACAGCGCAACGCCGGTACTAATGATCAGCAACGGCCAGAGCCGCGCATAACTGGCGCCATTGAGGCTGCCCAGGTTCCAGAAGGTCAGCGTACGCAGGGTCGCGTCATCCGCCAGATAGGTGAACAGTCCCACCGCCGAACTGGCCAGCGCCGTCAGGGCAATCCCCGCCAGCAGCATGGTCGCGACGTTGGTTTGACCGTTGCGCCGTCCCAAGCGATAGACCAGCGCGGTCACTCCAAGCCCACCGAGAAACGCACACGCCGACAGCAGATACGGCCCGAACCACTCTGGCAAGCCGCCAAAAAAAGAGCCACCGACAATCGCGACTGCGGCCCCTAACGCCGCGCCGCTGGAGACCCCGACCAACCCGGGATCGGCCAACGGATTACGAAACAAACCCTGCATCGCCACGCCGGACAGCGCCAGCACACCGCCAACAGCCAAACCGAGCAAGGTGCGCGGCAAGCGAATCTGCCCGAGGATCAACTCAGCCTGCTCCAGACCGTCCGGCGCCAGTGGTACGCCGAGCATGCGCAATGCCGCGCGCAAGGTGTCCAGCAGCGGCAAGCTGACCGGCCCCAACGCCAGCGACAGCCAGATCGCCAGCAGACACAACAACGTCAGGCCGATAAACAGGCTGCGCGGTTTGACCAATCGGGTCATGGCTTGCCCTTGGTCGGGTAAAAGTCGTCAGACAAGCCTTTCAACGCCGCCGGCAAGCGCGGCCCGAGCCCACCGACCAGTAGCGTCGGATCCAGCTCCAGCACCCGTCCGGCCATGGCCGCGCGGCTGGATTGGAGAATCGGGTTTTCCTTGAACAGCGCCGCTTTCGCCGCCTCACCGCTCAGCGCGCGATCAGCGAACACCAGCACCTCGGGATCAAGCCCGGCCAGCGCTTCCACGGAGAATGGCTTGTAACCGCTATGCGTCGCCAGATTACGGCCGCCCGCCTGTTGCAACAGCCAGTCGGCGGCGGTGTCCTGGCCAGCGATCAGCGGCTTGCCGCCGGCGTGCCCGATCAGCACCAGCACGCCGGGGGCTTTATAGTGAGCCTGCAACTTGGCGACCCGGGCTTTCTGCGCCGCCAGTTGCTGTTGATAACTCTCCAGAAGTTGAGACGCCTGCGCTTGTGCGCCCAACAACTGCCCCAGATGCGTAACGGTCTTCTCCAGGGTTGGCAGATCCGCTTGCGCCGAGAACAGTTCGACCCGCACCTTGGCGCCTTTCACTAGAGCAATGACCGGCGGCGGTCCCATTTCTTCGGTGCCGACAAGAATATCCGGGCGCAGGCTGAGAATGCCCTCGGCCGACAAACTGCGCTGATAGCCGATGCTCGGCAGTGCTTTCAACGATTCCGGATGCTGACTGGTGGTGTCGACGCCAACCAGTTTCGACTCGCCGCCCAACGCACTGACCCACTCCGACAATCCGCCGCCAGCGCTCACCCAACGCTGCGGCAGATCGGCCGCTGCCGCCAGATGGCTGATGAACAGTCCGGCACACAGCACAGCCACGCGGATTTTCAGGCGCATACACAGCTTCCTTGAGCAGGTTTTTCCGCGCATCGGAGCAACGAGCCAGTATCCTAGGCATCGGTCACCGCGAGACGAATGAAGGCGGCCATTTGATAATTGTTTGCATTTAAACGTCAAGCTCGGACATATCCGCTAACGAGCCGACATTTGAGGATAGCCATGAAGTTTTTGTGCACGGGCGCCGAACTGGCCGAGGCCGGCAGCCGTGGATTCGAAATAGACGGTAATAAACTGTTTGCCGTGCGCCGCGAGGGCCAGGTTTACGTCTACCTCAACCGCTGCCCGCACCGCGGCATCGGGCTGGAGTGGCAGCCCGACCAGTTTCTCGACCCGAGCAACAGCCTGATTCAGTGCGCCACCCATGGCGCCCTGTTTCTGATCGAGGACGGCGAATGCGTCGCCGGCCCCTGCGCCGGGCAGTCTCTCACCGCCATTCCTTGCCGCGAAGATACCCAAGGGCTGTGGATAGATGTTTAACCGTTGAGCAAGACGTCCAGTTGCCGGTCGATCAGCATCTCCTCATGGTTTAACCGTACGCCGTAGGCCAGTACCTCGACCCCGCACGCCACGGCTTCGCGCAAGGCATCCGCATAGGCCGAATCAATTTCCTCGGCCGGCCGCACCGCCTCGATCCCGCCGAGATTGACGCAATACAGCTGCACCGCGCGAATGCCGTCACGAGCCAGGTGCGCCAGTTCCCGCAAATGCTTGGCACCGCGCTGGGTGACCGCGTCGGGAAACGCCGCAACGTTGCTCCCGTCGAACCCCAGGGTGACGCTTTTCACTTCCACATAGGCCGGGCCACTCGGGTACTCGAGGCGAAAGTCGATGCGGCTTTTTTCCTGGCCGTACGCCACTTCACGTTTAAGCGCCGTGAAACCGTTCAACTCGCTGATCACCCCAGCCTGCAACGCCTCCTCAACCAGCGCATTGGCGCGCCCGGTATTTACGCAAAACAGCCGGCCCTGCGGGGTTTCGCCAATTTCCCAGGTGCCGGGCAGCTTGCGTTTGGGGTCATTGGAGCGGCTGAACCAGACCTGTCCGCCCTCGACCTGGCAATTGAGCATGGAACCGGTGTTCGGGCAGTGCAGGGTCAGCAATTCGCCGTTGATAGTTTCAACGTCAGCGAGAAAGCGTTTGTAGCGGCGGATCAGCCGCGCCTCTTCCAGAGCCGGATAAAAACGCATCAGCCTTGCCAGCTCTTCAGGCCACGGGCAATTCGCTCCACCGCTTCCTGTAGACGCGGGAGGTTTTGCGTGTAGGCAAAACGCACATGGTGACCGGCCTGATAACGGCCGAAGTCCAGCCCCGGGGTAAAGGCGACATGTTCGGTTTCAAGGAAGTGTCGGCAGAACGCGAAGGCATCGCCGCCGAACTGGGTGATATCGGCATACAAATAGAAAGCCCCTTCCGGCTCCACGGCGATGTTGAAACCCAACTCGCGCAACGCTGGCAGGAGGAAGTCGCGACGTCGGCCAAATTCGGCACGACGCTCTTCGAGGATGGCAATGGTATCCGGCTCGAAACAGGCCAAGGCGGCGTGCTGAGCCATGCTCGGGGCGCTGATGTAAAGGTTCTGCGCCAGTTTTTCCAGCTCACTGACAGCCGCATCCGGCGCTACCAGCCAGCCGAGGCGCCAACCGGTCATGCCGAAATATTTGGAGAAACTGTTGAGGACAAACGCGCTGTCATCGACTTCGAGCACGCTCGCCGCGTCGGTGCCGTAGGTCAGGCCGTGATAGATCTCGTCCACCACCAGATGCCCGTGCCGCGCCTTGATCGCGGTGGATAACCCGGCGAGTTCATCGCGGGTCAGGATCGTCCCGGTCGGGTTGGCGGGCGAGGCCACCAAGGCACCGACGCTGGCGTGATCCCAATGCCGCGCCACCAGGTCGGGAGTCAGTTGATAACGCACGTCCGGACCGACCGGCACCAGTTGCGCGGCGCCTTCGACCAGACGCAGGAAATGCCGGTTGCACGGGTAACCCGGATCGGCCAGCAGCCAGTGTTTGCCGGGGTCGACCAGCAAGGCGCTGGCCAGCAACAACGCACCGGAGCCGCCGGGCGTGATCAGAATCCGTCGTGGATCGATGTTCAGGCCATAACGCGTCTGATAGAAACCGGAGATCGCCTCGCGCAGCTCGGGAATGCCCCGCGCCGCGGTGTAACGGGTTTTGCCGGCGGTTAACGCCGCTTGCCCGGCACGGATAATCGGCTCTGCCGTGGTGAAGTCCGGCTCGCCGATTTCCAGGTGAATGACGTCGTGCCCTTCGGCCTGCAACTCGTTGGCCCGCGCCAGCAGCGCCATCACATGAAACGGTTCGATCGCACGACTGCGCGCACTGTAGGCCTGAGGCATCGGTTTTCCTTCGACGGGGAAAAAGAGACGATTCTACCCGTCTGCCGGAACGAGCGAGAACCCGCTGCGGTCACAGCCTCAAGAACGCTGGACTGTAACGATATGCGCGTACGCTCCAGGATTGACTAAAATCAGTGATTGAACAGGCCTCCATCACTCTCGGACATGACTTGCCAAACTTCTGCAAGCGCCACCCGCCGGGACCTCGACATCCGGGAGTAGCGCAGGCCGGATTGATCTGGTAAGTTCGCCCGCTTGCAGTCGCAGGGCCGGCAGGTGTCGGTGATGGAGCAATCCTGCGCAATGGATTACAAGAGTAGAGGCGGTCCATTTCATGCCCACCCAAGCAAAGCAACAGGCTAATCAGACACTCAGCGGTTTCGAACCCTACGTTCCGGAAGCGGGCGAAGAGTACATGGGCGCTCCAATGCGCGCGCACTTCACCAAGATCCTGACCAAGTGGAAACTGGACTTGATGCAGGAAGTCGACCGCACTGTTGATCACATGAAAGATGAAGCGGCCAACTTCCCTGACCCGGCCGACCGTGCCAGCCAGGAAGAAGAGTTCGCCCTTGAGCTGCGCGCCCGCGACCGCGAGCGCAAACTGATCAAGAAGATCGACAAGACCCTGCAACTGATCGAAGACGAAGAGTACGGCTGGTGCGACTCTTGCGGCATCGAGATCGGTGTCAAACGCCTTGAAGCCCGCCCGACTGCCGACATGTGTGTCGACTGCAAGAACCTGGCGGAAATCAAGGAAAAACAG
This sequence comes from Pseudomonas sp. Eth.TT006, assembly GCF_054456575.1. Taxonomy (NCBI): domain Bacteria; kingdom Pseudomonadati; phylum Pseudomonadota; class Gammaproteobacteria; order Pseudomonadales; family Pseudomonadaceae; genus Pseudomonas; species Pseudomonas sp. Eth.TT006. Next base: position 146,803 of record NZ_JBTJEN010000014.1, on the reverse strand, counting down.
GTCGGCAAGTAATCTCGACCTGAACGGAAAACGGAGCGTGCGAACGCTCCGTTTTTGTTTCTGCCTTTTGCGTCCTTGCCTTTGCATTTGTGGGAGCGGGCTTGCTCGCGAAGGCGCCGGATCAGACATCCTGATGCTCAATGACACACCGCTTTCGCGAGCAAGCTCGCTCCCACAGGTGTTGTGTGCAAGCGTTGAAAACGTAGTATCACCTCCATGACTGCCAAAACCACCCCCGCCTACATCGGCCGCTTCGCCCCCACCCCCAGTGGCCACCTGCACTTCGGCTCTCTGGTGGCGGCCCTCGCCTCTTACCTCGATGCGCGCGCAGTCGGCGGACGCTGGCTGGTGCGCATGGAAGATCTCGATCCTCCCCGTGAAGAACCCGGGGCGCAGGCGGCGATTCTCAAGGCGCTGGAAAGCTATGGCTTCGAATGGGACGGCGAGATGGTGCGCCAGAGCGATCGCCACGACGCTTACGCCGAAGTCCTCAATAGCCTGTTCAACCATGGCCTGGCTTACGCTTGCACCTGCTCACGTAAACAGCTCGAGCCCTATAACGGGATTTACCCGGGGCTGTGCCGCAATGCCGGGCACGAGCAGCAAGATGCGGCGATCCGTTTACGCGTGCCGGAGCTGGAATATCACTTCATCGACCGGGTGCAGGGCGAGTTTCGTCAGCACCTGGGGCGCGATGTCGGCGATTTCGTGATTCGCCGCCGCGATGGCCTGTATGCCTATCAGCTGGCGGTGGTGCTGGATGACGCCTGGCAAGGCATCACGGACATCGTGCGCGGTGCCGATCTGCTCGACTCCACCCCACGCCAGCTGTACCTGCAAGAACTGCTCGGCTTGCGCCAACCGCGTTACCTGCACCTGCCGCTGATCACGCAACCGGACGGCAACAAGCTCGGCAAGTCCTACCGCTCGCCGCCGCTGGAGGCTGATCAAGCCACGCCGTTGCTGCTGCGCGCCCTGCGTGCACTGGGGCAAAACCCCGGCGCCGAGCTGGCGCATGCCTCCCCGCAAGAGCTGCTGCGATGGGGCGCCAGCCACTGGGACGCGACCCGAATCCCGCGCACACTGACCTTGCCCGAAGCGCAACTGCAATGACGACACTTGCAGTGGCGCGCCCATCCGTTACCATCGCCGCACGTTTTCGGGCACGCACATAAAAAAGAGAGGCCGGGATGTACATCTATCGCTTGGTCCTGCTTCTGGTCGTGGGAATCTATCTGTTTTCGCCAGCCATCATGGATTGGTGGATCGACGCCACGGGCGCCTGGTATCGGCCGTATCTGCTCTGGTTGATCCTGATTGTCGTGACCTTCATCCTGCAGAGCCAAAAAGATGCCGATGAGCTTTAGCCTGACCCAGATGATCCTGGTCAGCGCCGCGTACCTGGCGGCGCTGTTCGGCGTGGCCTGGATCAGCGAACGGGGCATGATCCCGCGGGCGATCATTCGCCACCCGTTGACCTACACCCTGTCGCTGGGGGTCTATGCCAGTGCCTGGGCGTTCTATGGCACGGTGGGCCTGGCCTATCAGTACGGCTATGGTTTTCTCTCCAGTTATCTCGGGGTTTCCGGTGCGTTTCTGCTGGCGCCGGTGCTGCTGTATCCGATTCTGAAAATCACCCGCACCTATCAACTGTCGTCGCTGGCAGACCTGTTCGCCTTCCGCTTTCGCAGCACTTGGGCTGGCGCGCTGACCACGATCTTCATGCTGATCGGCGTACTGCCGCTGCTGGCCTTGCAGATTCAGGCGGTCGCCGACTCCATCGGCATTCTCACTGGCGAACCGATCCAGAGCCGCGTTGCGCTGGCGTTCTGTGCGCTGATCATTCTGTTCACGATTTTCTTCGGCTCCCGACATATCGCCACCCGCGAAAAACACGAGGGGCTGGTGTTCGCGATTGCCTTCGAGTCGGTGATCAAACTGATCGCCCTCGGCGGCGTCGGCCTGTATGCGCTGTACGGCGTGTTCGACGGCCCGCAACAGCTGGAGCTGTGGCTGCTGCAGAACCAGACCGCCCTCGCCGCTCTGCACACGCCGCTGCAGGAAGGGCCGTGGCGCACGCTGTTGCTGGTGTTCTTCGCCTCGGCGATCGTGATGCCGCACATGTATCACATGACCTTCACCGAAAACCTCAATCCGCGCTCGCTGGTCAGCGCCAGTTGGGGTCTGCCGCTGTTCCTGCTGTTGATGAGCCTGGCGGTGCCGCTGATTCTCTGGGCCGGCCTGAAGCTCGGCGCCACCACCGACCCGGAATACTTCACCCTGGGCATTGGCATCGCCGCCAACAGCAAACCACTGGCATTGCTGGCTTACGTCGGCGGGCTGTCCGCTGCCAGCGGTCTGATCATCGTCACCACCCTGGCGCTGTCGGGCATGGCCCTGAACCACCTGGTACTGCCGCTCTATCAGCCGCCGGCCGAAGGCAACATTTATCGCTGGCTGAAATGGACGCGGCGGGCGCTGATCGTCGCGATCATCATGGCCGGCTTCTGCTTCTATCTGATGCTCGGTGCCGGACAGGACCTCGCCAACCTCGGCATCGTCGCGTTTGTCGCGACCCTGCAATTCTTGCCCGGTGTGCTTTCGGTGCTGTACTGGCCGACCGCCAACCGCCGTGGTTTTATCGCCGGTCTGCTGGCGGGGATTCTGGTGTGGGTGGTGACCATGCTGCTGCCGCTGGTCGGCAATCTGCAGGGTTTCTATATCCCGTTGCTGAACATGATTTACGTACTGGACGACACCAGTTGGCACATGGCGGCGATCGCCTCGCTGGCGGCCAACGTGCTGATGTTCACCCTGATCTCGCTGTTTACCAACGCCAGTCCGGAAGAAGCCAGCGCCGCCGAAGCCTGTGCGGTGGATAACGTGCGCCGCCCGCAACGGCGCGAGCTGCACGCCGCCTCGCCGCAGGAATTCGCCACACAACTGGCCAAACCGCTGGGCGCCAAAGCCGCGCAGAAAGAAGTCGAGCAAGCGCTGCGCGACCTGTATCTGCCGTTCGACGAACGCCGCCCTTATGCGCTGCGCCGCCTGCGTGACCGGATTGAAGCCAATCTCTCCGGCCTGATGGGCCCGAGCGTGGCGCAGGACATGGTTGAAACCTTCCTGCCGTACAAGGCCGGCGGCGAAAATTATGTCACTGAAGACATCCACTTCATCGAAAGCCGCCTCGAGGACTACCACTCACGCCTCACCGGGCTCGCCGCGGAACTCGACGCCCTGCGCCGCTACCACCGCCAGACCCTGCAGGAACTGCCGATGGGCGTCTGTTCGCTGGCCAAGGATCAAGAGATCCTGATGTGGAACAAGGCCATGGAAGAACTCACCGGGATCGCCGCACAACGCGTGGTCGGTTCACGCCTGAGCACCATTGCCGATCCGTGGAAGCCGTTGTTGCAAGGCTTCATCAACCTGCCCGACGAACATTTGCACAAGCAACACTTGGCCCTCGATGGCCAGACCCGCTGGCTGAACCTGCACAAAGCGGCGATCGACGAACCGTTGGCGCCGGGCAACAGCGGCCTGGTGCTACTGGTGGAAGACCTGACCGAAACCCAGATGCTCGAAGACAAACTGGTGCACTCCGAACGTCTGGCGAGCATCGGTCGACTGGCGGCGGGTGTGGCCCATGAAATCGGCAACCCGATCACCGGCATCGCCTGTTTGGCGCAGAACCTGCGCGAAGAGCGTGAAGAAGACGGCGAACTCACCGAAATCAGCGGACAGATCCTCGAACAGACCAAGCGCGTGTCGCGCATCGTGCAGTCGCTGATGAGCTTCGCCCACGCCGGCAGCCATCAGCACAGCGACGAGCCGGTCTGTCTGGCTGAAGTCGCGCAGGATGCGATTGGCCTGCTGGCGCTGAACCGCCGCAACTTCGAAGTGCAGTTCTACAACCTGTGCGATCCGGATCACTGGGTCGAAGGCGATCCGCAGCGACTCGCCCAGGTGCTGATCAATCTGCTTTCCAACGCCCGTGACGCCTCGCCGCCGCACAGTGCGGTACGGGTCAAGAGTGAAGCCGGCGAACACACGGTCGATCTGATCGTCGAGGACGAAGGCAGTGGTATTCCGCAGAACATCATGGATCGATTGTTCGAACCTTTCTTCACCACCAAGGATCCGGGTGAAGGTACCGGTCTGGGCCTTGCACTGGTCTATTCCATCGTTGAAGAGCATTATGGACAAATCACCATCGACAGCCCGGCTGATGTACAAAGCCAGCGCGGCACCCGTATCCGGGTGACCTTACCGCGTCATGTCGAAGCGACGTCCGCTGTGAACTGAGACCGTCGAGAGTATCGAATCAATGCCGCACATTTTGATCGTCGAAGACGAAACCATTATCCGCTCCGCCTTGCGCCGCCTGCTGGAACGCAACCAGTACCAGGTCAGCGAAGCCGGTTCAGTGCAGGAAGCACAAGAACGCTTCAGTATTCCCACATTCGACCTGATCGTCAGCGACCTGCGCCTGCCTGGCGCTCCGGGCACTGAACTGATCAAGCTGGGTCAGGGCAAGCCGGTGCTGATCATGACCAGCTACGCCAGCCTGCGCTCGGCGGTCGACTCGATGAAGATGGGCGCGGTGGACTACATCGCCAAGCCTTTCGACCACGATGAAATGCTCCAGGCCGTCGCGCGGATCCTGCGTGATCACCAGTCGGCGCCATCTGCCGGCGAAGTGCCTGCCGGTAAAGTCGCCAATGGCAGCGGCAAGTCGTCTGTGGATAACAGCAACGGTGAGATCGGCATCATTGGCTCGTGCCCGCCGATGCAGGATCTGTACAGCAAGATCCGCAAGGTCGCGCCGACCGATTCCAATGTATTGATTCAGGGCGAGTCCGGCACCGGTAAAGAACTGGTGGCCCGCGCCCTGCACAACCTGTCGAAACGCGCCAAGGCACCGATGATTTCGGTGAACTGCGCCGCCATCCCGGAAAGCCTGATCGAGTCCGAACTGTTCGGCCACGAAAAAGGCGCGTTCACTGGCGCCAGCGCCGGTCGTGCCGGTCTGGTGGAAGCGGCGGACGGCGGCACGCTGTTCCTCGACGAGATCGGTGAACTGCCGCTGGAAGCCCAGGCCCGTCTGCTGCGGGTGCTGCAGGAAGGCGAAATTCGCCGCGTGGGTTCGGTGCAGTCGCAAAAAGTCGATGTGCGCCTGATCGCCGCGACCCACCGTGACCTCAAGAGCCTGGCGAAAATCGGCCAGTTCCGCGAAGACCTTTATTACCGTCTGCACGTGATTGCCCTGAAACTGCCGGCGCTGCGCGAACGTGGCGCCGACGTCAACGAAATCGCCAACGCGTTCCTCGCTCGGCAAAGTGCGCGCATCAACCGTACCGATCTGAAATTTGCCGCCGATGCCGAACAGGCCATCCGGCATTATTCCTGGCCGGGTAACGTGCGTGAGCTGGAGAACGCGGTCGAGCGCGCGGTGATTCTGAGCGAAAGCCCGGAAATCTCCGCCGACCTGCTGGGCATCGACATCGAGCTGAGTGATCTGGAAGACGACGAGTTCATCGGTCTGCCACCACAAACGCCGGGTAACGCCAGCAACAGCAGTCACGAGCCGACCGAAGACCTGTCGCTGGAAGATTACTTCCAGCACTTCGTCCTCGAGCATCAGGACCACATGACCGAGACCGAACTGGCGCGCAAACTGGGCGTCAGCCGCAAATGCCTGTGGGAACGCCGGCAGCGCCTGGGCATTCCACGGCGCAAGACCGGGGTCACCAGCGAGAGCTGAACGTTACCTGTCGAGCGTGCGAGTAACGCTTGAGGATGTGAAAAAACTGTTACCTCAGTCGTTTCACGTAACAGAAGCCGGGGTTATCGGTAACGAAACCCCGGCTTTTTTTCGCCCCGAGAAAGGTGCCATTGCCAGCTAACCCCTTGTTTTATTGGGCCTGGCAAAAGTTGGCACGGCACCTGCTATATGTTTGGTACAAGAACAATAACAAGCAATGCACAAGACAATAAAAATAAGACGAATCGACTCACGCACAATAAAAACAAGACGGCGAGAGGCGCAGCTAACTGATTCTTTTGGAGAGGCGTTGTATTTGGGGCTCGCCCCACGACCAGGCCGAGAACAACAAAAACTGTCCTAAGACAGAGCCTGTACTGGTTGGATCGCAAGATCACTGCAACTCAGCGACCAAAGCAATCCGTTTGCTCTTGGCTCCCGATTGGGAGGGCCATGAAGGAAAAGCTTCATGGCGAGGGCACTCAACAAAAACAAGAAGCCCGAATCAATAATAAAAAGAGCACGCAACTACTTCTTGGGGAGCTTCGGCTCCCCTTGTGGTTTCTCCCGTCCGGCAAAACCCTCCGAATTTCCCTCGCTCGACCCTTGCAGCTTGCGGCTTACAGCTCAAATCTGCCGTGTCCTACACCATCCCCTGACTAAATGCTAGAATCTGCGCCCATCATGCGGTCATTCTTTGGTATGGCCGAACATTCCTTCAAACAGTGCATCCCATGCTGAAGAAGCTGTTCCAGTCATTCCGAACTCCCCTGCGTCGTACGCAACACATCCGCAGCACCCCTGAAGTGCTCAACAGCGGCCAGCATTCGCTGCAAAAGGGGCAATTCAGCCGCTACGCGGTGAACATCGTCGAACGCTTGCAAGGCGCCGGTTACCAGGCTTATCTGGTCGGCGGTTGCGTGCGTGACATGCTTCTGGGCATCACGCCCAAGGATTTCGACGTCGCCACCAGTGCCACCCCCGAGCAAGTACGTGCCGAATTCCGCAATGCGCGGATCATCGGTCGCCGCTTCAAACTGGTACACATCCATTTCGGTCGCGAAATCATCGAAGTCGCGACCTTCCGCGCCAATCACCCGGTAAACGAGGACGACGAAGACAGCAACCAGTCTTCGCGTAACGAGAGCGGGCGGATTCTACGCGACAACGTCTACGGCACCCTGGAAGAAGACGCGCAACGCCGCGACTTCACCATCAACGCCCTGTATTACGATCCGGTCAGCGAGCGCATTCTCGATTACGCCAACGGCGTGCACGACATCCGCAATCACCTGATCCGCCTGATCGGCGATCCGAAGCAACGCTACCAGGAAGACCCGGTGCGCATGCTGCGGGCCGTGCGTTTCGCCGCCAAACTGAATTTCGGCATCGAGAAGCACACCGTGCAACCGATCCGCGAACTGGCGCCGATGCTGCGCGAGATCCCGTCGGCCCGTCTGTTCGAAGAAGTGCTCAAGCTGTTCCTCTCCGGGCACGGCGCGATCACCTTCGAGATGCTGGTCGATCTGCACCTGTTCGCCCCGTTGTTCCCGGCCAGTGCTGATGCACTCGAGCACAACCCGGAATACACCCACACGCTGATCAGCGAAGCGCTGACTAACACCGATCTGCGCATCAAACAGAACAAACCGGTCACCCCGGCGTTCCTGTTTGCCGCACTACTGTGGCCTGCACTGCCGGCCCGCGTGTTGCGTCTGCAAGAACGTGGCATGCCGCCGATTCCGGCCATGCAGGAAGCCGCGCACGAGCTGATTGCCGAACAGTGCCAGCGCATCGCCATTCCAAAACGCTTCACCATGCCGATCCGCGAGATCTGGGACATGCAGGAGCGTCTGCCGCGCCGCAGCGGCAAACGCGCCGACTTGCTGCTGGACAACCCACGTTTCCGCGCCGGCTACGACTTCCTGCTGTTGCGTGAAAGCGCCGGCGAGCAGACCGACGGCCTGGGCGAATGGTGGACCGACTATCAGGACGCCAACGACAGCGAACGTCGCGACATGATCCGCGACCTCAGCGGCAAGGGCGATGACGCCAGTGGCGCACCACGCAAGCGTCGCCGCAGCAGCGGTTCCAAGCGCAAGCGCGCCGGGGCTCCGAGCACATCGGGCGAATAAGGCATGGAACGCATCTATATCGGTCTGGGCAGCAACCTCGCTGACCCGGCCGAACAATTGCGCAACGCGCTTGATGCGCTGGGACAATTGCCGCAGACCCGCCTCGCCGGAGTTTCGGCGTTCTATCAGAGCGACTCCCTGCTGCCGGGCCAACCGCGTTACACCAACGCGGTCGCGGCCCTCGACAGCGATCTCGCGCCGCTGGAACTGCTCGATGCGCTGCAAGCCATCGAGAATGATCAGGGCCGCGAACGCCTGGAACGCTGGGGCCCGCGCACACTGGATCTGGACATCCTGCTGTTCGGCGAGCGCCTGATCGACGAACCACGCCTGAAAGTCCCGCACTACCAGATTCAGGAGCGCGCGTTCGTGCTCTATCCCCTGGCCGAACTGGCCCCCGAGGATCTGCGCCTGGCCGATGGCCGCGCCTTGGCCGATCTGCTAGCCGCGTGCCCGTTTGTCGGCCTCGAACGCCTCGCCCACACCTGACACAAATCCCCTGTAGGAGCTGCCGAAGGCTGCGATCTTTTGATCTTGTCTTTTTAGCAACAAGAGCAAAATCAAAAGATCGCAGCGTTCCGCAGCTCCTACAGGAATATTGTCGGACAAAATCCCGCAATTCAGCCCCGCCGCGCCGCTGAATCGCATCAGTAACGCCGGTAACACTCCCCTCGTAACAATGCGGTAACACACGCAATTGACTTCCTGTTGGCTCATCACGACTATAGGCGTCCCGCTGCCGCCAACCCGGCACATACGGGCGCAATCCAGGCCTTATAAGCACGACAAAAGACCGTGCGCCTGAGTAGACGAAGAATCACGCGCGTTACTCGCAGTAGTTTCCAGAGCGCCTGAACGAGGATTTTTTACATGCCAGCCATCACCCTGACCACGCTCCAGAGCCTCAAGCAGAAAGGTGAAAAGATCACCATGCTGACCTGCTATGACGCGACCTTCGCCCACGCCTGCAACGAGGCTGGTGTCGAAGTGCTGCTGGTGGGCGACTCCCTCGGCATGGTTCTGCAAGGTCACGACAGCACCCTGCCGGTCACCATCGCAGAAATGGCCTACCACACCGCCTGCGTCAAACGCGGCAACAGCGATGCGCTGATCCTGGCCGACCTGCCCTTCATGGCCAACGCCACCATCGAGCAAACCCTGACCAACAGCGCCATCCTGATGCAGGCCGGTGCGCACATGGTCAAGGTTGAAGGTCAGCTGTGGCTGGCGGAGTCGATCCGTCTGCTGGCCGAGCGCGGTGTGCCGGTTTGCGCGCACATGGGCCTGACTCCGCAGGCGGTGAACATTCTTGGCGGCTATAAAGTACAGGGCCGCAACGAGAACCAGGCGCGGCAGATGCGTGCCGACGCGATCTCGCTGGAACAGGCGGGCGCGGCGATGCTGCTGCTCGAATGCGTCCCGAGCGAGCTGGCAGCGGAAATCAGCCAGGCGGTGAAGATCCCGGTCATCGGCATCGGCGCCGGCAGCGCCACCGACGGTCAGGTGCTGGTGCTGCACGACATGCTTGGTCTGTCGATCACTGGCCGCGTGCCGAAATTCGTCAAGAACTTCATGCAGGGCCAGAACAGCGTCCAGGCCGCACTGAAGGCTTACGTGAATGAAGTCAAAGGCGTTACTTTCCCGGGCATCGAACACGGATTCTCTGCATGAACACCGTCAAAACCGTACGCGAACTGCGCGCCGCCGTGGCCCGCGCCCGTAATGAAGGCAAGCGCATCGGCTTCGTGCCGACCATGGGCAACCTGCACAGCGGTCACGTCGCGCTGATCACCAAAGCCAGCCAGCGCGTGGATTTCGTGGTCGCGAGCATCTTCGTCAATCCGCTGCAGTTCGGCGCCGGCGAAGACCTCGACAAATACCCACGGACCCTGGCGGCGGATCAGGAAAAGCTGCTGCAGGCCGGCTGCCATTTGCTGTTCGCTCCGACCGTCGAAGAAATGTACCCCGACGGCATGGCCGGACAGACCCGGGTCAGCGTTCCACAACTGTCCGAAGGCCTGTGCGGCGCCAGTCGTCCGGGGCATTTCGAAGGTGTGGCGACGGTGGTCAGCAAACTGTTCAACATGGTCCAGCCGGACCTGGCGATCTTCGGTCAGAAAGACTTCCAGCAACTGGCGGTGATCCGCGCGCTGGTGCATGACCTGAACATGCCGATCCAGATCATCGGCGAGCCGACCGTCCGCGCCGCCGACGGTCTGGCGCTGTCGTCGCGCAACGGCTTTCTCAGTGAGCAACAACGTGCCGTGGCCCCGATCGTCTACCGCACCCTGAGCACGATCGCCGAGTCGATCAAACAAGGTGAGCGTGACTACCCGGCGCTGATCGCCGCCCAGTTGCAACAGTTGGAAGCCGCAGGCCTGCGTCCGGATTACCTGGAAATCCGCCACGCCCTGACCCTGCGTCCGGCCACGGCCGAAGACCGCGATCTGGTGATTCTGGTGGCGGCATTCCTCGGTACCACCCGGTTGATCGACAACCTGCACCTGAATCTCGATACCCCGGCTTAAGACACCAACGACAACCTGTGGGAGCGAGCTTGCTCGCGAAGGCGATCTGTCAGTTGACCAAGTTGTCGACTGACAGATCGCCTTCGCGAGCAAACCCGCTCCCACATTGGTTTCTGGTGTCCACATCGACCTTATTGCTGCCTCAAAAGCCTTCGGGCACACTGCCAGCCGTTCGCTTCCAACCCGGGAAATCCCTCATGCACGCCATCATGCTCAAGGCCAAGCTGCATCGCGCCGAAGTCACCCACGCGGTACTCGATTACGAAGGTTCCTGCGCCATCGACGGCGAGTGGCTGGACTTGTCCGGCATCCGTGAGTACGAGCAGATCCAGATCTACAACGTCGACAACGGCGAGCGCTTCACCACCTACGCGATCCGCGGTGAGGAAGGTTCACGGATGATTTCGGTGAACGGCGCCGCCGCGCACAAGGCCAGTGTCGGCGACCGGGTAATCATCTGCGCCTATGCCCATTACAGCGAGGCGGAACTGCTGAATTTCCAGCCACGCATGCTGTACATGGCGCCGGGCAATGAGCTGAGCCACACCACAAATGCGATTCCGGTTCAGGTAGCCTGAGCCGTTTGACGCAACGCTGCCCTTCCGTTGGTCGGCTTGTTCCCGGTATCAATGTTAAAAAAGTACAGGGAACAGGTCAGAAGAAGTCAAGACAGATCGCAGCGCGAGGTTTACTGTATTCGCCCTGCATCGAAAAATCGTGTCGACGCATTTGGCCTTCGCCCCAACCGGGCGTTTCGGTCTGTTCTGTGTTCAAAAGGCCGTTCAAGTAAAAAGGAAAACCGCAGCGATGGCGTACTACCGCACTCCTCACGACGTTACCGCTCTGCCTGCCTGGCAAGCGTTGAAAGATCACCGCCAGGCCATGCAGGATTTCAGCATGCGCGAAGCCTTCAACGCCGATCCGCAGCGCTTCAACCAATTCAGCCTCAGCAGCTGCGGACTGTTTCTCGATTATTCGAAGAACCTGATCAACGCCGAGACCCGCAACCTGCTGGTGGGTCTGGCCAATGAAGTCGATTTGAAGGGCGCGATCAAAGCGCTGTTCGACGGCGAAATCGTCAACGCCTCCGAAGGCCGTCCGGCCCTGCATACTGCGCTGCGCCGCCCGGTGGGCGACAAGCTGTCGGTAAACGGCGTCAACGTGATGCCGGAAGTGCACAAGGTTTTGAACCAGATCACCGATCTGGTCGGCCGCATCCACGATGGCCTGTGGCGGGGTTACACCGAGAAGCCGATCACCGATGTGGTGAATATCGGCATCGGTGGCTCGTTCCTCGGCCCGGAGCTGGTCTCCGAAGCGCTGCTGTCCTACGCGCAAAAAGGCGTGCGCTGCCATTACCTGGCGAACATCGACGGCAGCGAGTTCCACGAACTGACGCAAAAACTGCGCGCCGAAACCACGCTGTTCATCGTCTCTTCGAAATCCTTCAACACCCTCGAAACCTTGAAGAATGCGCAGGCCGCACGCGCCTGGTACCTGGCGCAGGGTGGTTCGGAAGCCGAGCTGTATCGTCACTTCATCGCGGTTTCGAGCAACAACGCCGCAGCAGTGGCGTTCGGTATCCGTGAAGAAAACATCTTCCCGATGTGGGACTGGGTTGGCGGCCGTTACTCGCTGTGGTCAGCCATCGGTCTGCCGATTGCCTTGGCCATCGGCATGTCCAACTTCAAGGAACTGCTGTCCGGTGCCTACACCATGGACCAGCATTTCCAGAGCGCGCCGTTCGAACAGAACATGCCGGTGCTGCTGGCCTTGCTCGGCGTGTGGTACGGCAACTTCTGGGGCGCGCAAAGCCACGCGATCCTGCCGTACGACCACTACCTGCGCAACATCACCAAGCACTTGCAACAGCTGGACATGGAATCCAACGGCAAGAGCGTGCGCCAGGACGGCACCTCGGTGTCGACCGATACCGGTCCGGTAATCTGGGGCGGTGTCGGCTGCAACGGTCAACACGCCTACCACCAGTTGCTGCACCAGGGCACCCAGCTGATTCCGGCCGATTTCATCGTGCCGATCGTCAGCTTCAACCCGGTGTCCGACCACCACCAGTGGCTGTACGCCAACTGCCTGTCGCAGAGCCAGGCGCTGATGCTCGGCAAGACCCTGCCGGAAGCCGAAGCCGAACTGCGCGACAAAGGCATGAGCGAAGAGCAGGTGCACAAACTCGCACCGCACAAGGTGATCCCGGGCAACCGTCCGAGCAACACCCTGGTGGTCGAACGCATCAGCCCGCGTCGCCTCGGCGCGCTGGTCGCCATGTATGAACACAAAGTGTTCGTGCAGAGCGTGGTCTGGGGCATCAACGCCTTCGACCAATGGGGCGTGGAGCTGGGCAAGGAACTGGGCAAAGGCGTTTACAACCGTCTGGTCGGCAGCGATGAAACCACCGCTGACGATGCGTCCACCCAAGGCCTGATCAACTACTTCCGCGGTCGTCACCGCGGGTGATAGGCTGAAGGGGCGGTTTGCCTGCCCCTACAGCTTGCAACATCGACAGTTCCACGGCACCGGGCAATCGCAGAATCGGTGGCGTACACGGTCCCCTGCAGGAGCTGCCGAAGGCTGCGATCTTTTGATCCTGTTTTTAAGATCAAGGTCAAAAGATCGCAGCCTTCGGCAGCTCCTACAAGGGTCGTGAAGCTCCCCTCTTGTTGCACAACAAGAATAAGGAACCGTCATGTTCGATATCAGCACGTTCCCCAAAGCCGATGCCGTGCGCCGGGCTGCGCAGTTGAGTCAGGACGACTACCAGCGCCTGTACCGCGAATCGATTGAACACCCCAGCACCTTCTGGGCCGAACAGGCCACACGCTTCCTCGACTGGAGCACGCCGTGGCAAACCGTGCAGCGTTACGACCTGAAAACCGGTGAAGCCTCGTGGTTTGCCGGCGGGCAACTGAACGTCAGCTACAACTGCATCGACCGCCATCTCGCGCAACGCGGCGAGCAGACCGCCATCCTCTGGGAAGGCGACGACCCTGCCGAATCGGCGCAGATCACCTACAAAAAACTTCACCACCATGTCTGCCGCCTGGCCAATGTGCTGAAAAGCCGTGGCGTGAAAAAAGGCGACCGGGTGTGCATCTACATGCCGATGATTCCCGAGGCGGCGTACGCCATGCTCGCCTGCGCGCGGATCGGCGCGATTCATTCGGTGGTGTTCGGCGGTTTCTCCCCGGACTCCTTGCGCGACCGGATTCTCGATGCCGATTGCCGTACGGTGATCACCGCCGATGAAGGCGTGCGCGGCGGCAAATTCGTGCCGCTCAAACAGAACGTCGACAAGGCGCTGCAAAGTTGCCCGGCTGTCAGCACCGTCGTCGTAGTCGAACGCACCCAGGGTCAAGTCGACTGGGTCGAGGGCCGTGATCTCTGGTACCACCAGGCGGTGCGGGATGTCAGCGACGATTGCCCGCCGGAACCGATGGACGCCGAAGATCCGCTGTTCATCCTCTACACCTCCGGCAGCACCGGCAAACCCAAAGGCGTGCTGCACACCACCGGCGGCTATTTGCTGCAGGCGGCGATGACCTTCAAATACGTGCTCGACTACCGCGACGGCGAAGTGTTCTGGTGCACCGCCGACGTCGGCTGGGTCACCGGGCACAGTTACATCGTCTACGGTCCGCTGGCCAACGGCGCGACCACACTGATCTTCGAAGGCGTGCCGAGTTACCCGAGCACTTCGCGCTTCTGGCAGGTGATCGACAAGCACCGCGTCAACATCTTCTACACCGCGCCGACCGCCCTGCGCGCGTTGATGCGCGAAGGCGCCGGGCCGTTGCAGGAAACTTCGCGCGCCAGCCTCAGACTGCTCGGCAGCGTCGGGGAGCCGATCAACCCGGAAGCGTGGGAATGGTATTTCAATGTTGTAGGAGAACAGCGCTGCCCCATCGTCGACACCTGGTGGCAGACCGAAACCGGCGGCATCATGCTCAGCCCGTTGGTCAGCGCCCAGCGGATCAAACCGGGCTGCGCCACGCGTCCGATGTTCGGCGTGCAACCGGTGCTGCTCGACGAGCAGGGCAAGGAAATCAAGGGTGCCGGCAGCGGCGTGCTGGCGATCAAGTCGAGCTGGCCGGCGCAGATCCGCAGCGTCTACGGCGACCCGCAACGAATGGTCGACACCTATTTCAAACCCTACCCCGGCTATTACTTCACCGGCGACGGCGCCCGCCGCGATGAGGACGGTGACTACTGGATCACCGGGCGCATCGATGACGTGATCAACGTCTCCGGCCACCGCATCGGTACGGCCGAGGTGGAAAGCGCGCTGGTGCTGCACGACAGCATCGCCGAAGCCGCCGTGGTCGGTTACCCGCACGACGTAAAAGGCCAGGGCATCTATGCCTTCGTCACGCCGATGAACGGCGTCGAACCGAGCGATGCGCTGAAAAAGGAATTACTGGCGCACGTCAGCAAGGAAATCGGCAGCTTCGCCAAACCGGACCTGATCCAGTGGGCGCCGGCCTTGCCGAAAACCCGTTCAGGCAAGATCATGCGGCGCATCTTGCGCAAGATCGCCTGCAACGAACTCGACAGCCTCGGCGACACCTCGACCCTGGCCGACCCGAGCGTGGTGCAGGGCCTGATCGACAAGCGCCTCAATCAGTAACGTCGGCGGCGCGGTCAACCGGCCGCGCCGTCCCCCCGCAATGAGTGGTCATGGAATTCATCCGCAGCCGTATCGAAAACCAACTGATGAGCCTGACCGGCCTGTCGCTGGGTCAACTCGACCTGGAAACCCCCAAGGGCGATCCCGGGCTGTTCGGCCCTGACTCGATCAGTTGGCAAGTGCATGGCGACTTCAGCAGCATGCTGATCGGCGGGATCAGTGCACTGTTGCTGCAAGCTTTGCATCCGCTGGCGTTGGCCGGGGTCTGGGATCATTCGAATTTCCGCCAGGACATGCTCGGACGCTTGCGCCGTACCAGTCAGTTTGTCTCGGGCACCACCTTCGGTTCGCGCCGCGACGCGGACTGGCTGATCGACAAAGTGCGCACCATTCACCTGCAAGTGGTCGGCACCGCACCGGACGGACGACCCTACGCGGCCAGCGATCCGGATTTGCTGACCTGGGTCCATGTGGCCGAAGTCAGCAACTTCCTCGCCGCGCATTTGCGGTACCGCAATCCGCAGCTGTCGCTGGCGGATCAGGATCGTTACTACGCGGAAATCGCCGTGGTCGCCGAACGCCTTGGTGCGCGAGACGTGCCGAAATCCCGCGAGGCCGTGGCCGATTATCTGCAACGCATGCGTGGGCAATTGCTGTGTGACGAGCGCAGCCGTGAAGTCCTGCGCCTGCTGCTCGACGCCCCCGCCCCCAGCGTGCTGGCGCGACCGTTTGGCGACTTGATGATGAAGGCCGGTATCGACCTGTTGCCGGACTGGGCCAGTGACATGTTCGATGCGCGGCAGAATCCGCTGCAACGCCAACTGATTCGTGCCAGCGTCAAGCGCAGTGCGCCGATGCTGCGCTGGGCGATGCGTAATGGCTCGGTGCAGCGCGCCCAAAGACGCATGGGCTTGCTTCGCTGACGCTCAGAGCTGCAAGCTGCAAGCTGCAAGCTGCAAGCTGCAAGATTTTAGCTTGAAGCTTGAAGCTTGAAGCTTGGAGCTCAGTAACTGCTAAACTCCCGCGCCCCCATTCTCACCAGCAAGGCGCCCGCATGTCTTCCTTGAATCAGGCGCTGCGCGCCGCCCTCGATCAACGCCAGGACCTGCTCGCGGTACTGCACAGCCAAGGCACCGACTGCTACCGGCTGTTCCACGGCAGCCAGGAAGGCGCCGGCGGGCTGACCATCGACCGCTACGGTCCGCAACTGCTGGTGCAGAGTTTTCACAAGACACTGGAACGTGACGACCTGCTGCAACTGCACGCCATGGTCAATCAGACGCTGGGCTTTGAAACGCTGCTGGTTTACAACGACCGCTCACGAGGCAACTCGCGGATCGATCGCGAGGACAGCGTGTACAAGGCCGACGACGCGGCGCTGGCCGATCTGGTTGGCCATGAATGGGGGCTGAATTACCGGGTGCGCGGGCGGCATGCCGGGCAGGATCCGTTGTTGTTCCTCGACCTGCGCAACACCCGCGGCTGGGTCAAGGATCACGCCAAGGGCAAGAGCGTGCTCAACCTGTTCGCCTACACCTGCGGCGTTGGCCTCAGCGCGGCGGCTGGTGGTGCGCGTGAGGTGTGCAACCTCGACTTCGCTGAAGGCAATCTGGCGGTGGGCCGCGAAAACGGTTTGCTCAATCCGCAGCTGCCCGAGATGCAATTCATCCAGTCGGATTATTTCCCGGCGATCCGCCAACTGGCCGGCCTGCCGATCAGCCAACGGCGCGGGCAGAAACTGCCGAGCTATCAGCGCCTCGAACAGCGTCAATACGATCTGGTGCTGCTCGATCCGCCCGCCTGGGCCAAGAGCGCGTTCGGTACTGTCGACCTGCTGCGCGACTATCAGAGCCTGCTCAAACCGGCCCTGCTGACCACCGCCGAAAATGGCGTGCTGATCTGCTGCAACAACCTGGCGAAAGTCAGCATGGACGACTGGCGCGGCCAGGTCCTGCGCTGCGCCGAGAAAGCCGGGCGCCCGGTGCGCGAGTGGAGCGTGATGACCCCAGGTGCCGACTTCCCGTCGCAAGATCAACAGCCACCGCTGAAAACCTTAATTCTGCAGCTGTAACCCTGCTCTGCGGCTGACAACTGTCCAATGTGGGAGCGGGCTTGCTCGCGAATGCGGTGCATCAGTTAACAAAGAGGTTGACTGACAAGCCGCATTCGCGAGCAAGCCCGCTCCCACAGAGTTTTGCGATCCTGCAAAATAATCTGAACAATCCTGCAGCCCACGTTGTACTTCGGAACCAGAATGGCGTGCCATACTCCAAGGCACTCCGATTCAGACAGATGAAGCCGCACATGCCCAAAGGATTGATTCGCGCGATTGGCGCCCTGTTGACTGCTCTGGCTCTGTACAGCCTGCTGGGGTTTCTGATTTTGCCCGGGATTGCCCTGCGCATTGCCAACCAGCAACTGGCCAACTACGCCACGGTGCCTGCGCATCTCCAGCGTATCGAACTCAATCCGTTCAGCCTTGAAGTCACCCTGTGGGGGTTGGTCATCGGCGAGCCCGGCAAAGAACAGGTCGGCTTCGAGCGGCTATACGCCAATCTGCAAATCGACAGCCTGTGGACCAAGGCGCTGCACCTGGCCGATGTCGAACTGGACAAGCCGAAGAGCGAAATACTCTTCGCCAAGGACGGTCAGCTCAATTTGCTCGGTCTGTTCAAACTCCCCGCCAGCGAACCGACCCCGGCCGACCCGAATGCCAAACCGTTCCCGCTGCGCATCGACCGCATCCAGCTGGCCGGCGGCAATGTGCATTTCGAGGATGCCCGGCCAAGCGAGCCGATCGAGTTCCTTTACGACAAGCTCGACTTCGAACTGAAAAACCTCAGCACACTGCCCGAAGACAATGCCGATATGACCCTGGTGGCTGCCGGCCCGGCCGGTGGGCAGATCGACTGGAAAGGCAATTTCAGCCTGATTCCGTTCATTTCCGAAGGCACGTTGAAAATCACCGACGGCAAGATGAAGTCGTTCTGGCCCTACGTGCGTGACGCCGTGCCGCTGGTGCTCGAAGACGGTGTGGTCAACCTCAGCACCGAATACAAACTCAATCTGTCGAAAGAAACCGAACTGTTGCTGAACAACGTCGCGGTGAGCGTTGCGCCGTTCGCGATCAAGGCGCCGGACGGACGTCCGCTGGCAAAACTTGAACGCCTTGACGTCAGCGAAACCACGCTGGATCTGGCCAAACAGCAAGTAGTGGTCGGCAAGATCCGCAGCAACAAACTGGAAACCTGGGCCGCGCTCGAAGCCGATGGTCAACTGGACTGGCAGAAATTGTTCGCCAGCCAACCTTCCAAACCAGCGGCCAAGGCAGCCGCAGAACCTGCCAGTACGCCGGCCGCCGCCGACTCGCCGAAAACTCCGCCAGCGCCGAGCAAGCCATGGCAAGTGCTGCTCAAAGACGTGCAGTTACGCAATTATACGGTGCATCTGGCTGACCGCTCGGCGAAGCCGCCGGTGGCCCTGGATGTCACGCCGCTGAACATCGATCTGCAGGATTTCGACAGCCTCAACGGTTCACCCTTCAAGGTCAAACTCGACGGTGGTCTGGGCAAACAAGGCAAGATCAACGCCGACGGCGTGGTCAACCTCGCCCCGGTCACCGCCCAGCTCAACGTGAAGACTCAGGACATCGACCTGCGTGTCGCGCAGTCCTACATCAATCCGTTCATTCGCCTGGAACTGCGCAGTGGCATGCTCGGCAGCGACCTCAAGGTCAATCTGAAGAGCACCGAGCCACTGGCGCTCAGCGTCACCGGGCGCGCGCAGGTCGATCAGTTGCACACCCTCGACACCCTGAAAACCCGCGACTTCCTCAAGTGGCAGCAGGTGGTGGTGGAAGGCTTGAATTATCAACACGGCGACAGTCTGTCGATCGACAAGGTCAACCTGTTCCAGCCGTACGCGCGGTTCATGATCAACGATGACCGCACCACCAACATCGACGACCTGCTGATCCCGCAGCCCGCCGACAACAGTGCGAAACCGGCCGCAGCGAAACCGGCGAGCAAGGACAAGCCGCTGGGCATTCACATCGGCGCGATTGCGATTAACGATGGCTCGGCCAACTTCGCCGACTTCAGCCTGACCCCAAACTTCGCCACGGCGATTCAACAGCTCAACGGCGAAATCGGTACCATCGACAGTCGTCAGGCGAAACCGGCCAGCGTCGATATCAAAGGCAAGGTCGATCGCTATGCACCAGTGACCATCAAAGGTGCGGTCAACCCGTTCGACCCGATGGCCAGCCTCGACATCGCCACCAGTTTCAAACGCGTCGAACTGACCACCCTGACCCCGTACTCCGGCAAGTTCGCCGGTTACCGCATCCGCAAGGGCCGTCTCAATCTCGACCTGCATTATCTGATCACCAAAGGCCAGTTGAAGGCTGAAAACAAGGTGGTGGTCGAACAGCTGCAACTCGGTGAGAAAGTCGACAGCCCGGACGCCGTGAGCCTGCCGCTGAAACTGGCGATTGCTCTGCTTAAAGACGTCGATGGCAAGATTTCCATCGAACTGCCGGTCACCGGCGACCTCAACAATCCACAGTTCAGCGTGATGCCGATTGTCTGGCAGACCCTGCGCAACCTGATCGTCAAAGCCGCCGCCGCACCGTTCAAGATGATTGGCGGATTGATCAGTGGTGGCGGCTCCGAAGACCTCGGCACCGTGTCTTTTGCAGCAGGCTCCAGTGACCTCAGCAAGGAGGCCGAGTCAGCTCTCGACAAACTGTCCAAAGCCCTGAAAGAGCGTCCGGCCCTGCGTCTGGAAATCGAAGGCACTGCCGCGCAAAGCAGCGACGGACCGTTGCTGGCCCAGCAACGTCTGGAGCGCGAATACCAATACAACTACTACAAGATGCTGCAGCGCCGCGGCGACAAGGTGCCGGCGCAAGCCTCGCTGCTGCAGGTGCCGGAAAGCGAGAAAGCTCCGCTGCTCGAAGGCATCTACCGTACCCGCCTGAAAACCCAGCCTCCAGCCGAATGGAAGGATCTGGGCAAGGAAGAGCGCACGGCAAAAATGCGTGAAGGGATCATCAAGTTCTGGAGTGCCAGCGATGTGCTGCTGCGCCAGTTGGGTCAGGAGCGCGCCAGCAGCATCAAGGACTATCTGGTCGACAAGGGCCAACTGGCCGATGACCGGGTGTACTTCATCGATGCCAATCTTGGTGAAGCCGAAAGCGATGGCCGGGTCGTGACGCAAATGCACCTGGACGCCGAATGATGAGAAGCACGTGGCTGCTTGCAATGACGCTGGTACTCGCTACCAGCCCTGCCCTCGCCTCTGACACGCTGCGCTGTGGCAGCCAACTGGTCAGCCTCGGCGACCGCGCCAGCGAAGTGCTGCAGAAGTGTGGCGAACCGGTTGGCCGCGATGTCCTCGGCTACAAGCGCAGCGCCAACCGCCGCGAAGAGTTTCAGGTCGAGGAATGGACCTACGGCCCAAGCAACGGCATGTACCAGTACCTGCGTTTCGAAGGCAATCGCCTGCGGCAGATCAACAGCAAACGCGGTAACTGACTCAAATCACTTACCCATGTGGGAGCGGGCTTGCTCGCGAAAGCGGTAGGCTAGTCACAACGGATTTGACTGACCTGACGCTTTCGCGAGCAAGCCCGCTCCCACAATTGTTTTGGGGTGCGCGTTGATTCTTTCGTCCCTGAAATAGAACAGGCCCCGACACAACTGCCGGGGCCTGTAATGGTCACTTCCGTGTGACCGTTCGCATGAACTCTAAAGTTGCGGCAGACGTATGACTCGGCCCGTCTGTCGCGTCTTCTCCCGGTCCAGGCGAGAAGTCATGCCTTACTCGGCTTTCAGGCCGTCAGCGGATACCGCTTTGACGCCTTTGATTTTCTTGGTGATGTTCACAGCGGTGGTTTTCTGAGCTTCGGTGATCGCAACGTCAGAAGACAGGGACACAACACCTTTGTTGGTTTCAACTTTGATATCGGTACCTGGAATGCCTTTTTCGGTTACCAGGTCGCTTTTGACTTTGGTAGTGATCCAGGTATCGGAAGTAGCTTCTTTAGCCTTGGTGACTTCACCGGCAGCCAGAGTCATTGGAGCCTGGGAGGTCTGGGTGGTTTGTGCAAACGCACCGGAAGCCATGGTCAGGGTCAGCGCGGTAGCAGCAGCGGCAGTGATAGCGAACTTCTTCATACGAGTAACTCCTGTTTTTCGGGAAAATCTGCTGGTTATCTTCTCAGCAGGGTTACTGGAGATATTGCGAACGCTGTGCCAACTTTTTAAAAGACAATAAATCTTTATAAATCAATAAGTTGTAAATTTTACATATTTTCGAAATCATGCAATTTGCATGACCCACGCATAAACGACATGCAAGTTGCAGTTTTTTGCAAAGTTCCTAACACGCTGAAATTATTGAAGCTTTTTTTGCGCGTCGAAAGCAAAAAAAATGCCCCGCATGGCGGGGCATCTCGTAACGCTTAAAGGCTCAATCAGGTACCGCTGCCAGGGCAACCCTTAGGTGCGTAATCGGCATTCACCGTTGAAGCGCAGCTCCAGACACCAGCAGCCGAGCCGGTGCCGGACGAACGAGTCAGAGTGATGGTTTTACCCAGCACCGGAGCCGGGGCGTTGGCCAAGGTGCACACGATGGTTCCTGCGCCAGTCGACGCCGTACCGGACGCTGCTACGGTGCCGCAGTTGGTGGTGGTATACGTGGCACTGCCTGCCACCAACAGCAACGTCGGATCAGTACCTTGATTGATGGTGTCTTCGAACGGCAGTTTAAGGGCGGTAATCTCCGCCAGCCCGGCAGTCACTTTCGCCCTTGCCTGGTACTTGGTGTATTGCGGCAAGGCAATGGTCGCCAGGATCCCGATGATCGCCACCACGATCAGCAGCTCGATCAGAGTGAAACCTTGTTGTTTTTTCATAGACACGCTCCATGCATGAGTCGGAATCTCATGATCTGAGATGGGCTCAGCATAGCCCATGCCAACCGTGTCATGCCCCGAATACTCGGGATGTGCGCGATGCAACGGTCTTTCCTACAACCGACAACCGCACTATCTGACACTTTTTGTCACCTGCACCTGACGTGTTTGGCGCTGTCACTTGACTAGGCTATAAGTCATGAACAGCAAGCGTGCGGAATCCCCATGAATGACATCGCTCTGAGCGGTCTGGCCAAGCAACTGGTCCAGGCCGAACTGCTCACGGAAAAAGCTGCCCAGCAGGCCTGGCAACAGGCGCAGCGCAATCGACTGTCGCTGGTGACCTACCTGGTGCAGAACAAACTGGTGAAGAGTTCACAGGTCGCCGAGATCGCTTCCGAGCATTTCGGCATGGCCTTCATGGACCTCAACTGCCTCGACAAGGAAACCCAGCCCAAGGGCCTGGTCAGCGAAAAACTGGTGCGCCAGCATCACGCCCTGCCCTTGTGGCGGCGTGGCAACAAGCTGTTCGTCGGGGTTTCCGACCCGAGCAATCATCAAGCAATCAACGACATTCAGTTCAGTACCGGCTTGAACACCGAAGCCATCCTGGTCGAAGACGACAAGCTCACTGATGCCATCGAGAAGTTCTTCGACACCCACACCAGCGGTCTGGAAGACATGGCCGACGTCGACCTCGACGGTGTGGATGTCGAGTCTGTCGACGACAGCCGCCAGGACGCCATCGGCGGACTCGATGCCGATGACGCGCCGGTGGTGCGTTTCGTCCACAAGATGCTGCTGGATGCGATCAAGAGTGGCTCATCCGACCTGCACTTCGAACCCTACGAAAAAAACTTTCGGGTGCGGGTGCGCACCGACGGCATCCTGCGTGAGGTCGCCAAACCGCCGATCCAGTTGGCCGGACGGATCGCTGCACGACTGAAGGTCATGGCCAGCCTCGACATCTCGGAACGGCGTAAACCCCAGGACGGGCGGATCAAGATGCGCCTGTCGAAAAGCAAGTCCATCGACTTCCGGGTCAACACCCTGCCGACCCTGTGGGGCGAAAAAGTGGTGATCCGGATCCTCGATCCGTCCAGCGCGCAGATCGGCATTGATGCACTGGGCTACGAACCGGCGCAGAAAGAGCTGTACATGGCCGCGCTCAAGCAACCGCAAGGGATGATTCTGGTGACCGGCCCGACCGGCTCGGGGAAAACCGTATCGCTGTACACCGGGCTGAATATTCTCAACACCGTCGACATCAACATTTCCACCGCCGAAGACCCGGTGGAAATCAACATGGAAGGCATCAATCAGGTCAACGTCAATCCGCGCCAGGGGCTGGATTTTGCCCAGGCGCTGCGCTCGTTTCTGCGTCAGGACCCGGACGTGATCATGGTCGGCGAGATACGCGACCTGGAAACTGCCGAGATCGCGATCAAGGCGGCGCAGACCGGCCACCTCGTATTGTCCACGCTGCACACCAACAGCGCCGCGGAAACCCTGACCCGTCTGCACAACATGGGCATCCCCGGTTTCAACATCGCCACGTCCGTCAGCCTGATCATCGCCCAGCGCCTGGCGCGCAAGCTATGCAGCCACTGCAAGAGAGCAATCGAGATTCCTCGCGAAACCTTGATCAAGGAAGGTTTCCCCCCGGAACAGATCGGCAGTTTCACGATCTATGAGCCGGTCGGTTGCGATCACTGCAACGGCGGCTACAAGGGGCGCGTGGGGATTTATGAAGTGGTGAAAAACACTGCCGAGCTGCAACGGCTGATCATGGCCGAAGGCAACTCGCTGGAAATCGACAGCCAGATGCGTCGCGACGGTTTCGACGATCTGCGCACCTCGGGCCTGCACAAGGCTATGCAAGGCATCACCAGCCTGGAAGAAATCAACCGGGTCACCAAGGACTGAACATGGCGGTCAAGGCAGCGAAAATCAGCATCTACGCCTGGGAAGGCACGGACCGCAAAGGCAGCAAGGTTACTGGCGAACTGAGCGGGCAGAACCCCGCGCTGATCAAGGCCCAACTGCGCAAGCAAGGAATCAATCCCGGCAAGGTGCGCAAGAAATCCGCCTCGCTGTTGAGTTTCGGCAAACGCATCAAGGCGCAGGATATCGCCCTGTTCACGCGGCAGATGGCGACCATGATGAAAGCCGGCGTACCGCTGCTGCAGTCGTTCGACATCATTGGCGAAGGCTTCGACAACCCGGCGATGCGCAAACTGATTGACGAGGTGAAGCAGGAAGTGGCCGCCGGTAACAGTTTCGCCACCGCCCTGCGCAAGAAGCCGCAGTATTTCGACGAGTTGTATTGCAATCTGGTGGATGCCGGCGAGCAATCCGGCGCCCTCGACACGTTGCTGGAGCGCGTCGCGACGTACAAGGAAAAAAGCGAAGCGCTCAAGGCCAAGATCAAGAAAGCCATGACCTATCCGACGGCGGTGGTAATGGTGGCAATGGTCGTCACCGGGATTTTGCTGGTGAAGGTGGTGCCACAGTTTCAGGCGGTGTTTTCCGGCTTCGGCGCGGAGCTGCCGGCGTTCACGCTGATGGTGATCAGCCTCTCCGAATTCCTTCAGCAATGGTGGTGGGCGGTGCTCGGCGCACTGATCGCGGTGTTTTTTGGTACCCGTCACGCACTCAAGACATCCCAGGCATTGCGTGATCGCAAAGACGCCTGGCTGCTGAAACTGCCGCTGGTGGGCACCCTGATGTACAAGTCGGCGGTGGCGCGATTCGCTCGTACCCTGTCGACCACTTTCGCCGCGGGCGTGCCGCTGGTCGAAGCCCTCGATTCAGTGGCGGGGGCCACCGGTAACGTGGTGTTCAAGCGTGCGGTATTGCGCATTCGTCAGGACGTTTCCACCGGCATGCAGCTGAATTTTTCCATGCGCAGCACCGGGGTGTTCCCCAACATGGCGGTGCAGATGACGGCCATCGGCGAGGAGTCCGGTGCGCTGGATGACATGCTCGACAAGGTCGCCGGTTTTTATGAGGGCGAAGTGGATAACATGGTCGACAACCTCACCAGCCTGATGGAGCCGTTCATCATGGTGGTGCTGGGGGTCATCGTCGGCGGCCTGGTCGTGGCCATGTACCTGCCGATCTTCCAACTCGGCTCAGCGATCTGACATGCCTATCGACGAACTTTTCAGGCTGTATCCGCTGGCTTTTGTGGGCACCGCACTGCTGCTGGGGCTGGTGGTCGGCAGTTTTCTCAACGTGCTGGTCTGGCGTCTGCCGAAAATGCTCGAACGCGATTGGCGCCAGCAGGCGCAGGATGTTCTCGGCCTGCCGAGCGACACCCCACTGCCGACCTACAACCTGATGCTGCCGCACTCCGAGTGTCCGCACTGCGGCCACCGGATTCGCGCGTGGGAAAACATTCCGCTGCTCAGCTATCTGTTCCTGCGCGGGCGCTGTTCTGCGTGTGCCGCGCCGATCAGCAAACGCTATCCCCTGACTGAACTGGCCTGCGGCCTGCTCTCGGCATTCGTCGCCTGGCATCTGGGGTTTGGCTGGCCGGCTGCGCTGTTGATCGTCCTCACCTGGGGACTGCTGGCGATGAGTCTTATCGACACCGAACATCAACTGCTGCCCGATGTGCTGGTGCTGCCGTTGTTATGGCTGGGGTTGATCGTCAACAGCTTCGGAGTGTTCGTCCCGCTGCACGCGGCGTTATGGGGCGCGGTGGCCGGTTACATGGCGTTGTGGTCGGTGTTCTGGCTGTTCAAGTTGCTGACCGGCAAGGACGGCATCGGCCATGGCGATTTCAAATTATTGGCGCTGCTCGGCGCCTGGGGTGGCTGGCAGATTTTGCCGCTGACGATCCTGTTGTCATCGCTGGTCGGCGCAGTGCTCGGAGTCATTCTGCTGCGCCTGCGAGAGCAGAAAACCTCGACGCCGATCCCCTTTGGCCCGTATCTGGCAATTGCCGGCTGGATTGCCTTGCTCTGGGGTGGTCAAATAACCGACTTCTATTGGCAGTTTGTCGGTTTGAAATGAATACCCCTGTGGAAAAACCCTGGATTCTCGGCCTGACCGGCGGCATCGGCAGCGGCAAAAGCGCCGCAGCCCAGCACTTCATCGACCTCGGGATCCATGTGGTCGACGCCGATCACGCCGCGCGCTGGGTGGTCGAGCCTGGCCGTCCGGCGCTGGCAAAGATTGCCGAACACTTCGGCCCGCAGGTATTGCAGGCCGACGGTACGCTGAACCGCGCCGCCCTGCGCCAACTGATCTTTGAAGTGCCGGAGCAACGCCGCTGGCTCGAAGCCCTGTTGCATCCGCTGATCGCCGAAGAAATCGCCGAGCATCTGGCGCAGGCAACATCGCCTTATGCGATTCTGGTGTCGCCGCTGCTGATCGAATCCGGGCAATACACCATGACCCAGCGCATTCTGGTGATCGACGTCCCGCAACCACTGCAGATCGAACGCACCTTGCAGCGTGACCAGATCAGCGAACAGCAGGTTCAGGCGATCCTCAAGGCTCAGTCGAGCCGCGAAGACCGCGTGAGCCGCGCCGACGATGTAATCGTCAACGACCGCGACCTCGCCTGTCTGCACAGCGAAGTCGAGCGCCTGCACCACTTTTACCTGACTTTATCCGGAGGCCAGTCATGAGCCAGACCCCAACCGTAGATTGCCCGACTTGCGGCGCCCCCGTCGAATTCACGCCCGAGAATAAATTCCGTCCGTTCTGCTCCGATCGCTGCAAGCTGATCGACCTCGGCGCCTGGGCGTCGGAAGAGCACAAGATTCCGGTCGCGCCGGATGCCGAAGACGAACTGTTCTCCGGCGATTTCGACCCGCGTCACTGATCGTTATCAGGGCCGCATGAAGCCGTAGTCCTGATTGTCGTCGAGGTTTTCCGCCAGAAAGCGCAACTCGTCGGCCAGGTCTTCGGCATTACGCACCGTCTTGCTCTGTTGCACCACCGCGCTGAGCAAGGCGCGCAGGCTCAGGCCCGGATCGAAGCCGACCTCCTGCGCCATCTCCAGACTCTGCCGCGTTTCCTGCCTCGCCCACTCGTACACACTCATGTCGCTGCTCCTGAAGGGATTTGGCCGAGCATGAAATGCCCCGTGCGGGACGGATTTGATATGGATCAAGACTTGGGATCGTCGTCCTTCCACGGCGCCGAAAGGTAGCGAGTGCGGTTGAACGTCTCCAGCCACTCCGGGCTGAACACCACCAGCGCGCTGATCACCATGCCGTTGATGAACGCTTCGGGGAAGATCAGCAGCCACAGGTAGCCGATGAAGTCCTCCAGCCATTCGGGCATGGCGAAGAGGCCGTCGTACCAGAGCAGGGCAAGGCTCATCAGCAGACACAACAACGCCGACAACGCCGCGGCGAAGAATCCGGAACAGAAGATATACACAAACGGATTACGCGGCTGGGCGCGCTCGACAACAATGGCCACGCCCTCGGTGATCAACACCGGCAACAGGATCAGCAGCGTACCGTTGACCCCGACCGCCGCCAGGTCCTGCCGCCCGAGCAGCACCAGACCGAGCTGCGCCAACAGTCCGCCGACAATCGCCAGCGGCCAATCGAGCAACAGCGTCACGGCGGTCATGCCGATAAAGTGGTAAGAGACCCCGGTATCGAAATCCCGGCGCACCATCCACAACAGAAACAGGGCGAACACGGTGCCGAACAGCAGATGCTGACGGCGACTGTCAGTGAACAGTTCGACCCACGACGCACGGCAGATCGCCCAAACCAGCACCGGCAGATAAATCAGCCAGCCGAGTGTCAGGCTCATCGAGGACAGCAGTTCTGCACCGATCATCAGTCCCTTACCTTTTCCGAGAAAACTCCCACATCCCCTGTAGGAGCTGCCGCAGGCTGCGATCTTCAAGATCAAAAGATCGCAGCCTTCGGCAGCTCCTACAAGAGCATTGCAGCTTGCGCCGATTCAATGCTTTCAGCTTGTCGCATTTGAACGCTAAGCTTGGGCTTATGGATGACTCAGATTACTTACGCCTGCTGACCATTGCGGCCGAGCAAGCCAACGCGTTCCTGTCCAATGCCCGCAAATGGGAGCGTGAGCGTTGGGTCTGCCAGCGCCTGCTGCAAGGCTTGAACATCCCCTACCGCGCCGACGAGTTCGCCCCCGCCGGTGAGCCGCCGGACGTGTTGTTTCGCGATGCCAATTTTGAAGTGTTCTTCGTCCTCGACGAAGGGCGCCGGCTCAACGACGAATGGCGCGATGAATTGCAGCGGCGGCGCAGCGCATTTTCTCTCAGCCAATTGGTGCGCCGTGAAGCCAAACCACGGCGGATTCCGGCCAACGAATTCCTGCTGCGCCTGGCGCCGACCCTGCGCAAGAAGGCGCACAACTACAAGGAACGCGGCATGGATCTGGGCGAACTGGACATCATCGCCTTCGCCAGCCTCAAGCGCGAAGTACTGGACCTCAACAGCCACTTTCCGCCACCCACAGAATATCTGCGCCAGGGTTGGCGTTCGCTGTCGCTGGTCGGCCCGACGTTCGCCCGGGTGCTGTTCGCCCACCCCGATGCGCCAGATTTTCTGCGCAGCAATCTGGGCCGCAGCATCGTCTTCGACGTCGGGATCAGCTTGTGACGCCGCTGCAGCAGTTGATCGCCGACGTCCCGCAAACCGGTCGGGTGCGCTGGATCGGCGTGCGCCCGGAGTCCCGTGGGCCGATGCTCGAACTCGATGCGGTCGAGGCACGGCTTGAGGCCGGGCTGACCGGCGATCATGCCCGCCCCGGCGTGCGGAATGCGCGGCAGGTCACGCTGATTCAGTTCGAACATCTGGCGGTCATCAGTGTATTGATGGGGCGGCCTGCCGATCAACCGGTACGACCCGAAGATCTGCGGCGCAATCTGGTGATCAGCGGCATCAACCTGTTCAGTCTCAAAGGGCGGCGCTTTCGCATTGGTCAGGCGATATTCGAAACCACCGGCTGGTGTCAGCCCTGTGCGCGCCTGCAGAACAACCTCGGCCTCGGCACCTTTCAAGCGGTGCGCGGGCATGGCGGAATCACCGCGCGGGTGTTACAAAGCGGGATCATCCGCCTCGACGACGGGGTTTCGGTCGAGCCGGTTCCGGCCACTGGCTATGCTGCATTCAACCCGGGATAAAAACCGCTGTAGCGTCTCCACCTTCAGCAACGTCTACCTGACGAGGCCTTTATGACCAGCCGCCTGAAACCCGAAGACCAGAAGCATGTCGAAGAGTACCTGCAGTTGTCCCAACACCGAGTCGAGCGCCGGCCTTTCCGGCCGTGGATGCTCCTGGTGCTGGTGGTTGCAGTGACCGTTGGTCTGGGCCTGCTGAGCCGACTTATCAGTTACCTGACGCTATGAGCTGCCTTGCGCTCGCTCGGGTAACCACACCGATTTCCTTTAAAAACCTTGCGAGTTATCCCTATGTCCCATCGTATTGTTATTGTCGGCGGCGGCGCCGGCGGTCTGGAGCTGGCTACCCGTCTGGGTAAGACTCTGGGCAAGCGCGGCACGGCCAGTGTGATGCTGGTCGACGCGAACCTGACGCACATCTGGAAACCGCTGCTGCACGAAGTGGCCGCCGGATCGCTGAACTCTTCCGAAGACGAACTCAACTATGTTGCCCAGGCCAAATGGAACCACTTCGAGTTCCAGCTGGGGCGCATGAGCGGGCTCGATCGCGCACAGAAGAAAATCCAGTTGGCGGCCACCTACGACGAGAACGGCGTCGAACTGCTCCCGGCCCGCGAGGTGGCGTACGACACGCTGGTGATCAGCGTCGGCAGCACCACCAATGACTTTGGCACCCAGGGCGCAGCGCAGCACTGCCTGTTCCTCGACACCCGTAAACAGGCCGAGCGCTTCCATCAGCAACTCCTCAACCACTACCTGCGCGCCCATGCAGGGCAGACTGACGCGATCGAGCAGATCAGCGTGGCCATCGTCGGTGCCGGCGCCACCGGCGTCGAACTGGCGGCAGAACTGCACAATGCCGCGCATGAACTGGCGGCGTATGGCCTGGACCGGATCAAACCGGAAAACATGCACATCACCCTGATCGAAGCCGGGCCACGGGTGCTGCCGGCCCTGCCCGAGCGCATCAGCGGCCCGGTGCACAAGACTCTGGAAAAACTCGGGGTCAATGTGATGACCAACGCGGCGGTCAGCGAAGTCACGGCCGACAGCCTGATCACCGCCGATGGCAATGTGATCAAGGCCAGCCTGAAGGTCTGGGCGGCGGGTATTCGTGCGCCGGGCTTCCTCAAGGACATCGACGGCCTGGAAACCAACCGCATCAACCAGCTGCAAGTGCTACCGACGCTGCAAACCACCCGCGACGAAAACATCTTCGCCTTCGGCGACTGCGCCGCATGCCCGCAACCGGGTTCGGATCGTAACGTGCCGCCGCGCGCGCAGGCCGCGCATCAACAGGCGTCGCTGCTGGCCAAGTCGCTGAAACTGCGCATCGAAGGCAAGACCCTGCCGGAATACAAATACACCGATTACGGCTCGCTGATTTCGCTGTCGCGTTTCTCGGCTGTGGGTAACTTGATGGGCAACCTGACCGGCAGCGTGATGCTGGAAGGCTGGCTGGCGCGGATGTTCTATGTGTCGCTGTACCGCATGCACCAGATGGCGCTGTACGGGCCGTTTCGCACGGCGATGCTGATGCTGGGCAGCAAGATCGGGCGCGGCACCGAGCCACGCCTGAAGCTGCACTGAAACCAAAACCTGTGGGAGCAGATTTGCTCCCACATTGTTTTGTGCAGATGAACGCAATCAATGTAGGAGTGAGCCTGCTCGCGATAGCGATGGTTCAGTCATTAATTAGGTGAAGGACGGACCGCCATCGCGAGCAGGCTCACTCCTACAACAGGTTGCTGTTTCAGAGCTGGAAGCGTCGCACCATGCCTTGCAGCGCGTTGGCCAGTTGCGACAGTTCGTGGCTCGAGGCGCTGGTCTGATCGGCCCCCGCTGCCGAACGCACCGACAGGTCGCGAATGTTCACCAGATTGCGATCCACCTCCCGCGCCACTTGCGCCTGTTCTTCGGCGGCGCTGGCGATCACCAGATTGCGCTCATGAATCTCATGCACCGAAGCGGTGATGGTTTCCAGCGCCTCCCCGGCACGTTCGGCCAGTGCCAGGGTGGTCGTGGCCCGCGCAGCGCTCGCCTGCATCGACTCCAGCGCCAGACTTGAACCACTGCGCATGCCCTGCACCATCTGCTCGATCTCC
This sequence comes from Pseudomonas sp. Eth.TT006, assembly GCF_054456575.1. Lineage (NCBI taxonomy): Bacteria > Pseudomonadati > Pseudomonadota > Gammaproteobacteria > Pseudomonadales > Pseudomonadaceae > Pseudomonas > Pseudomonas sp. Eth.TT006. The sequence goes on along the minus strand of NZ_JBTJEN010000014.1, from coordinate 115,581 downwards.
TGAGTCGATTGCTGGGTGCGATAGGCCAGTGCCCGCACTTCATCGGCGACCACCGCAAAACCTCGTCCGCTCTCCCCTGCGCGCGCCGCTTCAATGGCGGCATTGAGCGCCAGCAGGTTGGTCTGCTCGGCAATCGCGCGGATCACGTCGAGCACCTTGCCAATGTCCTGCGACTGGTTCGCCAGTGACTGCACCAGTTCACCGGTGTGCTGCACGTCGCTGGCCAGCGCATTGATGGCCGAGGCGGTGTCACTGACCCGTGCCTGCCCCAGTTGCGCCGACTCGCTGGATTGCCGGGTGGCGTCGGAGGTCGACACGGCATTGCGCGCGACTTCCTCAACCGCCGTGGTCATCTCGTTGACCGCCGTGGCGGCCTGTTCGATTTCATTATTCTGCTGCTGCAGGCCTTGAGTACTGTCGAGTGTCACCGCGTTGAGCTGATCGGCCGCAGTCGCCAATTGCGTGGCCGAGCCGCTGATGCCTTGCAGGGTTTCCCGCAGGTTCTGCTGCATCGCCGCCAGCGCCTTGAGCAGCCGGCTGACTTCATCGTTGCCCTGGGTTTCGATGGGCCGGGTCAGATCGCCGCTGGCGACGCTTTCAGCAGCGCTGACGGCGGTACTCAGCGGGCGGACGATGCTGCGGGTGAGCAACATCGCCAGCGCCACCGTGGCCAGCGCCGCCAGCGCGATAAACAGACTGACGATGGTGCGCGAGGTGGCGTAATGCTCGGCAGAGTTCTGGCTTTCGGCAGCCACCAGTTTGGTGAACAGGTCCGCCAGATCGGTAAGCTGCTTGCCGGAGCCGTCGACCACGGTTTTCATATCCACCAGCAACAGTTTGGTCAGCTCGTCGCGCTTGCCTTGCTCGGCAAGCACGAAGGATTGGGCGATACCGCTTCGGTAAGCAGCGAAGGTTTTCTTGAACTGGTCATAGATCTGCTGCCCTTCGGCGGTGATGACCAGTTTGTCGTAGGTGGCGATTTTCTCGCTCAGCTCTTTATCGCGAGTGTCCATCTGGCTGCGATAGGTCGCGACGTTCTTCGGATCCGGGTCGAGGGCCATGCGCAGGGAGATCGTGCGAATCCGCAGCATCAGCTCGCGAATCTCGTCGCCACCGCGAATGCTCGGCAGCCACTGGTTCTCTACAGCCACCTCACTGTCACGGATGCTCGACATCTGCCCCAAGGCAAATACGCCAAGCAACGCCACCAATACCGCGATCAGGGCAAAGCCCAGTGCGGCTCGTGGAGCAATATTCAACTGACGAAGCACCATGACGAACGCCCTTATTCTTATATTGGCCGGATTGAGGGCGAACAGCGGCAGCCCCCTCTTTGTTAGCGGGCTATCGGCATGTTGTACGACGACTTGAAGGAATTGTCTTTCGCGAGGACAAAAAAAATCCCCGTATCTTTCGATACGAGGATTTTCAATATGGTCGGGGTAAGGGGATTCGAACTCCTGACATCCTGCTCCCAAAGCAGGCGCGCTACCGGACTGCGCTATACCCCGGTAAAAAAAAGGCGACCTTTAAAAGATCGCCTTCTTCGATCAGCGCTTTTGGCCTCTGATCTTAAGATTCGATCCCAGTGTTACCTGGTTTCAAAAATGGTGGGTCGTGTGGGATTCGAACCTACGACCAATTGGTTAAAAGCCAACTGCTCTACCAACTGAGCTAACGACCCAAAAATGGTCGGGGTAAGGGGATTCGAACTCCTGACATCCTGCTCCCAAAGCAGGCGCGCTACCGGACTGCGCTATACCCCGGTTTGAAATTGGCTCCGTGACCAGGACTCGAACCTGGGACCCAATGATTAACAGTCATTTGCTCTACCGACTGAGCTATCACGGAACTACATATTTCAATTTACAACGGTGAAACTTGCAGCTTCTCGACACCCTTTCGCATCGCTGCGTTCGTGTGTCTGAGGCGCGCTATTCTACAACCTAGAACACCTCTGTCAACCCCCTAAATTGCTTTCAAGTTAATGATTTGCAACTTATTTCAGTTTTCAACCCGGTGGGTTGAAACGCTGCCGGTGACTGACTGCGGGGCGCACTTTACAAGCCTTTTCCTTTGAGTTCAACAGCCTAACGAAAAAAAAGGCCCTACGATGTAGGGCCTTCCAGTTTTCATTGGCGCCTGGACTCAGTTGAAAACGATTTCGTCGTTCTCCACCTTGCCGGTCGCCGTGTCGCCTGGCATGAAGTGACCCGAGAGGATCAACTGTGCCAACGGGTTTTCGATCCAGCGCTGAATCGCCCGCTTCAAAGGACGTGCGCCATACACCGGGTCGTAACCAACGGCGATCAACTTGTCCATCGCCTCCGGGCTGAGTTCCAGCTTCAGCTCGCGCTCGGCCAGACGACTGCGCAGACGACCCAGCTGGATCTCGGTAATGCCGGCGATCTGATCCCGCGCCAATGGCTCGAAGATCACCACTTCGTCGACCCGGTTGATGAACTCGGGACGGAAGTGACTGGTCAGCGCGTCCATGACCGCTGCACGCTGCGCCTCACGGTCACCCACCAGTTCCTGGATCTGCGACGAACCGAGGTTCGACGTCATGACGATCACGGTATTACGGAAATCCACGGTACGCCCGTGACTGTCGGTCAGACGCCCATCTTCCAACACCTGCAGCAGGATGTTGAACACGTCCGGATGCGCTTTCTCCACCTCATCCAGCAGGATCACCGAGTAAGGCTTGCGGCGCACCGCTTCGGTCAGGTAACCGCCCTCCTCGTAACCGACGTAGCCCGGTGGTGCACCGATCAGGCGTGCCACGGAATGTTTCTCCATAAACTCGGACATGTCGATCCGCACCATCGCCTCTTCGGTATCGAAGAGGAATTCGGCCAGCGCCTTGCACAGCTCGGTTTTACCCACACCAGTCGGGCCGAGGAACATGAACGAACCGCTTGGACGATTCGGGTCGGACAAACCGGCGCGCGAACGCCGTACCGCGTTGGCCACAGCGACCACCGCCTCTTCCTGACCGATCACCCGTTTGTGCAACAGGCTTTCCATCTTCATCAGCTTGTCGCGCTCGCCTTCGAGCATTTTCGACACCGGAATACCGGTCCACTTCGATACGACTTCGGCGATTTCCTCTTCGGTGACCTTGCTGCGCAGCAACTGGTTTTCGCTCTCGCCGTGCTGGTCGACCATTTGCAGGCTGCGTTCCAGATCCGGGATCACCCCGTACTGCAATTCGGCCATGCGATTGAGGTCGCCTTTGCGGCGTGCGGCTTCCAGTTCCTGCCGCGACTGCTCGATCTTCAACTGAATCTGCGCAGAACCCTGTACCTCGGCTTTTTCCGAGTTCCAGATTTCTTCCAGATCCGAGTATTCACGCTCGTGACGCTCGATTTCTTCCTGGAGTTTCTCCAGACGTTTTTTCGCCGCATCGTCGCTTTCTTTTTTCAGTGCCTGGGATTCCACTTTCAACTGAATCAGGCGGCGCTCCAAACGATCCAGCACTTCCGGTTTGGAGTCGATTTCCATGCGGATGCGGCTGGCGGCCTCGTCGATCAGGTCGATGGCCTTGTCCGGCAACTGCCGGTCAGTGATGTAGCGATGACTGAGCTTGGCCGCAGCGATGATCGCGCCGTCGGTAATCGCCACTTTATGGTGAACCTCGTAACGCTCCTTGAGGCCACGCAAGATGGCGATGGTGTCTTCTTCGCTCGGCTCGTCCACCAGGACTTTCTGGAAGCGCCGCTCGAGGGCCGCGTCCTTCTCAATATATTGGCGGTACTCGTTGAGCGTGGTCGCGCCAACGCAATGCAACTCGCCGCGCGCCAGTGCCGGCTTGAGCATGTTGCCGGCGTCCATCGAACCTTCACCCTTACCGGCGCCGACCATGGTGTGCAGTTCGTCGATGAACAGAATGATCTGTCCTTCCTGCTTCGACAGCTCGTTGAGCAGCGCTTTCAAGCGTTCTTCGAACTCACCGCGATACTTGGCACCGGCAATCAGCGCGCCCATGTCCAGCGACAGCAGACGTTTGCCCTTGAGCCCGTCCGGCACTTCGCCGTTGATGATGCGCTGCGCCAGACCTTCGGCAATCGCGGTTTTACCCACGCCAGGCTCACCGATCAGTACCGGGTTGTTCTTGGTGCGGCGCTGCAGGACCTGAATGGTGCGGCGAATTTCGTCGTCACGACCGATCACCGGGTCGAGCTTGCCGTCTTCAGCGCGCTTGGTCAGGTCGACGGTGTACTTGTCCAAAGCCTGACGCGACTCTTCGTGGTTGGCGTCATTCACCGCCTCGCCACCGCGTAGGTTGTTGATCGCGTTTTCCAGGGCCTTCTTGCTCACGCCTTGGCCGAGCAGCAATTTGCCGAGTTTGCTGTTCTCGTCCATCGCGGCGAGCAGCACCAGTTCGCTGGAAATGAACTGGTCACCCTTTTGCTGAGCCAGACGATCCGCCTGATTGAGCAGACGCGCCAGGTCCTGCGACATGTTGACGTCGCCGGTCGGGTTCTGGATTTTCGGTAATTGGTCGAGCTCTTTGGTCAGCTCTTTGCGCAGGCTGTTGACGTCAAAGCCCACTTGCATCAACAGGGGTTTGATCGAACCACCCTGTTGCTCAAGCATGGCTTGCATCAAGTGCGCCGGCTCGATGGCCGGATGATCGTGGCCGACGGCCAGGGATTGGGCGTCGGACAACGCCAACTGTAATTTGCTGGTTAAACGGTCTATACGCATGGGTCACCTTCCTTTTGAGCAGGCCGGACCTGAAAACCATCCTGAATAAAGAAACCTGCCAGATACCACTGTAGATGTGGTCGATTCTGGGAGATTCAAGCGTCGGAGAGTTGATACAAGTCAGACAAGTCTAGCGGGTGAGCCAAACAAGGGAGGCAAAGCGACCGGTGCGCGAGGCACGGCGATAGGAGAAGAAGCGTGAATCGGTCACGGTGCAAAAACCGCCGCCATACACGGCGGTAACACCGCGTTCGGCCAAACGCAGACGCGCCAGCTTATAGATGTCGGCCATGAACTTGCCGGCATTGTGGCTCGGCACAAACGCAGACGCCGCTTCAGGGAGTTGATTGACGAAAACTTCCCGCACTTCCGGTCCGACTTCAAAGGCTGTCGGGCCGATGGCCGGGCCGAGCCAGACCAGCACGTCCTGTGCCGGGACATCCAGTGTGTCGAGTGTTGCTTCCAGCACACCCGCAGCCAACCCACGCCAGCCGGCATGAGCCGCTGCAACGCGAGTCCCGGCGCGATCACAGAACAATGCCGGCAAACAGTCTGCCGTCATCGCCGCGCAGGCAATGCCCGGCGTTGCCGTCCAGCTGGCGTCCGCCGTCGCGACGACGGCAGGATCAGCATGGGCCACGGCAATCCCGTGCACTTGCTGCAACCAGGCAGGCTTTATAGAGAAGTGATCGGTAAGGCGCCGACGGTTCTCGGCAACCGCCTCGGGGCGATCCTCGACGTGATCGCCCAGATTGAGGCTGTCGAACGGCGCCTCGCTGACGCCACCCTCGCGGGTGGTGACACAGGCCTTGACGCTGGCCGGCGCAGGCCAGTCCGGCGTCAGCCAGTTCATCCGACGAATGCCTCGCGATCCTGCTTGAGCAGGGTCAGCAGCCAGACGAAATCCTCCGGCAGCGGCGATTCCCAGCTCATGCGTTCACCGGTGGTCGGATGATCCAGCTCGAGGAAACGCGCATGCAGGGCCTGACGCGGGAAGTGCTTGAGCGACTCGACCATGGTCGGGTTCGCCGCCGGCGGAATGCGGAAACGCCCGCCGTACGCCGGATCGCCGACCAACGGGAAGTTGATGTGCGACATGTGCACGCGGATCTGGTGCGTACGACCGGTTTCCAGTTTTACCCGCACGTGGGTGTGCGAACGGAAACGCTCCAGCACGCGGTAGTGACTGACGGCCGGCTTGCCGCCTTCCATCACGGCCATGCGCTGGCGTTGCTGGCCGTGGCGGCCGATCGGGGCGTTGATCTTGCCACCGGCGGTGACCACGCCGATCACGATGCACTCGTAGATCCGGCTGACGCTGCGGCTTTGCAACTGGGCAACCAGCTTGGTCTGCGCCTGAATAGTCTTGGCCACCACCATCAGACCGGTGGTGTCCTTGTCCAGACGATGCACGATACCGGCGCGCGGGACATTGATGATGTCCGGCACATGGTGCAGCAAGGCGTTGAGCAAGGTGCCATCGGCATGGCCGGCAGCCGGGTGCACCACCAGGCCCGCAGGCTTGTTGATCACCAGGATGTCGTCGTCTTCATAGACGATGTCGAGCTCGATGTCCTGGGCGATCCATTCGCCCTGGGCTTCCTGCTCGGCAGTCAGCTCAAGGATGGCCCCGCCATGCACGATGTCGCGCGGACGGATGACCGCCCCGTCCACAGTCAGGCGACCTTCTTTGATCCAGGCGGAAAGGCGCGAGCGTGAGTGCTCAGCGAAGAGTTGGGCGGCGACTTGATCGAGGCGTTGGCCGCCCAAATCGGACGGCACCTCTGCGCGAAGTTCAATTTTATCGGACATGCTCTGACTGGCGTCGGCACAGCCTTTGGTTTCGGCTGCGCGCTTGTGGTTAAATACGGCGTCTTTTGCCCCGAGGCTTTTCAACGGGGCGCTCATCATAACAGGACGGCCCCGCCCAAGACAGCGGCCGTCATAGGGACGCAAGCCGCCATGCAAGTGAAACACCTGCTGCTGATCGCCATCCTCGCATTGACCGCTGCTTGCTCATCGAAGGAAGTCGTCGACGAAAACCTGAGCGAAGCCGAGCTGTACCAGCAGGCTCAGACCGACCTGGACAACAACAGCTACACCAGCGCCACGGCCAAGCTGAAGGCTCTGGAATCGCGCTATCCGTTCGGTCGCTACGCGGATCAGGCACAGCTTGAACTGATTTATGCCAACTATAAAAACTCCGAGCCGGAAGCTGCCAAGTCCGCCGCCGAGCGTTTTATCCGTTTGCATCCACAGCACCCGAACGTGGACTACGCCTACTACCTCAAGGGCCTGACCTCGTTCGACCAGGACGTCGGCCTGCTGGCGCGCTTCCTGCCGCTGGACATGACCAAGCGTGACCCTGGCGCTGCGCGCGATTCGTACAACGAGTTCGCCCAGCTGACCAGCCGCTACCCGAACAGCCGCTACGCGCCGGACGCCAAGCAGCGCATGATCTACCTGCGCAACCTGCTGGCTGCCTACGAAATCCACGTGGCCGACTACTACCTGACCCGTCAGGCCTACGTAGCGGCCGCCAACCGTGGCCGTTACGTGGTGGAAAACTTCCAGGAAACCCCATCGGTCGGCGACGGCCTGGCAGTGATGACCGAGGCTTACCAGCGTCTGCACCTGGACGACCTGGCCGCCACCAGCCTGGAAACCCTGAAGCTCAACTACCCGAACCATCCGAGCCTGCAGGACGGTCAGTTCGTGCCGTCGGTTGCCGAGTCCGACAACCGTTCGTTCCTGAGCAAGGCCACCCTGGGCCTGATCGAATCGCGTCCACCGCTGCCGCCGGGCGAAACCCGCGCCAACCAGGACGTGCAGAAGCAGTTCCAGGACGCCAAAGACGCGATCCCGAACGAGCTCAAGCCGAAAGACGAGAATGGCGACGTGATCGAACAGCCGGAGCCTGAATCCAGCAATTCCGACCGCTCGATCTTCAGCTACCTGACCTTTGGTCTGTTCGACTGAGTAGCGCAGCAACACGAAAAAGGGAGATCTTCGGATCTCCCTTTTTCATTGCCGCTCGTTAATGGGCTGTGCGCCCGTCGGCTGCTTGGCTAAACTGCCGGATCATCATTCGAAAAGCCGCCCATCATGCTCCGTTTACTGTTCTGGATTGCCCTGATTTTTGCTGCGGTATGGCTGTGGCGCAAATTCAAGGCACCCGCCTCGTCTGCCCAGGCTCCCCGCGAACAAAACGCCGCACCGATGGTGCGTTGCGCCCATTGCGGCGTGCACCTGCCGCGCGATCGGGCGCTGAACCTTCAGCAACAGTGGTATTGCAGCCAGGCTCACCTTGAGCAAGGCCCGGGTTCCAGTGATCGCTGAGGCCGACAACGCCGACAGCAAACAGGCGCAGCGCCTGCTGCGTCTTTATCATCTTTACCGTTTAAGCGTCGGCATCACGCTGGTGCTGCTGATTTCCAGCAACATGGACAACCGCCTGCTGACCTCGGCCGATGACGATCTGCTGCGCAGCGGCAGCTGGCTGTATCTGGTGCTGAACATACTGCTGGTGGTGTTTCTGGAAAACACCCGGCGCCCGGCGCAGCTGTTCAGCCTCGCTTTGCTGGACGTCCTGTTGCTGTGCGCAGTGTTCTACGCGGCGGGTGGAGTCGCCAGCGCCATCGGCAACCTGCTGATTGTCTCGGTGGCGATCAGCAACACCCTGCTGCGCCGACGCATCGGCCTGCTGATTGCTGCCATTGGCGCACTGGGCATTGTCGGTTCGAGCTTCCTGCTGAATTTCAGCCACCCGCTGAGCGCCAATGATTATCTGCAGGCCGGCACCCTCGGCGCCTTGTGCTTTGCCGCCTCGTTACTGGTGCAGGGTCTGGTCCGGCGCCTGGAGGTCAGTGAGCACCTCGCCGAACAACGCGCCAGCGAAGTCGTCAGCCTCGAAGCGCTCAACGCGCTGATTCTGCAACGCATGCGCACCGGCATCCTGGTGCTCGACGAGCAGCGTCGGGTGCAACTGGCCAATCACAGCGCGAAAAGCCTGTTGGCCGAGGCGCAGCTTGAGGGGCACCTGATTGACGAATATTCCTGGCCGCTGGTCGATCGCCTGCAGTTGTGGCTGAACAATCCGACCCTACGCCCGCAAAGCCTGAAGATTCCCGGTAATGGCCTGGAGCTGCAACCGAACTTCATCGCCCTCAAACAAAGTCCCAACCAGCAAACCCTGGTGTTTCTCGAAGACCTGGCGCAAGTCGCGCAGCAAGCCCAGCAACTCAAACTGGCCGCGCTGGGCCGACTGACCGCCGGCATATCCCACGAAATCCGCAATCCGCTGGGCGCCATCAGCCACGCCGCGCAGCTATTGGCCGAGTCCGAGGAACTCGCTGGCGCCGATCGGCGTCTGACGCAGATCATTCAAGACCACTCCCAGCGCATGAACCGAGTCATCGAAAACGTCCTGCAACTGTCGCGTCGCCAGCAGAGTGCGCCGCAACGACTGGACCTCAAGCCGTGGCTGGAGCAGTTCGTTGCCGACTGCCGCGAACAGGCCGCTGAGCGCCAATCGATTCATTTGCGCATCAATTCCGGGGACTTCATCACCCTGATGGACCCCGACCAGCTCGCGCAAATTCTCGATAACCTGGTACGCAACGGCTGGCGTCACAGCGCGCTGCTGCATGACCCGGCCGAAGTCTGGCTGGCGCTGTTCGTCGATCCCGACAGCCAGCTGGCGGTGCTCGAAGTCCATGACAACGGCCCCGGCGTGCCGCTGGATCAGCAAGCGCATCTGTTCGAACCGTTCTTCACCACCAGCAGCCAGGGCACCGGCCTTGGGCTTTATCTGTCCCGTGAGCTGTGCGAAAGCAACCAGGCGCGCCTAGACTTCAAACCACGCCAAGGCGGCGGCTGCTTTCGCATCACCTTTGCTCACGGACGGAAACAAAGTTGAACACGAGCCCACGGCAAAAAATCCTCATCGTCGACGACGAACCGGATATCCGCGAACTCCTGGAAATCACCCTCGGGCGGATGAAACTCGACACTTTCAGCGCGCGCAATCTCGGCGAAGCCCAGGCACTGTTGCAACGCAATGCGTTCGACCTGTGCCTGACCGACATGCGCCTGCCGGACGGCACCGGGCTGGAGCTGGTGCATCACATCCAGCAACGTTATCCACAACTGCCGGTGGCCATGATCACCGCGTACGGCAGCCTGGAAACCGCGATCAACGCGCTGAAGGCCGGGGCGTTCGACTTCCTCACCAAACCGGTTGACCTCACCCGCCTGCGCGAACTGGTCAACAGCGCGCTGCGCATGCCTGCCGCCGGCGCCAGCGTCGCCTCGATCGACCGACGCCTGCTGGGTGACTCACCACCGATGCGCACGCTGCGCAAACAAATCGACAAGCTTGCGCGCAGTCAGGCACCGGTCTATATCAGCGGCGAATCCGGCAGTGGCAAAGAGCTGGTCGCGCGGCTGATCCACGAACAGGGGCCGCGCGTCCATCAGCCATTCGTGCCGGTCAACTGCGGGGCGATTCCCTCGGAATTGGTGGAAAGCGAGTTTTTCGGCCATCGCAAAGGCAGCTTTACCGGTGCGATTGACGACAAACCGGGGCTGTTTCAGGCGGCGCACGGCGGCACCCTGTTTCTCGATGAAGTGGCCGACCTGCCGCTGTCGATGCAAGTCAAACTGCTGCGGGCGATTCAGGAGAAAGCCGTGCGCAGTGTCGGCGGCCAGCAGGAAACCGTGGTCGATGTGCGCATCCTGTGCGCCACGCACAAAGACCTCGAAGCGGAAGTCGCCGCCGGACGCTTTCGTCAGGACCTGTATTACCGCTTGAACGTGATCGAACTGCGGGTGCCATCGCTGCGCGAACGCCGCGACGACATCGAAGCGCTGGCCGCGCATGTGCTCCAGCGTCTGGCCAGCGGCAGTGGCCAAGTGGCTGCGCGACTGCATCCGCAGGCGCTGGAAGCACTCAAGGGCTACCGCTTTCCAGGCAATGTGCGGGAACTGGAGAACGTCCTTGAACGCGCGCACACGCTGTGCGAAAACCAGGTGATCGAGGCCGAGGATCTGCGCTTGAGCGAAGGAAGCTGTGCGGTCGAGGGCGGCATTGCCGACCTGACGCAGATCGACAACCTTGAGGATTATCTGGAGAACGTCGAACGCAAACTGATTTTGCAGGCGCTGGAGGAAACCCGCTGGAATCGCACGGCGGCGGCGCAGCGGTTGAGTCTGTCGTTTCGCTCGATGCGCTACCGGCTGAAGAAGCTCGGTCTGGATTGAGGGCCGCTTCGCGAGCAAGCCCGCTCCCACAGTATCCGTGGCGTACACAAAATTCATGCAAACCACAAAACCCTGTGGGAGCGGGCTTGCCCGCGAAAGCAATCTGTCAGGCGAAACAAAATTAGCTGACTAGATACGCCCCTCAGGCGCATACGGCGCCGGATCAATAATCGGCGCACGCCCCAACATCACATCGGCAAACAACTGACACGACGCCGGCGCCAGCACCAGGCCGTTGCGGTAATGCCCGCAGTTCAGCCACAGCCCTTCAAACCCCGGCACCCGCCCGATATACGGAATCCCTTCCGGCGACCCCGGGCGCAAACCCGCCCAATGTCCTACTACTTCGGCCTGCGCCAGCGCCGGCAGCAGCTCGATCGCGGAAGCCTTGAGGCTTTCCAGCGCGACATCGGTCGGGGTCTTGTCGAAGCCTTCATGCTCCAGGGTGCTGCCGATCAGGATGTGCCCGTCGCGCCGCGGAATCGCATAACGCCCGTTGGCCAGCACCATGCTCGGCAGGAAATCCGCCGCACACTTGTAAAGAATCATCTGGCCTTTGACCGGCTCCACCGGCAGCGCAAGATCCAGGGTCTTGAGCAGCTCACCGCTCCATGCCCCCGCCGTCAGCACCACCTGATCACCCTTGATCACACCCTGCGACGTCTCGACGCCAACAACCCGCTCCCCTTCGCGAACAAACCCACTGACTTCACACTGCTCGTGCAGCGTCACGTTCGGCAAGGCCAGCAAGGCCGCTTTCAGCGATTTCACCAGTCGCGGGTTTCTGACGTTGGCCACATCGGCCATGTAGATCGCCCGGGAAAATCCGCCGCCGAGTACCGGCACCGCGTCATGGGCCGCCGAGATATCCACAGCGCGCAGCGGACGGTTCTCCCTCGCAGCCCAGGCCAATGCTTCGGCTTCATCATCCAGATCCAGCCAGTACAGGCCGGTGGTGTGAACCTCGGGATCAACCCCGGTATCGGCAAACAGGCGCTCGCCCAGCTGTGGATAAAAATCCTGCGACCAGTGCGCCAGCGCGGTGACCGCCGGGCTGTAGCGCCACGGGTACAGCGGCGAAACGATGCCGCCACCGGCCCAGGACGATTCCTGGCCGACATTCGAGCGATCCAGCAGCACCACACTGCGCACTTCGGAGGCGAGGTTGTAGGCGGTCAGCAGGCCAATCACCCCGCCACCGACAATCACCACTTGCTGTTGCCTGGTCATGTTTGATCCAACCGTAAAAGACAGGAGGCGCAAAAGGCGCCGGAAAGAAAGTACCTCAGCGGCCCCAGCAATCCTTGGTGGTCAGCCCGGTGGTCGCGTTGTTCATGCTTCTGACGCCGGTGTTGCTCAGGGTGAAGTCACCGCACTTGTCGCTGGCCATGGCGGTGCCGGCCTTGCGGGTGGCGGTCAGCAGGAAGGTCTGGTCGGCTATGGTCGGGGTGATGGTGTAGAAATCATTGCCCGTGCTCAACCCGGTAATGCCGGTGTAGACGTTGTTTTTGGTGTAGAAGCGCTCGAGGCTCTGCGCCTGTTCCGAGAGCAGCGAAACCACCTCGGCGCGCCGGCCCTTTTTCAGGTACTCGGTGTAGCTCGGTGCGGCGATGGTGATGATGATCCCGATGATCGCAATCACGATCATGATTTCGATCAGGGTGAAGCCCCGGTTGAATCTGCGCATGCCTCAAACTCTCGCTTACTGTATTTGTCGCCACATGATACGACGGCTGCCACCGCCGGATTTTTCCACCAGCGTGGTGACGGTACCACTGGAATCGTTGACGATCTTGCGCGTTGCGCCGTTGACGATGGCGTTCAGGGTCGGAATGCCGCCGGTGAACACCACGCCACTGGAAATCGTGTCGTTGCTGTCGACCACACCATCGGCGTTGGTATCGAGCACCGCGTAGTTGAGCATCTTACCGCTGAACGCATCGAGTTCGACCAGTTTGCCTGTACCGAAACTGGCACACGGGTCGGTGGTGTCGACACTGGCAGTGGTAAACACGATACGCCCCAGCACCAGGCTGGCCTGATTGATCACCCGCTCGCCGGTCAGCACGTTGTTGTACACCAGTGGCAGGTACCAGCCCTTCTCCCCCGGATAAGTCGTGTCGTTCTGACTGGTGGTGATGAACTGCCCGCTGCTGCCGGAGAACACCCCGGTCACCGCCTGCGCCTGCAGGCTGCTGACGGTCAGCTGTCCGGAACCGCCGTCGGCGTCCCACACCGAATAAAACGCCTGCAGATCCTTGTTGGTCTTGTCGGCGGTCTCGTTGAATTTGCCGGTGCCGACAAAGATCTGTTTGCCGCCCAGCGAGTTGTCCGCCAGCAATGGCTGCGCGGTGATTGGCTGGGTCGCTCCGCCCGCCGTGGTGAACAACGGCTTGCCGGAAAACGCCACGCCCCAGCTATCGGTCGAGGTCGCGCTGAGGTCGAACTTCCACAGACGCCCTTTCAGATCGCCGCCATAAGCGGCCTGCACCACGTTCGAAGAGTTGACCTTGAGCTTCACCGACGACAGGCCATTGGTGGTTTCGCTGCTGTCGATCACGATTTTCCTGATCAGCGAACCGTCGCGCACATCCAGCACATACAAAGCCGCCACACCCGAGTTGCTGCCATAACCATTGGCGATGAACGCCGCCCAGCGACCATCGGCCAAGCGTGCCACTTCCGGCCGGGCATAGGCGTAACCCAGATCATTAAAAACGTTGGCGGTATTGGCCGTGGCGGGCGCGCTGACTTCCCACAAAGCACTCACCACATTGCCAGCTGACGCGTCGAACAGCTGCAATGCATAAAAGGTTTTGCCGCCGGCACCGGTGCCGCCAATGGCCAGGGCTTTCCAGGCGCTATTGATTTGCGCGTCGTACACGCCGACCTGTCCGTCCACCAGAAACTTGTGGCTGACGCCGTTGACGTACGCAGGGTCGGCAATCAGTCGCAGCGACGGCAGCACGCTGGACGGCATGTAGGCGTAGCGCCGGGTGCCGTTGGCCGAGTTGATCACGTTGACGAAACCATCGTTGGCATTCACCACCAGGCTCGAATTCATGTTCGCCGCCTTGGTGGTCAGGTACGAGGTGTAAGTGCTGTCGCCGGAGAGATCGGAGGCGGTTTTGTCGCTGGGAGAAGCCAGTGCCAGCGGCGAGTTGATGATGTCACCAAGCAATACGCTGCGCACCTTCAACCCGCTCTTGTTGGTGCCCTTGCTCCACTCCACCAGGTCGCTGCCGCTGATACCGCTGGGCAGCCCCTGACTAAGCGTGCTCTGTTGGGCGGCGGAAAAATTGCCGTAAGCCAGGGTGACGGCGGCGTTGCTGGTGGTGTTCCACGATTGATAGGTCGGTGCGGTCGCACCCGGAACAATGGTGGTGTCGGTGCTCCACAAGGCCGCCGAGGTGTTCACTGCACCGGCTGCGGTGAAGCCGAACGATTTGATCGTCCCGCGCCAGTCTTTGGGGTCATAGCTGGTCTGAAAATAACTGGTGCCACTGGCCAGCGTGGTGCCGCTGGTGACACCGCTGCCGCCGGAGCCGGCCTTGGAAGTGATGTCGCTCAACGCTGAGGACAGCGCAGCGTTGAGGCCGGTACTGTCGGTGGCCTGGTAATAGCGACCCTGACCGTACGCGGCGGCGTCCGAAAGCATGTCGTTGTCGGCAGTGAAACCCACGGTGTAGGTGTTCATGTTCTGCTTGGGAAAATCCACCGCGTTCCAGCTTTTGCCGGCGGCGTCGGTCCCCGTCGAGCGCATGTCGATGTCGAAGGCGAATTTGGCGATGTCGTCCAGGTACAGCGTGTCGCCTTCGCTGTCGCCATTGAGGTTATCGCCGTCATTGTTGATGCCGTCCCAGTTCGGCAGACGACTGCCGCCCAACGGGTCGTTGGTCGGGAATGTGCGGTCGTAGGTCGGCAGGCCGTCGGTGATTACCACACCGTAGTTCTTCTGGCAGCGGTACTGGATCGGGCTGGTGTAGGTGGCCGGCGTGCTGTTGTAGTACGGCGCAATGCCGCGCATGTAGCGGGTGATTTCGTAATAGGTTTCCGCCAGCGGCGTGTTGGCTACGGCGCTCAAACCGTTGATCGATGAAATCAGCGCATTGTAGTTGGCGTCGGCCTGCGCCTGGGTCACGCTGCCGGAAACCGGTGACAGGTCGCTGATGGTTCGCGCGATATAACCGCCATTGCCGGGGTTGTTGCTGGTGGCCGGATTGAACGTCGACAGCCCCATGCGCAAGTTACGGTTGCTGGTGACCAGCGCGGTGGACACGTTGCGCGCCACGTTGATCCGGTAGTCATTGGGAATCGCCCCGGTGGTGAAATCGCGTGTGCCGTTGTTGAGCGCCAGCCCGACCAGATAGGCGATGTAATCCCCGGTGTAGCGGGTGTTGCCGCCGCCCACCGGGTCCGGCAGTTTCAGGCACAGCGGCGCGACGCTGTTGTTGTAGAAGGCGAAGGCGCCGCCGGAACAGCCAGAGGTCGGCAGACTCGAGAGGAATATCGAATCGCCAATTATCTGCGGCGCATTCAACGCCGAGCATAGCCCGAGAAACGCATTGCACTGCCGGGCCGGTGTGCGTGCGACGTCCGGATCGAAGCCTGCCGCGTAAATGATGCTGTTCATACTGCCGGAATCGTCGATCAGCAGCATCACGTTGGGCGGCACCGCCGCCGCGCTCAACAGCGGCGAATCGGACGGAGTGAACGCATAGGCCGGCGCCGCCAGATACAGGCTCAGCAGCATGCCGGCCAACAGTGTCCGGCAGCGTTCAATACTTCGCATAAACACTCTCCACCACGCTACGCGAGGTACCGGCGATGCCGACCGCGGTGACCCGATACAGCGTCGCCGAGGTATTGCTCGGCACGTTCACTGCCGTCAGGGTGGTACCGATGTTTTGCACACCATAGAAGCCATTGCCGGCGGCGATCCACGTTACCCCCGAGGTCGAATTGAACCCCGCCGCGCTGACCACCGACGACTCTGCCGGCGGCGCACATTGCGTGGTGCTGGCACACACCGCCAGTGAATAACTGTCGAGCTGCACCGCACTCTCGCCGATACGCAGCGCCGCTTCGGCGGTCTGAAACGACTGATTGCGCAGGCTGACACTGCCGGCCATTTTTTCCTGCAGGTTGGCGCTCTGCATCGACGACAGGCCCACAAGTGTCAGCAGCAACAGGAACACCAGACTGACCAGCAGCACCATGCCGCGCTGGGTGTGCCGCTGATGCAAGGAAATTTTCATCGACCCGGCCCTCACTGCAAGCGGTTGCGCAAAGCGGCAACCACATTGAAGGTTTGATTGGCCACCCGATTGTTCGGGTCGGTGAGGGTCAGACTCAGGCGCACACTGCGGATGCGCGCCGGATCACTGGGGTTGCTGCTGTAGGAGGACGCCGCGACATCAGTGGCGGACGCGGCCAGACCGAAGGTCACGTTGAAGGCACTGACGTTATTTACCAGCACCTGCTGGGTCGGGTTGCCGACGCCAGTGCCCATGAGGATCTGGTTGTTGCTGAAAGTGTAGATCAGGCGACGGATCGGAAAGGCGATCTGCCCGCTCGCGGCAGCGCGTAACCCGGTATATGCAGTGGAGCTGTTGCGGCAATCGGAGACCACCGTCCAGGTCGGCGTCCCGCCATTGCCGCCAACATCGGCAGTGACCAGGGTCAGTTTGAGGTTGCTGTTGTCCCAACTGATCGGAGTGATCTGCGCCGCACTGAAGTCCCCAGCGGAGCTCGCGTCGGTAATGCTGCCGAGACAGCCGAACATCCCGACCATGCGTAATTCCTGAATCATCTTGCTCAACACGAAACGCGCGTCTTCCTGCATCGCGGCCGCCGTATTCTGGCTGACGTAGGTGTTTTTCGCGGTGAGGAAGGTCTGCACCACACCCAATACGATGATCAGCCCCAGCGCCAGGGCGATGAGCATTTCGATCAGGCCGAAACCACGGTTGCGCTGCTTCATGGCGTGGCCACCGGGTCGACCGTGGCGCGACTGGTGAGGACGAAGCTGCGCGTGGTGCCGGTGGCATTCGCCGCCCGCGAGTCGTTCCAGTTGATGGTGATGGTGTACACCCGCTGATTGAGGGTGATCGTGCCGGTGGCGCTCGGCCCGCCGAAATTGACAATGTTGGTGGTGAAGTCGTAGAGGTCCTGATCGCGAGCAACACTGAGGTTGCCCGAGGTCGGCGGCGGCACCGTATAGTCGGCGGCGGCGTTGGCGCGGATGCGGTCCATCATGTCGTAGGCGATGAAACTCGCCTGGCTGGTCATCCGCGAACTGTCGGTGTACTTCAGCGCATTGAGCTGCACGGCGGCCGCGCCCAAAATGCCGACGGTCAAAATCAGCAACGCGACCAGCACCTCGATCAGCGACATGCCCTCCTGTGCCTGTTGGCTCCCTGCCCTCATCCGCAACTTCCACCCAATTGAATTCTTCCGTTCAGACACACGTTCAGCGTCCTGCTTTGCGTTCCCAGCACATAACTGATGGCCACCGCCGTCGACGGCGCCGCCAGACCACCGAGATTGTTGAAATCCAGTGCGGTCACTCCTGAGGGTAGCGTCAGAGTCGCGCCACTGCTCATCGCCGGAACAACCCGCAACACATTGGCCGGAGTGCCAGTACTGTCATAGACCGCCAGCTCGCCAGTCCACACGCTGCCACCAGCGCTCGGCCGCAGCCGCGTGGTCACGCCGCGATCGATCGCCTCCAGACGCGCATAGTTGATGGCCCGCTGCAAATCGCCCATTTCGGTATCGGCCCTGCTGCTCTGGATCGAACGGGTAAAGCCCGGTACTGCCAGGGTGATGAGGATCACCATCACCGCCACCGCCGCCAGCAACTCGGGCAGCGTGAAACCTTTTGTACGATGATCCATCGATGCCCTCCGTTGCCGTCGGCTATACCTGCTTCTACAAACTAGAACATTCAACCGCTTCGCGTCGGTTGATTTGCCCTGCCCGCCGCACGGACCGCGCCGGGCCTCATGCTTCAGGGAGGATGTGTTCATGCCGCAACAGGGTTTCAGCCTGATTGAATTGCTTATGGGACTGGCGATTGGCGCAATTGTTCTGGCGCTGGTCAGTCCGGCGTTTGCCGCTTTCAACGAATCGACCCGGCGTGACCAGGCGGCGCAGTCGTTGCTCGAGGGCATTCGCAATGCCCGCACGCAGGCGATCACACGCAATCAGAGCGTGGTGATTCACGGCATCAACGGCGACTGGAGTCAGGGCTGGCGGATCATTCTGGATATCAGCGGCAAGGGGCCGCAGGACCGCGACAATCCCCTGCTGCAGGAACAGGCGAGTGCTGCGCAGATACCGATTGTCGGCAATTGGGCGGTCAGTCGTTACGTGCGTTTCAGCAGTCTGGGACAACCGCTGATGCCCGGGCGGGCATTTCAGGCCGGGACGTTACATCTGTGTTCGACACACGAGCCGGTCAGCCAGCTCCAGGTGGTGCTGGCGGCGACCGGTCGAGTGCGCCTGATGCGGGAGAAAACCGCGCAGGCGCTGTGCGAGAAAGCGCAAGGCGTCAGATCGAACGCACGCGCAGCTCTTTCGGCATCGAGAAGGTGATGTTCTCTTCACGCCCGGCCAATTCATCGGCACCGGTCGCACCCCACGCCTGCAATTGCTGGATCACGCCGCGCACCAGTACTTCCGGCGCCGAAGCACCGGCGGTGATGCCGATACGCTCGACGCCATCGAACCAGCTTTTCTGCAGATCTTCGGCACCGTCGATCAGGTAGGCCGGCGTGGCCATGCGCTCGGCCAACTCACGCAGACGGTTGGAGTTGGAGCTGTTCGGGCTGCCCACCACCAATACCACGTCGCATTCGTCGGCCAGTTGCTTGACCGCGTCCTGACGGTTTTGCGTGGCGTAGCAGATGTCGTCCTTGCGCGGACCACCGATGGCCGGGAAACGTGTGCGCAGGGCATCGATGACGCGACTGGTGTCGTCCATCGACAGCGTGGTCTGGGTCACGAACGCCAGTTTTTCCGGGTTACGCACTTGCAACTCAGCCACGTCTTTTTCGTCTTCGACGAGGTAGATTGCGCCGCCATTGCTGGCGTCGTACTGGCCCATGGTGCCTTCGACTTCCGGGTGACCAGCGTGGCCGATCAGGATGCACTCACGGCCGTCGCGGCTGTATTTGGCGACTTCGATGTGCACCTTGGTCACCAGCGGACAGGTGGCGTCGAACACTTTCAGGCCACGACCGGCGGCTTCGTTGCGCACCGCCTGAGAAACTCCGTGGGCACTGAAGATCACGATGACGTCGTCCGGCACCTGATCCAGCTCCTCGACGAAAATCGCGCCACGGTTGCGCAGGTCTTCAACGACGAACTTGTTGTGCACCACTTCATGACGCACGTAGATCGGCGGCCCGAAGACTTCCAGGGCGCGGTTGACGATTTCGATCGCCCGGTCCACGCCGGCGCAGAAGCCACGGGGGTTGGCGAGTTTGATTTGCATGCTGTGCCTCGTGTCTTGCGCGCAAGAAATTAGATCAATACAGCCCTTGTAGGAGTAAAGCTTTGTGGCGAGGGGATTTATCCCCGATGGGGGCAAAGCCCCCCAAATCCTGACGACGCGGTTCCAGCACGGACGGAGGTGTCTGGATAGGGGGCGCTTCGCACCCCATCGGGGATAAATCCCCTCACCACAAAAGCCCGCTCCCACATTTTTGACCGCGTGCGGTCAGTCAGATCGCTTTGACGTTGATGATCTCGACGTCAAAGGTCAGCGTCTTTCCGGCCAGCGGGTGGTTGAAGTCGACGGTCACTTGCGCGTCGTCGAACTCTTTCACCACGCCCGGCAACTCAGTATTGGCCGCATCGTTGAAGATCACCAGCAAACCCGGCGACAGCTCCATGTCGGCAAACTGCGAACGCGGGATGATCTGTACATTTTGCGGGTTCGGCTGGCCGAAGGCGTTTTCCGGCTCGACGGTCAGCGTGCGCTTGTCGCCGGCCTTGAAGCCGAACAGGGCGGCTTCAAAACCCGGCAGCAGGTTGCCATCGCCGACCTTGAAGGTCGCCGGGGCTTTATCGAAAGTGCTGTCGACCGTGTCGCCGTTCTCCAGGCGCAATGCGAAGTGCAAGGTGACTTCCGTGTTCTGACCGATGCGTTGCTCAGCCAATACCTGTTCAGTCATGAACGGCTTCTCCGGTTTTCTTCGGTTTGAACATATCCAGTGCCAGCATGATCGCGCCAACGGTAATGGCGCTGTCAGCGAAGTTGAACGCCGGGAAGTACCAGCGGTTCTGCCAGTGCACCAGAATGAAGTCGATCACATGGCCCAGGGCAATGCGGTCATACAGATTGCCCAGCGCGCCACCCAGCACCAATGCCAGAGCGACGGCCAGCCAGGTGTCGTTGCGGCCCAGGCGCTTGAGCCAGACCACCAGCACCGCACTGACCACGATCGCGATCAGGGCGAACAGCCAGCGCTGCCAGCCGGAACTGTCGGCCAGAAAGCTGAACGCGGCGCCAGTGTTGTAGGCCAGGGTCCAGCTGAAGTAATCGGGAATGATCACGATCTGCTGGAACATTTCGAGCCTGTTTTCGAAGTAGAACTTGCTGGCCTGGTCGATGACCAGAACCAGCAAACTCAACCAGAGCCAGCTCAACCGTCCGAAACGGCCAACGGAATCAGGCATAGTGACGAACCTCGCCGGCGCCGCTGATGTTGTCGACGCAACGACCGCAGATTTCCGGATGCTCCGGATTCACGCCGACGTCTTCGCGGCAGTGCCAGCAACGCGCACATTTGGCGAAGGCCGATTTGACGATCTTCAGCTTCAGGCCGCTGACTTCGGTGGTTACTGCGTCTGCCGGTGCCTGAACGAAAGGCGCCACGCTGGCGGTCGAGGTGATCAGGACAAAGCGCAGCTCGTTGCTCAGCTTGGCCAGATCAGCGCTCAGCGCCTCTTCGGCGAACAGCGTGACTTCGGCCTGCAGGTTGCCACCGACGGCTTTCGCCGCGCGCTGGATTTCCATTTCCTTGTTGACTGCCACCTTCACTTCCATGATGCGATCCCAGTAGGCGCGACCCAGCTCGAAGCCTTCCGGCAGCTCGGTCAGACCTTCGTACCAGGTGTTGAGCATCACCGACTCGTTGCGCTCGCCCGGCAGGTACTGCCACAGCTCGTCGGCGGTGAACGCGAGGATCGGCGCGATCCAGCGCACCAGCGCTTCGGAGATGTGGAACAGCGCGGTCTGGCACGAACGACGGGCCTTGCTGTCGGCGCCGGTGGTGTACTGGCGGTCCTTGATGATGTCGAGGTAGAACCCACCCAGCTCCTGCACGCAGAAGTTGTGGATCTTCGAGTAGACGTTCCAGAAACGGTATTCGCCGTAATGCTCTTGCAGCTCGCGCTGCAGCAGCAGGGTACGGTCCACGGCCCAGCGATCCAGCGCGAGCATGTCTTCAGCCGGCAGCAGGTCGGTGGCCGGGTTGAAACCGGTCAGGTTGGAAAGCAGGAAGCGCGCGGTGTTACGGATACGACGATAGGCATCCGCGCTGCGCTGCAGGATCTGCTCGGACACGGCCATTTCGCCGGAGTAGTCGGTCGACGCGACCCACAGACGCATGATGTCGGCGCCGAGGGTGTCGTTGACTTTCTGCGGCGCGATCACGTTGCCCAGCGACTTGGACATCTTGCGGCCGGACTCGTCGACGGTGAAGCCGTGGGTCAGCAGTTCGCGGTACGGCGCGTGGTTGTCGATGGCGCAACCGGTCAGCAAGGAGGAGTGGAACCAGCCGCGGTGCTGGTCGGAACCTTCCAGGTACAGGTCGGCACGCGGGCCGGTTTCGTGACCCATCGGGTGCGAACCGCGCAGTACGTGCCAGTGCGTAGTGCCCGAATCGAACCAGACGTCGAGGGTGTCGCTGATCTTGTCGTACTGCGGCGCTTCGTCGCCCAGCAGTTCGGCGGCGTCGAGTTTGAACCAGGCTTCGATGCCTTCGACTTCAACGCGCTTGGCGACCTCTTCCATCAGCTCAACGGTGCGTGGGTGCAGCTCGCCGCTTTCCTTGTTGAGGAAGAACGGGATCGGCACGCCCCAGTTGCGCTGACGGGAGATGCACCAGTCCGGACGGTTGGCGATCATCGAGTGCAGACGCGCCTGGCCCCAGGCCGGAACGAATTTGGTGTCTTCGATGGCTTTGAGCGAGCGTACGCGCAGGGTATCGCCGCTGGTTGGCTGCTTGTCCATGCCGATGAACCACTGTGCGGTGGCGCGGTAGATCAGCGGGGTCTTGTGGCGCCAGCAGTGCATGTAGCTGTGTTCGATGACGGTGGTGTGCATCAGCGCACCGACTTCGGTCAGTTTTTCGACAATGGCCGGGTTGGCTTTCCAGATGAACTGGCCGCCGAAGAATTCCAGCGACGGTACGTACACGCCGTTGCTCTGCACCGGGTTGAGAATTTCGTCGTTGACCATGCCGTACTTCTTGCAGGTCACGAAGTCGTCCACACCGTAGGCCGGGGCGGAGTGAACCACACCGGTGCCGGCGCCCAGTTCCACGTAGTCGGCCAGGTACACCGGCGACAGACGGTCGTAGAACGGGTGACGGAAGTTGATCAGCTCCAGTTGCTTACCGGTGGTGGTCGCGATGACCGAACCTTCAACGCCGTAGCGGGCCAGGCAGGCTTCGACCAGCTCTTCGGCCAGCACCAGCAGCTTGTCGCCGATATCCACCAGCGCGTAGTTGAATTCCGGGTGCACGTTCAGCGCCTGGTTGGCCGGGATGGTCCACGGGGTGGTGGTCCAGATCACGATTGAGGCAGGCTTGCCCAGCGATGGCAGACCGAACGCGGCGGCCAGTTTGGCTTCGTCAGCGATCGGGAAGGCAACGTCGATGGTCGAGGACTTCTTGTTCTCGTACTCGACTTCCGCTTCGGCCAGGGCCGAGCCGCAGTCGAAGCACCAGTTCACCGGCTTCAGGCCTTTGAACACGAAGCCGCCCTTGACGATTTCGGCGAGGGCACGGATTTCGCCGGCCTCATTCTTGAAGTCCATGGTCTTGTACGGGTTGGCGAAGTCGCCCAGCACGCCGAGACGGATGAATTCGGACTTCTGCCCTTCGATCTGCTCGGTGGCGTAGGCACGGCACAGTTCGCGGGTCTTGTCCGCGCCCAGGTTCTTGCCGTGGGTCACTTCAACCTTGTGTTCGATCGGCAGGCCGTGGCAGTCCCAGCCCGGAACGTACGGCGCGTCGAAGCCCGACAGGGTCTTCGAGCGGATGATCATGTCCTTGAGAATCTTGTTCAGCGCGTGACCGATGTGGATCGTGCCGTTGGCGTACGGAGGGCCGTCGTGCAGGACGAACTTCGGACGATCCTTGCCAATCTCGCGCAACTTTCCGTACAGGCCAATACTGTCCCAGCGCTGCAGGATCTGCGGTTCGCGCTGTGGCAGGCCGGCCTTCATTGGGAAGGCGGTGTCCGGAAGGTTTAGCGTGGCTTTATAGTCGGTCATTTAAGGCTCTTCATTAGCGATGGGCGCTAGGTGCGGCTAGTGCACGGGCGGCGGCGACATCCGCGTTGATCGCCGTTTTCAGTGCCTCCAGGGAGGCGAAACGCTGCTCTTCACGCAGCTTTTGGTGGAAAACCACCGTCAGACGCCGGTCATACAGATCGCCGGCAAAATCCAATAAGTGAACTTCAAGGTGGGCCTTGCCATCACCTTGCACCGTGGGCCGTACGCCGATGTTGGCGACGCCGGGCCAGGTCTTGCCGTCGATGTCCACATCCACCAGATAGACCCCGGTGAACGGCACGCGACGACGTTTGAGTTGAATGTTGGCTGTGGGCGTACCCAGTTGCCGGGCCAGTTTCTGGCCATGCAGCACGCGCCCGACGATCCGGTACGGGCGGCCGAGCAGGCGTTCAGCCAGGGCAAAGTCGGCGGCGGCCAATGCGTTGCGCACCTGGGTGCTGCTGACGCGGATGCCGTCCAGCTCGACGGTTTGCGCGGCTTCCACGGTAAAACCGTGGACTTGTCCGGCTTGCAGCAAGAAATCGAAATCGCCGAGGCGGTCGCAGCCAAAGCGGAAATCGTCGCCAACTTCCAGATGCTGAACGCCGAGGCCATCCACCAGGATGGTGTCGACGAATTCGCTGGCGCTGAGCTTGCTCAGGCGCTGGTTGAACGCCAGGCACAGGACCCGGTCGACGCCTTCGGCAGCCAGCAGTTGCAGTTTGTCGCGCAAGCGCGCCAGACGTGCCGGCGCGGTATCGGGGGCGAAGAATTCCCGTGGCTGCGGCTCGAAAATCACCACGCAGCTGGGTACGCCCAACTCGAGCGCACGCTCACGCAGTCGGGCCAGGATAGCCTGGTGACCACGGTGAACACCGTCAAAGTTGCCAATAGTGGCGACGCAGCCCCGATGCTGGGGGCGCAAGTTGTGGAGGCCTCGAACCAGCTGCATAACGCGCTTCTTGCTCATAAAGTGGTCGATTATAACCACACCCGACGGCCGACGACAGGCAACACCGTAACGCAAAGTGAACGAGCCGACAAAACTGCCGGCCCATGCCCGTCCTTAAAGGCTGAAACCTCAGCTCAAGGCCTTGCGATTGAAGTCGCGCAGACGGAAACCGAGCAGCAGCAACATGCCGAAGTAGGCCACCACGCCAGCCACCACCAGCGCACCGAGGCGCAGGAAACGCTCAAGCATATGCCCCTGATCCCACGCCGGCATGAAATGCATGCCCAGCAGCAGCACCGCTGACATCACCGCTACCGCCACCACCAGCTTGAAAGCGAACAGGTACCAGCCCGGTTGCGGCTGATACATCTTTTGTTTGCGCAGTTGATAGAACAGCAGCCCGGCATTCAGGCAGGCACCCGCGCTGATCGCCAAGGCCAGACCGGCATGCGCCAACGGGCCGATCAGCATCAGGTTGAACAGTTGCGTGCAGACCAGGGTGAAGATGGCGATTTTCACCGGGGTGCGGATGTTCTGTTGCGCATAAAAGCCCGGCGCCAGCACTTTGATCACGATGATTCCGAGCAGACCGACCGAATAGGCAATCAGCGCGCGCTGGGTCATCTCGGCATCGAAGCCGCCGAACTGACCGTACTGGAACAACGAAACGGTCAGCGGCTCGGCGAGAATCCCCAGCGCCAGCGAACATGGCAGCACCAGCACAAAACACAGCCGCAGGCCCCAATCGAGAATCCGCGAATACTCGTGGCGATCCTTGCTGGCGTAGGTCTTGGCTAGCGTCGGCAACAGGATTGTGCCCAGCGCCACGCCGAGTACGCCGGACGGCAATTCCATCAGACGGTCGGCGTAGTACATCCACGACACCGAGCCAGCCACCAGAAACGAGGCAAAAATGGTGTTGATGATCAGCGAAATCTGGCTGACCGATACACCAAGGATCGCCGGCAGCATCTGCTTCATCACCCGCCAGACGCCGCTATCACGCAGATTGAGGCGCGGCAGCACCAGCATGCCGATCTTTTTCAGGTGCGGCAGTTGATAGAGCAATTGCGCCAGACCACCCACCAGCACCGCCCAGCCGAGGGCCATGACCGGCGGATCGAAATACGGCGTGAGGAACAGCGAGAACACGATCATGCTGACGTTGAGCAAGGTCGGCACGAAGGCCGGCACCGAGAAGCGGTTCCAGGTGTTGAGGATCGCTCCGGCCAGCGATGACAGGGAGATCAGCAATATATAGGGGAACGTCACCCGCAGCAAATCGGAGGTGAGCTGGAATTTTTCCGGGGTATCGGTGAATCCGGGCGCCGTGGCCCAGATCACCCAAGGCGCAGCGATCATGCCCAGCGCGGTGACAAGCGCCAGCACCAGCGTCAACAAGCCGGAAACATAAGCAATAAAGGTACGGGTCGCCTCCTCGCCCTTCTGGCTTTTGTATTCCGCCAGAATCGGCACGAACGCCTGAGAGAACGCGCCCTCGGCAAAGATGCGCCGCAGCAGGTTGGGCAGTTTGAAGGCAATAAAGAAGGCGTCCGTCGCCATTCCGGCGCCGAAGGTGCGAGCAATGAGCGTGTCACGAACAAACCCGAGAATCCGGGAAAGCATCGTGATAGAGCTGACGGCGGCCAACGATTTGAGCAGATTCATTGAGGAAATGTGTGCCTGTCGATAAACAGCAGGCGAACAATGCGCCTACTTGTGCGATACTCCGCGCCGCAACAGCACAGAGCCAAAGCTCGCGAGTTTACAGGTCAAGCGCCGGAAATAAATATCCCGCCTCTTTACACCTACCACTTAGCGGAACGTTTCAAGCGCCCTTGACAAGACATCTCTTCATCGGCATGATTCGCGGCCTATTTTGTTTGCTATTTCCTAAAAAGTCTTTCGAGGAGCTCGACGGTGGCCAACTCACCTTCCGCCAAAAAACGTGCAAAACAGGCTGAGAAGCGTCGCAGCCACAACGCCAGCCTGCGTTCCATGGTTCGTACCTACATCAAGAATGTAGTTAAGGCCATCGACGCAAAAGACGCTGAAAAAGCTCAAGCTGCATACGTTCTGGCTGTGCCAGTTATCGACCGCATGGCCGATAAAGGCATCATCCACAAGAACAAGGCTGCTCGCCATAAGAGCCGCCTGAATGGCCACGTCAAAGCGCTGAAAGAAGCTGCTTAATCGACGTAGTCATTAAAAAACCGACCTTAGGGTCGGTTTTTTATTGCCTGCAATTTGGCAAATAAAAATGTGGGAGCGAGCTTGCTCGCGAATGCGATCTGCCAGCCGATACTTCTATTGACTGACACGACCTCTTCGCGAGCAAGCCCGCTCCCACATTTGGCTTGATGCTGTTATTGCTGAACCGGTACCCACGGAATAATCGGGATCGCTGTCACCGCATTCTGCGGACTGCCCTCGATTACGCGATCGCTGTAGACCAGGTACACAAGCGTATTGCGCTTCTTGTCGAGGAAACGCACCACCTGCATGGTCTTGAACACCAGCGAGGTGCGCTCCTTGAACACCTCGTCGCCATCCTTCAGCTCGCCCTTGAACTTGATCGGACCGACCTGACGGCAGGCAATCGACGCCTCGGCGCGATCTTCCGCCAGCCCCAGACCACCCTTCACCCCGCCCGTCTTGGCGCGCGACAGGTAGCACGTCACGCCATCGACCTTCGGATCATCAAAGGCCTCGACCACGATCCGGTCATTCGGGCCAACAAACTTGAACACCGTCGACACCTGACCGATTTCCTCGGCCGAGGCCAGCAATGGCAACGCCATCAGCAGACCCAACAATCCTTTTGCCATGCGCATGCGTTTTTTTTCCTTAGACCAGAATCAGGTTGTCACGGTGAACCAGCTCCGGCTCAGCCATGTAGCCCAGCACGCCGACGATCGCATCTGACGACTGACCAATGATTTTTTGCGCTTCCAGAGCACTGTAGTTGGCCAGGCCACGGGCGATCTCACGACCATCCGGCGCCACGCACACCACCATTTCGCCACGACGGAAACTGCCCTGTACCAGCTTCACGCCAACCGGCAGCAAACTCTTGTTGCCCTGCGACAACGCCGAGACCGCACCCTCGTCCAGCACCAGCGTGCCGCGAGTTTGCAGATGCCCGGCCAGCCACTGCTTGCGCGCCGCAAGCATGCCGCGCTCAGGCGACAGCAGCGTACCGATGCGCTCGCCCGCTTTCAGGCGATCAAGCACACGCTCCAGACGCCCACCGACGATGATGGTATGCGCCCCGGAACGCGCGGCCAGACGCGCCGCACGCAGCTTGGTCTGCATGCCGCCGCGCCCCAGCGCACCGCCAGTGCCGCCCGCCACTGCATCGAGAGTCGGATCATCGGCACGCGCCTCATAAATCAGCTGCGCATCCGGATTGTTGCGCGGGTCAGCGTCGAACATGCCATCGCGATCAGTGAGGATCACCAGCAGATCCGCCTCGACCAGATTGGCCACCAGCGCCGCCAGCGTGTCGTTATCGCCGAAACGGATCTCGTCGGTGACCACCGTGTCGTTTTCGTTGATCACCGGAATGACTTTCAGCTCGACCAATGCGCGCAGAGTGCTGCGGGCGTTCAGGTAGCGCTTGCGGTCGGACAGATCGTCATGAGTCAGGAGAATCTGCGCGGTGTGCCGGCCATGCTCGGCAAAGCTCGATTCCCAGGCCTGCACCAGGCCCATCTGGCCGATTGCAGCAGCGGCCTGGAGCTCGTGCATCGCACTGGGTCGTGCGGTCCAGCCCAGGCGGCTCATGCCGGCTGCCACGGCGCCGGAAGACACCAGCACCAGCTCGACGCCTGCTTCATGCAGCGCCACCATCTGCTCGACCCAGACACCCATTGCCTGGCGATCGAGCCCCTTGCCGTCCGCCGTCAGCAACGCGCTGCCGATCTTCACGACCCAACGCTGCGCACCTGTCACTTTGCTCCGCATCATCTTCAACCTTAGCTTGAGGGCGGCGCGACCCAGCGCTGCCCGTGACGTTATTCGTGGCTCTTCGTGACCAGCCGATTCCCAGATACTAAAACGCCGCTCGATTGAGCGGCGTTCAAGTTTATCGCAACGGATCAGTCACGCACGTAAATGATTTCCGGACCGTCTTCGTCATCCACATCTTCTTCGTCCCAGTCATCGTCGCCGATGTCGTGGACCGACTTCACGCCGCTGCGACGCAGGGCACGCTTGTCATCCAGTGCCTGCAGCTGGGCACGGGCTTCGTCTTCGATGCGCTGATCGAGATCGGCCAACTCTTCCTTGTACGCAGGGTCGTTGGCCAGGCGATCGGCACGATCTTCCAGATAACGCATGATGTCGCGAGTCAGGCGCTCGGTGCCTTCTTTGGCGATGGCCGAGATCACGTAGACCGGACCTTCCCATTGCAGACGATCAACGATTTCCTTGACGCGCTCTTCGTGTTCTTCTTCGAGGATCTGGTCGCATTTGTTCAGCACCAGCCAGCGATCACGCTCGGCCAGCGACGGGCTGAACTTGACCAGCTCGTTGACGATCACTTCCGCCGCGTCCGGTGCGCTGGTGTCATCCAGCGGTGCCATGTCGACGAGGTGCAGCAACAGGCGGGTACGCGCCAAGTGCTTGAGGAAGCGAATGCCCAGGCCGGCACCGTCGGAAGCGCCTTCGATCAGCCCTGGAATGTCGGCGATGACGAAGCTTTTCCAGCGATCGACACTGACCACACCGAGGTTCGGCACCAGCGTGGTGAACGGGTAGTCAGCGACTTTCGGCTTGGCAGCCGACACCGAACGAATGAAGGTACTTTTACCGGCGTTCGGCAAGCCCAACAGACCGACGTCGGCCAGCACTTTCATTTCCAGTTTCAGGTCACGCTGCTCACCCGGCTTGCCCGGAGTGGTCTGGCGTGGCGCACGATTGGTACTGGATTTGAAACGGGTGTTGCCCAGACCGTGCCAGCCGCCCTGCACCACCATCAGTTTCTGGCCGGCCTTGGTCAGGTCGCCGATCACTTCCTGGGTGGCCGAGTCGATCACAGTGGTGCCGACCGGCACGCGCAGGATCAGGTCTTCACCCTTCTTGCCGGTGCAATCGGTGCTGCCGCCGTTGGAGCCACGCTCGGCATCGAAGTGCCGGGTGTAACGGTAGTCGACCAGAGTGTTGAGGTTTTCGTCGGCCATCATGTAGATGGAACCGCCGTCACCGCCATCACCGCCGTTCGGGCCACCGTTTTCAATGAATTTTTCCCGACGGAAACTCATGGCGCCATTGCCGCCGTCACCAGCCTTTACGCGAATCGATACTTCATCAACAAACTTCATAACCAACGCCTCTCGCCATACGGACGAGCCGAAAAACAATCAAGACATAAGACTCTTGCAAAAATGAGCGCAGCGACCCAAAACACGACTTGCAGCGCACTGCCGACAGCCCATACAAACAGTTTTGCAAGAGACTCATCCCACAAACGAAAAAGCCCCGTCGCAAGACAGGGCTCTTCCAGCGATCTCGCGATTAAGCCGCGACAACGCTCACGTAACGACGACCGAAGGCGCCTTTTACTTCAAACTTGATCACGCCTTCGATTTTCGCGAACAGGGTGTGATCTTTACCCATGCCAACGCCGTAGCCAGCGTGGAATTGGGTGCCGCGCTGACGCACGATGATGTTGCCGGCCTTGATGACCTGGCCGCCATACATCTTCACGCCAAGGCGTTTGGCTTCTGAGTCGCGACCGTTACGGGTACTACCACCAGCTTTTTTGTGTGCCATGAGTTCAATTCTCCTAGTGAGGAATTAGGCTGTAATTAAGCCTGAATACCGGTGATTTTGATCTCGGTGAACCACTGGCGGTGGCCCATACGCTTCATGTGGTGCTTACGGCGACGGAACTTGATGATGCGGACTTTATCGTGACGACCTTGGGAGATCACTTCAGCCTTGACGGTTGCGCCAGCAACAACAGGTGCGCCGATGTTCACGTCGTCGCCATTGGCGACCAGCAGAACGCGGTCAAAAGTCACGGATTCGCCAGTGGCGACTTCCAGTTTTTCGATCTTCAGGTATTCACCTTCAGCGACCTTGTATTGCTTACCGCCGGTAACGATTACTGCGTACATGGTATTTCTCCGATAATCCTGCTCACCCAGCTCTTTATAAGAAGAGGTATTGGCTGGCATGGCTGCATGGGGCTGGAACGGCCCAAGTGCAATTGCGTAAGGCAGGTGCTGCCCAGGAAGTTCAGGGTGCGCGATTGTACGCAAGCAACGAGAGTCACGCAAGGGGCCGTCCATCGCGCCTTGACAGGCCCCGGTGGGGGTCCTAGCATGCCGCGCAACCCTTCTGGAGCAACTGTCGCTGATGCAACCCCAAGCTTTCTACCGCGCGGTGGCGGACGATTTTAGCGCCGTCGACGGCATCATCAAGAAGCAGCTGACTTCCCGAGTGCCGCTGGTATCGAAAATCGGCGATTACATCACTTCGGCCGGCGGCAAACGCCTGCGTCCTTTATTGGTGCTGCTGTGTGGCAAGGCCCTGGGTCGCGAAGGCGATGACCTGCGCCTGCTGGCCGCCACCATCGAATTCCTGCACACCGCGACCCTGCTGCATGACGACGTGGTCGACATGTCCGGCATGCGCCGTGGCCGTTCGACCGCCAACGCCATGTGGGGCAACGCCCCGAGCGTACTGGTCGGCGACTTCCTGTACTCGCGCTCGTTCGAGATGATGGTCGAACTGGGCTCGATGCCGGTGATGAAAATCCTGTCCCAGGCCACACGCATCATCGCCGAAGGCGAAGTGCTGCAACTGTCCAAGGTCCGCGACGCCAGCACCACCGAAGAAACCTACATGGAAGTCATCCGCGGCAAGACCGCGATGCTTTTCGAAGCCTCGACCCACAGCGCTGCGGCGCTGGCCGGCGCCACCGCCGAGCAGAGCGAAGCCCTGCGCACCTTCGGCGACCACTTGGGTGTGGCGTTCCAATTGGTCGACGACCTGCTCGACTACAAGGGCGACGCCGAGACCCTGGGCAAGAACGTCGGTGACGATCTGGCCGAGGGCAAGCCAACCCTGCCGCTGATCTACACCATGCGCGAAGGCACGCCTGAACAGGCGGCGCTGGTGCGTCAGGCGATTCAGAAAGGCGGTATCGAAGACCTCGAAAGTATCCGCGTCGCCGTGGAAGCCTCGGGTTCGCTGGAGTACACCGCGCAACTGGCCCGCGACTACGTGGCCCGTGCGATCAAGTGCCTCGAGGCGCTGCCGGCCAGCGAGTATCGCGATGCGCTGGTGGAATTGAGTGAGTTTGCGGTCGCACGCACGCACTGATTCTGCCCTTTGTGGGAGCGGCGGTGCGACGATTCGACTTGCTCGCGAATGCGATTAGCCAGTCAACTTCAATGTTGACTGAACTGACGCCTTCGCGAGCAAGCCCGCTCCCACAGTTGTTTCTGCGCTATGCCCTCCTCCGCACAAAACCCTATACAATGTGCGACTTTTAGCGATCCCCTCTCCAAGGAGCCTTAGTGAGCACGTTGCCACCCTGCCCGAAATGCAATTCCGAATACACCTACGAAGACGGTGCCCAACTGATCTGCCCTGAGTGCGCCCACGAGTGGTCGGCCGGCGGCGAAGCTGAAGCGGCGTCCGATGATGCCGTGAAGAAAGATTCGGTCGGCAACGTCCTGCAGGATGGCGACACCATCACCGTGATCAAGGACCTGAAGGTCAAGGGCACCTCGCTGGTGGTCAAGGTCGGCACCAAGGTCAAAAACATCCGCCTGTGCGATGGCGACCACGACATCGACTGCAAGATCGACGGCATCGGCCCGATGAAGCTCAAGTCCGAGTTCGTCAGAAAGGTCTGATCCTGCTGCCAGCCATCCCGCGCCCGACGCGGGATGGTGCTTTGCCCTCCCCCGCTTTACCCCCGCTCACCCGCGTGATAGCCAGACGCCAGCCGTTTTGACCTTACGCACTCTTTACCCGAAAAAAATCGCATTCTGTCCATAGGCGCTTGCTATTTGACGAATAAGAATTATTCTCATTGAAACCTTTCAAGGAGATACGACCCATGACTTATTTGATCGATGCCTGGCTGGACCGCCCACATCCGTACCTCAGGATCCTGCATCGGGAAACCGGGGAAGTCTGTGCGGTACTGGAAGAAGACGCCCTGCATGAGCTGCAGGATCAAGGCGATCTGGACGTCAGCAGCCTGAATTCCAGCGAGCCACTGGTGCTCAAGGAGCTGGTACGCAATCTGTTCCTGTTCTGCTACGCCCGGGCGTTGCGCCCGACCGGTGAAGTGCAGCACAAGATCGAAATATGAGGATCAACACAAAACCTGTGGGAGCGAGCTCGCTCGCGAAGGCTTCAACTCGAATCTCAAGTTAGACCGAGTCGCCTGCATTCGCGAGCGAGCTCGCTCCCACAAAGGTCTTACAGAACGTCCAGCAGCTCGACGTCGAATACCAGAACGCTGTGCGGCGGGATGCTGCCAACGCCTTGGGCGCCGTAGGCCAGTTCGCTTGGCACGTACAGGCGCCATTTGCTGCCGGCATTCATCAGTTGCAGCGCTTCGGTCCAGCCGGCGATCACGCCGCCTACCGGGAATTCGGCTGGCTGGCCACGATCGTAGGAGCTGTCGAACACAGTGCCGTCGATCAGCATGCCGTGGTAGTGAGTCCGCACGGTGTCTTCACGGGATGGCTTGGCGCCTTCGCCCTGGGTCAGCACTTCGAATTGCAGACCGGAAGCCAGGGTGGTGATGCCTTCTTTCTTGGCGTTTTCAGCCAGGAACGCACGGCCTTCGCCAGCGGCGGCTTCAGCCTTGGCGGCGGCTTCGGCTTGCATGATCTCGCGGATCACTTTGAAGCTGGCGGACATTGCTTCCTGATCCACACGGCTTGGTTTGCCGGCGAATGCGTCGGTCAGACCGGCCAGGATCGCGTCCAGGCTGACACCCGGTGGCGGGTTGTCGCGCAGCTGGTCACCCAGCTGACGGCCGATGCCGTAGCTGACGCGGGTTTCGTCGGTGGACAGATTTACTTCGGACATGACACTGCTCCGCTGTGCGGACGGCCATCAGACTTGCCGTGCGTACACAGCGCGTCCCGGCACGCCCGGAACCTAAAAGGGCGAGAAGACTAGCACAGATGCCCGGCGATGGCGCGCAAGGCCTACAGGGCCGAGCGCCAGGCCAGCGGTACTTTCAGGCTTTCATCGTCTCTGCTGGCCAGGCCGCACATTTCGTCATGCACCGAGGTGTGTACGAGGTTGAACGGCAGCACCGGAAAGTTGTGCAGCAAGTCCCGCGCATGCTCCACCGAACGCAGCTGCAGCATCTTGCCCTTGAGATCACTCAGCGGATACGCCGCACCATGCATCCGCGCCTCAAGCAGATAAATTCCGCCTTCCATGGAGATCAGGTTCAGTTCATCGACCTTTCTGGCAATGGCGAACGCATTCAACTCTTGCAGGTTCATGAACGCACCTCGTGCGGTGGCGAGCCAGGACCCTTACAGGGATAGGCCTGCGCGCACCAAAGCACAAGCCACAAACGACACCGCCCGTCTGTTTCGCAACAGACGGGCGGTGTTTTTCCAGCGAGCAGGCAATGATCAGTGCTTGGTGAGCTTGTCCAGATAACCCATGGCAAACGCCGAAATCACGAAGGTCATGTGAATGATCACGTACCACATCAAATGCTGGGGATCGACGTTCTTCGCGTCCATGAAGATCCGCAGCAGGTGGATCGAGGAAATCGCCACGATCGACGCCGCCACTTTCATCTTCAGCGACGAGGAGTCCATGGTGCCCAGCCAGCTGAGCTTCTCTTTGCCTTCGTCGATGTTCAACTCGGACACGAAGTTCTCGTAGCCGGAAATCATCACCATCACCAGCAAGCCGCCCACCAGTGCCATGTCGATCAGCGACAGCAGCACCAGGATCAGCTCCGATTCAGCCATGGAGAATACGTTGGGAATGACATGAAACACTTCCTGGAAGAATTTCAATGCCAGCGCCAGCAGCCCGAGGGACAGCCCGATATAGATCGGCGCCAGCAGCCAGCGCGTGGCGTACATTGCATTTTCGATAAAGCGTTCCATTGACTCTCACACAATAAGGATTGAAATCGGCGGCGAGTATACCAGCCGCCCGTGACAGCCAGAAACCGCCTGGCTCATACCTCCAATCACCGCGACCTGCGTGTGTATGTGATTTTTTTTCTGCTACTGTCCAAACCATTGACCGCCTAGCGAAAGTGGACAGGACGACTGGAAATGCATGTGCGATTGCCGTTGACGAGTACCGGAATTTGTCTCGCTCTGCTGCTGGGTGGCTGCTCTCCCGGCGAAGAAAAGAAACACTCGGTCAGCCTCGACGCGAAGACGGCAAGCTTCGAACATTCACTGGACGCCATCACCGATCCGAAGCTCAAGGACGCCGTGACCGAGCTCGGCGGTTCGCTGCTGCTGCTCGAGCGCGCGCAACTCAAGCTCGACAGCACCCCGCTGAAAACCGTGTATGGCGAAGACACCCTCGGCCTCCTCAAGCACTACCCTTCGACGCAGGCGCTGGTCGACACTTACATCAATGGCTTGTTCGTACTGAACAAAGACGCCAGCTCCGATTACCTCACCGATCTGCAACCGGTGTTCCCCTTCAATCTCAACGTGCCCGGCGGCTTTCTGTTCCCCCACGGCGTGGAATGGCAGTCGGTGACGCTGAGCAACAAACGGGTGGTCGCCTATCAGCCGGAATGGTCGGAAACCGATCCCGGCATCCAGTTGAGCCCGTCCAGCTCCAACGTCAACAACCCCGATGACCTGACCGTGACTTACCCGTTCATTGAGGGGCTGGACGTGGACAAAAAGACTCAGCCGCAACCGGTGAGCCTGCAAGGTAACGTCGAAGTCATCACCCCGCGCCGGCTGTTCAGCTTCAACCTGAGCCAGAAGGACGTCGGCCAGACCCGCACCGATGACAACCTCAGCGTTACCCTGCTGAAGCTGGAAAAGAACTACGCCGAGGTCGAGTTCAGCAACAGCCTGCCGCTGGCCCCGGAGGTCGAAGGCGCTCCGCTCAATCCGTTGATCGTTCAGGCCCGCGATACCACCGGGCAATACCTGGTACGCGCCGGCTCGATCAACGAAAGCCCGGCCCAGGTCGCGTTCTATGAAAAACAACTGGCGCAGCTGCAACAGCAGAAAACCTGGAGCGAGTCTCTGGAGAAACAGCTGGAGGACCAACAGCACGCTTTCGAACAGCAGCATCCACGCCGCTACAACAAAGTCTACTTCAACGGCCCCATCGACACTCTGGAAGTCAGCGTGCTGGATTTCTCATCAGCGACCGTGACCCGCAAGGCGCTGGACCTGCCGGTGCGCACCTTCAGCCAGCACACCACGGACAAAACCATCCAGCCACTGGACCCGGCGGTGGTGGTGTATGACGATCTGGCACCGAACTGGCTCAAAGGCGCGAGCCTGACCGAGGAGGCGCTGAAGGCCGGCGTTCGCATCCACCAATCCGTTGAAGAGCCCAGTGCGGCGCGCATCGAGTTCTCCCACCGGCGAACCTTCAACGATGAACTGCTTGGCGACGATTTCAGCCCCGGCGAAAGCCCGGTGACGTTCTTCACCGAAAAGCGCAGCGGCAAACTCGATGAGCCAATCGAATTGCCGCCCGAGGCGTATCAGGTCGATCCGCTGCAAGCGACCATTACCTACGATTTGAACCTGTTCCCGGAAACCCCGGCGATTGCAGTGGGTTCGATGCCGTTGTTTCTCGCCACCGTAGACAAGCAAACCTACGACGCCAAGTCGCTGCCCAAAGGCCTGGAAATCAAGAACAACACGCTGGTAGTGGACCTCAAACGGTTCCCGGCCAACGCCTGGCGATTCTTCGTCAAGGACGACAGCGGCAACTACCTGAAGCAGATCCTCTCGGTCAGCCATGATGCGAGCGCGGAAGGCCCGGCGCTGTTTGGCGTGCATTACTTCTATGGCCGTCCAACGCAGGTGGAGACCTATCAACGAACCGAGCTCAACACCGTGCAATACGGCTTTGAGGTCAAGCTCGACAAGGCGCAGCTGGCCGACTCGGCGCCCTGAAAAGCAAGATCAAAAGATCGCAGCCTGCGGCAGCTCCTACATGGCCAGGTTTCAATTGAGGGTGCGCCCGCGTCCTCCGTTGATCTGCCGCAGTTGCGCCTGCAGGTGCAGGCTCCAGATCTGCGGATCGTCGGCCAGTTCATAGCCGTGCATTGTCAGGCTTTCCACAATGGTGTCGAGAATCGACTCGGCGGCGACCGGGCCGTGGAACGGTCCCTGTGCCTTGATCGCGGAAGGTTGTTCACCGGCCATGCCGGCGGCGAAGAGCAGCGTCCACATGCCGTTATCGCCGGCCAACGGCTTGACGGCGCACTCGATACGGGTCACGAGACCCAGGCATTGACGGGTGAGGCAGAGGTTGCGCGACATGGCGGCGACCCTCGGTAAAGCCGGTATTCAGCCTTCACGCGAAGGCTGTTTCGATCCAGTGATACTGTCGATGTCCTTGAGCTGAGAATAGAAGAAAAGTCTGCCGCGCAAGCCGGATAGAACCAGAAGGCGCCGAATGGTCATTGTGTGAATTCTGACGCCAGAGTAGTGGCACTTTTCCCGACGTTCGCCACAAATTTCAATCTGCAAAACAACTGTGGGAGCGAGCTTGCTCGCGAAAGCGGTGGGTCAGTCAACCGATGTTGTCGACTGATCCACCACATTCGCGAGCGAGCTCGCTCCCACAGTTTTTGACCGCGTAAGGCTTTAGGCCGGTTTTGCTTCGGCTAATGCTTCCTGAGCCAGCTCCTTCTCGGCTTCCTTGAGGTCGTCTTCGCTGATCATCTCGGCGATATCGCGCAGACGCTCCACCACCCGTGCGTTGATGCTGCCCTCGGGGAACTGGCCATCGGCATCCGGCTCACCCGCCGGCTCGCCGACCAGCAGGCTCAGCGCCTCGTCGGCCTGGCGCACGGCGTACACGTGGAACTGCCCGGCACGTACCGCCGCCAGAACCTTCTCGTCGAGCATCAGCGTGGCGACGTTGGCCTGCGGAATGATCGCGCCCTGCTCGCCGGTCAGCCCGCGGGCCTCGCAGAGGCGGAAGAAGCCTTCGATCTTCTCGTTGACCCCGCCGACCGCCTGCACCTCGCCGAACTGGTTGATCGACCCGGTGATTGCGAAGCACTGCTTGAGCGGGGTTTTCGACAGCGCCGAAATCAGCGTGCAGGCCTCGCCCAGCGAGGCACTGTCGCCATCGACGTAACCATAGGATTGCTCCAGGGCGATGCTCGCGGAAATCGCCAGCGGGAATTCCTGGGCGTAACGGCTGCCCAGATACCCAGTGAGAATCATCACACCCTTGGAGTGAATCGGCTGACCGAGGTTGACCTCGCGCTCGATGTCGACGATGCCGCTGCCGCCCGGGTACACCGTGGCGGAAATCCGCGCCGGCACACCGAATGCCGAATCACCGACTTCGAGCACGGTCAGGCCGTTGCACTTGCCGACCGCGGCGCCGTCGGTGTCGATCAGGATGATCCCGGCGAGCATGTCGTCGAGAATCCGCGCCGATACCCGGCCGGTGCGTGTGGCCTTGGCTTTCAGCGCGCGCTCGATGTGCCCGGCATCGGTCATTTCATCGCCGGCCAGGTGACGAATGAAGTCGGCCTCGCTGACCAGTTGGAACAGGTCGCCAATACGCGCCGACAAACGCCCCTGATGCTCGGCCAGACGTGCGCTGTAGGTCGCCAGACGCGCCACCGCATCAGCGGTCAGCGGCGCCATGCCTTCTTCCGAGGTGCGGGTTTTCAGCAACTGGGCGAACTGCTCCAGGCTTTCGTCGACCATCGGGATGTCTTCGTCGAAGTCGACCAGCACCCGGAACATCTCCTGGAAGTCCGGATCGAGGTCCTGCAGCGTGTAGTAAAGCGACCGCGCGCCGATGATGATGACTTTGACCTGCAGCGGAATGTGCTGCGGATTGAGGGTCACGGTGGCGAACCGGCCCATCTCGCCCAGCGGCGATTCCATCTTCAGTTTGCGCGATTGCAGGGCGCGTTTCAGCGCGTCCCACACGAACGGCTCGCTGAGCATTTTTTCCGCTTCAAGAATCAGGAAGCCGCCGTTGGCGCGATGCAATGCACCCGGACGCAATTGGCGATAGGTGGTGTAAAGCGCGCCTTGGTCGGTGGTGTATTCGATGCGGCCGAACAGGTTTTCGTAAGTCGGGTGCGGCTCGAACACCACCGGCGCGCCGCCACTGGCCGGGTGACCGACCACCAGGCTTGGCGCATATTGTTCTTCGAGCAGCTTGCGCGCCACCGCGTCAGTCTTGCTGTCGTCGACCAGTTGCTCGACCACGGTTTTCAGCAGGTAGACCTGCATCGCCTGCAGGTAACCGCAGACCGCAGCGTTTTCCGCGTACTTCTCCGACAGCGGCGACAGCAGTGGCTGCAAGGCCAGGGTGATGGTTTCTTCGTTGAGCTGACGCAACTGATTGTTCGACTCGCGCTTCCACTGCGGCAGGCTGGCGAGTTCTTCGTTCAGGCGCTCTTCAAGACCGGAAATGTCCTCGTGAAAACGCTCACGCTCGGCTTCCGGCAATTGCGAAAACTCGGCTTCGTCCAGCGCCTTGCCTTCGAGCATCGGGGTGAAGGCGATGTTGCTGCTGTCGCGGTACAGCGCGACGTCTTTCTCCAGGGCCAGGCGCTCGATGACGTCCAATGCCTTGTCGTAGCGCTGGTTGAAGGCGCGGTCGATGGCACTTTTCTTCTGCTGGTAGGACGGGTGTTCGAACACTGCCGGGAAGGTCGCCAGCAAGTTGTCGATCAAGCCGTTGATGTCGCCGATGAACGCACCGGCGGTGCCCGACGGCAGCTCCAGCGCGCGGGGCTCGCGCGGTTCATCGAAGTTGTTGACGTAGACCCAGTCCGCCGGGGTCTGCAGGCGTTTGCCTTCGGCTTTGAGGTAGCGTTTGACGAACGAGAAGCGCCCGGTGCCGGGCTCGCCCATGACGAATACGTTGTAACCGGGGCGTAGCATGGCCACACCGAACTGCAGGGCTTCGACCGCGCGTTCCTGGCCAAGCACACCGCGAAAGGGCTCCAGATCATTGGTGGTAGTGAAGCTGAACTGTTCAGCGGAAAACGGACGGGTCAGCGCTTCGGGCGCTAGACGCAAGCTGGCAGCAACAGAATCAGGCATCGGGCTTCCTTAACAATCAGGCGGGGCAGGTAGCGGCATTCTGGCGCTGCCCGTGCCCCACTGGCAAGGCGCGCCATATGACAAAGCATAGACAAGCGCCGCTCCGCGCTGCTCGCCCCCTGAAACCGGGGTTTATTCCAAATATTTTGCAAAAAATCACGGAACCCCTGGAACGCGCCTAAACTCCAAACTGCGCGGCTGGAACTAATACTGGCCCACTGGCTTCGTTTGGCTCTGTTTCGTACAGAGCTTGGGGGGCCGGAACCCTGTCCATTGGTATGCACATAAAGAGAACAAAGCTATGAAACGGATTCTTCTCGGTACTCTCTTCACCGCTGTTTCCATCAACGCCATGGCTCAGGCGCCAGGCGGCCCGGATTGCGGTTGGGGCAACATGCTGTTCGAAGGTCAGCGTGGCACCCCGGCGCACTTCCTGGCATCCACCACCAACGGCACCTCCGGTAACGCCACGTTCGGTATGACTTCCGGCACCAACGGTTGCTCGACCAACGCGTCGCTGACTTACGGCGGTAAATCCTGGTTCGCCATGAATGGCATGATGAACGAACTGTCCGAAGACATGGCCAAAGGCAACGGCGAAGCGCTGACGACTTATGCCGTGGTGCTGGGCGTGGCGCCGGAAGACCGTGCGCACTTCGCAGCGGTGACTCACGAGCACTTCCAGCAGATCTTCAGCAAGGCTGACGTGACCGCTGAAGACGTGCATACCAACACCCTGGCCGTACTGAAATCGGACCCTCGTCTGGCCAAGTACGCTACTCAGGCTTAAGCTCGACCACCCGCTTCCTTCGGGAAGCGGGTTTTATTTTTGAATGCAATCACTCGAATGTGACGCTGAACCTGTGGTGAGGGGATTCATCCCCGATCGGCTGCGAAGCAGTCGTGAAACTTGTGCATGCGGTGAATCCGATGCATTTGGGGTACAGGTTCCAGGGCTGCTTCGCAGCCCATCGGGGATGAATCCCCTCGCCACAGGGTGGTGTGATCAGCTCCCGATTCGGGTTTTATTTTCTTTCGACTTAAGTTGCCACCTATGCTCAAACGCCTTGCCTGGCTGGCGCTCTGTGTCTGCGCCCCGCTGTCCGCCGCGCCCCACATCGACCCTCAACGTTTGCAGCAGCTGGCCAACGACCGTTTCTGGATTTCCCTCGGTCATTACGAAACCGCCAAGCTCGGCGGCTGGCGCAGCTATGTCAGCGACAAGAAATTCTTTCTTGCGCCAGACGGCAATGAGCACCCCGACCGTGAGCTGGCCGCCACCGTGCAAGCGCTGTACGCCCCGGCCAGTCTTGGTGAGCAACACGCCCAGTGCGTGTACCCGGCACGCACGCGCTGGCTGAAAGCGCAGCTCAATCTCAACGACCTGCCCGCTCCCGATTGCGCCGAGTTCAAAAAATGGTTCAAGGATGTCTCGCCGCACAGCGCGGTGATGATCTTCCCGGCGGCCTATCTGAACAGCCCGTCGTCGATGTTCGGCCACACCCTGCTGCGCATCGACCAGGCTGACGTGCAGGCCGACAAGACCTCGCTGCTCAGTTACGCGATCAACTTCGGCGCCTACATCGAAGGCTCCGACAACAGCATCCTCTACGCCTGGAAAGGCTTGATGGGCGGCTACCCTGGGCTGTTCGCGCTGGTGCCGTATCAGGAAAAACTCTCCGAATACCGCAGCCTGGAAAACCGCGACCTGTGGGAGTACCGGCTGAACCTGACGCAGGCCGAAACCGCGCGCATGGTCGAGCATGTGTGGGAGCTCAAGCAGATCCAGTTCGACTATTTCTTCTTTGACGAAAACTGCTCGTACCGCCTGCTCGAGCTGCTGCAGGTGGCACGCCCGAGCCTGCGTCTGACCGAGCAATTCCCGCTGACCGCGATCCCTACCGACACGGTCAAGGCAGTCAAGGAAGCCGGGCTGGTGGAAAGTGTCGAATACCGCCCGTCCCGCGAGCGCGAGCTGCTCAGCCGTGCCGCGCCGTTGAGCAGCGACGAGCAACAATGGGTGCTTAAAGTCAGCGCCGATCAGCAGGTGTTGCAGGAGCCAACCTTCAAGGCCCTGCCGCAGGATCGGCAGGCACTGATCATTGATGCTGCGTATCGTCTGGAGCGCTACCGGGCCAACGGCCAGGAACGTGACGCAAAACGAGCGCAGCGCAGCTTCGAACTGCTGCGGGCGATCAACAAGAACCCGGCACCGGAGCTGCAGATTCCACAACCGGGGCTGCCGGAAGACGGTCACGAATCGCGCACCTGGCAGGCCGGCGTCGGCACCCGGGGCGATCGTGCCTTCGGCGAGTACGGCCTGCGCATGGCCTATCACGACCTCAACGACAACGCCGAAAGTTTCCCCCTCGGCGCGCAGATCGAAATCCTGCAGATGAAACTGCGTCAGTACGAAGGCAACCAGTGGCAGTTCCAGCAACTGGACCTGGCGACCATCCGCTCCCTGACTCCGCGCAACGAGCTGCTGCAGCCGCTGTCGTGGCAAGTCACCGGCGGCCTTGAGCGGGTGCCGGGCAAACACGATGACGAAAACCTGGTCAGCCACGTCAACGGTGGCGGTGGTGGCACCTGGGCGCTGGGTGACGATGTACTGGGTTTCGCCCTCGGCACTGTGCGCGTTGAACACAACAATGATTTCGCCGCGTTCGTCTCCCCGGCCGGCGGTTTCAATACCGGCGTACTGTGGAAAAACCCGCTGGGCAATCTCAGCCTGGAAGCCAAGGGCGATTATTTCTTCAACGGCGAAGTGCGCCGCAGCCTGAGCCTGAATCAGCAATGGGAATTGTCGCGCAACCTCGGTTTGCGCCTGAGTGCACAGCGCGAGTTCAGCCATGTGGCGACGCCCGAAACCGAAGTGATGCTCGAAGTGAAGTGGTATCACTATTAAAAGATCGCAGCCTGCGGCAGCTCCTACAGTTGGAACGCATTTTTCCTGTAGGAGCTGCCGCAGGCTGCGATCTTTTGATCTTTCTTTCACATCCCACCCACGAATCCCCTTCTAGACTTTCCTCATAAGCCGGAGAACCGGCGCGGGAGAGTGCGATGTGGCGGTGTGCGGGTGTGTTGAGTGTTGTGCTGTTGCTCGGGGGTTGCCAGACCACCCATGAAGATTTGATCGCCAAAGGTTATCCACCAGCCTTCGCCGACGGCTTCGATGACGGTTGCGTCAGTGGCCGACAAGCCGCTGGGTCGATCAGTGGCGAGTTTCGCAAGAACGTGCCGCGTTATCTCAAGGACAAGCAATACGCCGAAGGCTGGACCGACGGTTTCCGTCAGTGTCAGGCGATGCTGGAGAACAAGGATCGCGAGGAATATCGCAACGAACACTGGGACGAACGCGAGCGTGCCTGGCAGCAGCAGAAAGAGCAGGACGCCGGACGGGCGTATCGCTCGCAGTAGGTCGTTTGCAGACATCCGGTGAAACCAATTGCCGGCGACCATGGCCCAATTCCTATAACAGGAGGACACCATGAGCCGCGCTTTCGTCAACGAAGACAACGCTGCCGCGCAAGCCGATCAACCCGTCGAACGGCAGGTCAGCGCGCAGCCCAATTACGTAACGCCGCAGGGCCTGGCCCAGTTGCAAGCCAAGGTCGCGGAACTGCAGAGCCTGCACGCCGAACAGTCAGCCAGAGGTGAACTGGCCGACAAGCAGCGGCTGGCTGATCTGCAACGGGATTTGCGTTATTTCAATCAGCGCCTGAGCAGCGCACAGGTCGCGGTTACCGCGACGTCTACCGACAAGGTGCAGATCGGCAGTTGGGTGACCTACGCCGATGAGCACGACAGCGAGCAGCGAGTGCAACTGGTCGGCGAGGATCAAGCCGATGCCAGCCGCGGCCTGATCAACTGGGCCTCGCCGCTGGGCCGGGCGCTGCTCGGCGCCCGGCTCCACGACGAAGTGCTGTGGCAGCGGCCCGCCGGCGATCAACTGATTGAAGTGATTCGCATCGAACCGGCTTAAACCACACCCTGCGCGAGCATTGCATCGGCGACTTTGACGAAGCCGGCGATGTTCGCGCCTTTGACGTAGTTGATCCGCCCGTTCTCTTCGCCGTAATGCACACACGCATGGTGGATCGACTGCATGATCGCGTGCAGCTTGCTGTCTACCTCGCCCGCCGTCCACAGCAGGCGCATGGCGTTTTGCGACATCTCCAGACCGCTCACCGCGACTCCGCCGGCATTGGACGCCTTGCCCGGGGCGAACAGAATGCCCGCCTCGATAAAGATATCCACAGCCGCAAGCGTGGTCGGCATGTTCGCGCCTTCGGCCACGCACACGCAGCCGTTGCGCAGCAACGTGCGTGCGGCGTCGGCATCGAGTTCGTTCTGCGTGGCGCAAGGCAGCGCGATGTCGCACGGCAGCGACCAC
The DNA here is from genome assembly GCF_054456575.1 of Pseudomonas sp. Eth.TT006. Lineage (NCBI taxonomy): Bacteria > Pseudomonadati > Pseudomonadota > Gammaproteobacteria > Pseudomonadales > Pseudomonadaceae > Pseudomonas > Pseudomonas sp. Eth.TT006. Next base: position 71,491 of record NZ_JBTJEN010000014.1, on the reverse strand, counting down.
GGCAATTGTCCGGCGCGGAATTCCAGACCGAATGCGGCGACCAACTCGCTGATGCGTCCACGCTTGACGTTCTTCAGCTCCAGCAGCGCCTGCCATTGCTCTTCGCTCAGGCCCGACTCGCAGTACAGCGTGCCTTCAGAGTCGGACAGCGAAATCACCTTGCCGCCGAGGTCCATGACCTTGCGCGCCGCGTACTGCGCGACGTTGCCGGAACCGGAGATCGCCACGCGCTTGCCTTCGACGCTCTGCGCGCGGCGCTTGAGCATCTCTTCGGCGAAATACACACAACCGAAACCGGTGGCTTCCGGGCGGATCAGGCTGCCGCCGTAGGTCATGCCCTTGCCGGTCAGCACGCTGGTGAACTGGTTGCTCAGGCGTTTGTACTGGCCGAAGAGGAAACCGATCTCCCGTGCGCCGACACCGATATCGCCGGCCGGCACGTCGACATCAGCACCAATGTGCCGGTACAGCTCGCTCATGAACGCCTGACAGAAACGCATGACTTCGGCGTCGCTCTTGCCCTTCGGATCGAAGTCCGAACCGCCCTTGCCGCCGCCCATGGGCAGCGAGGTCAGCGAATTCTTGAAGGTCTGTTCGAAGGCGAGAAACTTCAGCACGCCCATATTCACCGATGGATGAAAGCGCAAGCCGCCCTTGTACGGGCCGATGGCGCTGTTCATCTGGATGCGGAACCCGCGATTGACCTGAACCTTGCCCTGATCGTCGACCCACGACACACGAAACACCACCGCCCGCTCCGGCTCGCAGATGCGCTCCAGAATGCCCGAGGTCAGGTAGTGCGGGTGGTTGGCTTCGAGAAACGGCCACAGGCTGCGCAGGACCTCTTCGACAGCCTGGTGGAATTCGGGTTGATCCGGGTCGCGTTTTTTCAGTCGGGCGAGGAAGGATTCGACGGATTCGATCATGGGAAAAGTCTCGGCAAATTTATTGTCGTTGGAAGAGATTGAGCCGGACTGTAACAAACGGATTGCGCACTGGAACAGCGCAAAATGTCGCAGTTATGAAATTAAATGGTGCACAGGATATAAATAAGCTGGGTTTTCGGCCTGTTTTGCACCTGAATAGTGATTCACAAAACAAGCCTTGCACCAACAGAAGACAGTCTTCGCGAGCAAGCCCGCTCCCACATTTGGAATGCGTTCCCCCGTGGAAATGGTGCACCGGATATAAATCTTTGGCCTGTTTTGCACCCGAATGGTGATTCACAAAACAAGCCTTGCACCAACAGGAAGACAGTCTTCGCGAGCAAGCCCGCTCCCACATTTGGAATGCGTTCCCCCTGTGGGAGCGGGCTTGCTCGCGAAGGCCGCGACGCGGTCCATCTGAAAACCCAGGATAAAAAAACGGAGCCCGAAGGCTCCGTTCTTTATGCAACCAGCCCGAATCAGGCCAGTTTCTTGTGGCGTACCCGGTGTGGCTGGGCAGCGGCTTCGCCGAGGCGCTTTTTGCGGTCGGCTTCGTACTCGGTGTAGTTGCCTTCGAAGAACACGGCTTGCGAGTCGTCTTCGTACGCCAGGATGTGCGTCGCGACGCGGTCCAGGAACCAGCGATCGTGAGAGATCACAATGGCGGCGCCCGGGAAGTCCAGCAGGGCTTCTTCCAGGGAGCGCAGGGTTTCAACGTCGAGGTCGTTGGACGGCTCGTCGAGCAGCAGGACGTTACCGCCCTCCTTCAGAGTCAGCGCCAGGTGCAGACGACCGCGCTCACCACCGGAGAGGTCCTTGACGAACTTCTGCTGGTCGCCGCCCTTGAAGTTGAAGCGACCAACATAAGTGCGCGACGGGATCTCGTAGTTGCCGATGCGGATCTGGTCCGAACCGTCGGAGATCTGCTGGAATACGGTCTTGCTGCCGTCGAGGTCCTCGCGGCTCTGATCAACGCAGGCCAGTTGCACGGTTTCACCGATCTCGATGGTGCCGGAGTCCGGGGTTTCCTTGCCCATCAGCATGCGGAACAGGGTCGATTTACCGGCACCGTTACCGCCAATCACGCCGACGATGGCGCCTTTCGGCATGGAGAACGACAGGTTGTCGATCAGTACGCGATCGCCGTAGCCTTTGGTGACGTTCTTGAATTCGATGACCTTGTCGCCCAGGCGCGGACCGGCCGGGATATAGATCTCGTTGGTTTCGCTGCGTTTCTGGAATTCCTGCGACTGCATTTCTTCGAAGCGTTGCAGACGTGCCTTGGATTTCGACTGGCGGGCCTTGGCGCCTTTGCGCACCCACTCCAGTTCTTCCTTCATGGCTTTTTCGTGAGCCGACTGCTGCTTGGATTCCTGGGCCAGACGATCGGACTTGGCTTCGAGCCAACCCGAGTAGTTGCCCTCGTAAGGAATACCGGCGCCGCGGTCGAGTTCCAGAATCCAGCCGGCGACGTTGTCCAGGAAGTAACGGTCGTGCGTGATCGCGACCACAGTGCCCGGGAAGTCGTGCAGGAAGTGCTCGAGCCAGGCGACGGAATCGGCATCCAGGTGGTTGGTCGGTTCGTCGAGCAGCAGCATGTCCGGAGCGGACAGCAGCAGACGGCACAGGGCCACACGACGTTTTTCACCACCGGACAGGTGCTCGACCTTGGCGTCCCAGGCCGGCAGACGCAGGGCGTCGGCTGCGACTTCCAGCTGGCGCTCCAGGTTGTGACCGTCGCTGGCCTGCAGGATCGCTTCGAGCTTGGCCTGCTCGGCTGCCAGCTTGTCGAAGTCGGCATCCGGGTCGGCGTAGGCGGCGTAGACTTCGTCCAGACGCGCCTGCGCGTCCTTGATCACGCTCACCGCTTCCTCGACCACTTCACGCACGGTCTTGGTCGGATCCAGTTGCGGCTCTTGCGGCAGGTAACCGATGTTCAGGTCCGGCATCGGACGGGCTTCGCCCTCGAACTCGGTATCAACGCCGGCCATGATTTTCAGCAGCGTGGATTTACCCGAACCGTTGAGACCGAGTACGCCGATCTTGGCGCCGGGGAAGAACGACAGCGAAATATTTTTCAGGATTTCCCGCTTCGGTGGAACAACTTTGCCCAGCCGATGCATGGTGAAGACGTATTGAGCCATGGAGAACCTTGGGTCAGTGACAGATGAATGATTGGAGCGCAGGCGATGCCCGGCCAGACCATGCGCGTCGTTCACTTAATGGTGATCAATGCGTGCGCGCTGAAAAAGTCTGATTTTAGGAGCTGGAACGCTCCCGCTTAACCGGCAAAGCTACCTGAATGACGGAAGGCAGTCCAGCCGGGTGGGGCTGGCACTTCGCCACAACTCAAGGCATGCTAGCCGCCCTTCGGGCGTCCGGCTTATAGTGCACGTCGCGTCAGTCCAGCCCAACCGCAGGATTTCAGCTTGTCCAACGTTACCCCGCCAGCTTCTGTGAGCGCGTCCAATCCGGGGACCGGCTCGCCCCTGCGCGGGACTTTAAAGGGCGCGCTGGCGACACTTGTGCTTATGCTGCTGGTGCTTCTGTTCTGGCAACTGCTCGATCAACTGCGTGAAACCCAGAAAAGCCAGCGCCAGTACACCATCGATTACACCGCCGACCTCGCCGCGCAGGTCAGCCTGAACATGTCGCTGAATGCGCAAATCGCCCTCAACCTGCTACCGATCGTCGAACAACCGCAATCGTCCGACGAACAGCAGGCGCTGCTGCGCAAGCTCCAGCAATCGCTGCCCGACCTGCGCAGCCTGGCCCTGCTCAGCCCGTCCGGGAAAATCATCAGCGACAGTGCCGAAGACAGCCACGACGCCGACTACCTCAGCGAACTGGTGCGCCGCAGCCGCGCCCAAGTGCATTACTTCAGCAACGCCGACGACGGCTCGATGGTGCACCTGTTATTGCATCAGGCCAGTGGCAGCACGCGCGGCTACTGGGTATTGCGCCTGACTCCGACGTTCTTCGACTCACTGACCAAACAGGGCGAAACCGGGATTCGCCCGTTGTGGCTGGTGGAAAACCGTCTCAACCATCAAATCATCAGCCGCGACGAAGCCCGGCCCTCGGCCAAGCAAGGCGTACTGAGCCCGGACGACCTGGCCAACACCGTGCTGACCGTGCCACTGAGCGCCAGCGACTGGCAATTGCGCGGGCTGTTCGATCGCCAGCGCGTGCTCGAAGAGCTGTTGCCAGCGTTCATCGGCAAATGCCTGCTGGGCCTGGCGTTCTCGATGTTGCCGGTGATCGCCCTGCTCAACATGCGCCGGCGCCAGCGCCAGTTGCATGAAGGGCGGCGGCGTTATCAGGACATTTTCGAAGGCACCGGCGTGGCGTTGTGTGTGCTCGACCTGTCCGGCCTCAAGCAGGTCTTTGATAAAGCGCAGATCCAGACCAGCGATCAACTCAAGGCCTGGCTCGATCAACCGGCCCAGCGCCAGCAATTGCTGCAGGAGCTGCGGGTCACCGAAGTCAATCAGGTGGCGCTGCAACTGCTCAACGTCAATTCCTGCGAGCAAGCCTGGCAACTATTGATCGACGGTCAGCCGCACAATCCGTGCGCCATCGGCAACCAGGTGCTGGATGCCGTCCTGCAGCGCCAGAACCAGCTGGAGCTGGAAATCCGCCTGCCGGACATCAACGGCCGCGACCAGCACCTGTGGATGGTGCTGCGTCTGCCCGAGGCACAGCACGACTACAAAGCGGTGATCCTGAGCATCAACGACATCACCAGTCGCAAACTGATCGAACTGTCGTTGCTCGAGCGCGAAGGCTTCTGGTCGGACGTGGTGCGCACCGTGCCGGATCATCTGTACGTACAGGACGTGATCAGCCAGCGGATGATTTTCAGCAACCACCACCTCGGGCAGACCTTGGGTTACAACCGCTCCGAGCTGCATCAGATGGGCGAGTATTTCTGGGAAATCCTGCTGCACCCGGAAGACGCCGACTATTACCACCGTTCGCGGCAGCTGCAGCGACACGCCGGCTACAGCCAGTTGCTGCAGTGCCAGTTGCGCTTCCGCCATCGCGACGGCAAGTGGCGGCGTTTCGACATCCGCGAACAGGCGCTGGCCCGGGACAAACACGATCAGGTCACGCGGATCATCGGCGTCGCCAAGGACATCACCGAGCAGATCGAGGCCAGCGAGTCGCTGCGTGACAGTGAACGCTACCGGATGCTCGCCGAAAGCATCAGCGACGTGATTTTCTCCACCGACAGCAAGCTGTCGCTGAACTACGTCAGCCCTTCGGTGCAGGCAGTGCTGGGCTACGACGCCGAATGGATTTTCCAGAACGGCTGGCAATCGACCATCGCCAACCCACAACAGCTGAGCGGCATTTACACCTTGATGGATCGGGTCAGCAAGGCGCTGGACAAACCCGAGCAACTGGCGCAACTGCGCAATCAGGTGCAGACCCAGATGTTCCTGTTCGACTGCCTGCGCGCCGATGGCCGCAAGATCCCGATCGAACTGCGCCTGGTGCTGGTGTGGGACGAACACGGTGCGTTCGAAGGCGTGCTCGGCGTCGGCCGTGACATCAGCCAGCAACGCCGCGCCGAGAAAGACCTGCGCATGGCGGCCACGGTTTTCGAGCACTCGACCTCGGCGATCCTGATCACCGACCCGGCCGGTTACATCGTCCAGGCCAACGAGGCGTTCAGCCGGGTCAGCGGTTATGCGGTGTCGGAAGTCCTCGACCAGTTGCCGAACATGCTCACCGTCGACGAACAGCAGGACGCGCACCTGCGCTATGTGCTCAAGCAGTTGCACCAGCACAGCACCTGGGAAGGCGAAGTCTGGCTCAAACGGCGCAATGGCGAGCATTACCCGGCGTGGGTTGGCATCACCGCGGTGCTCGACGACGAAGGCGACCTCGCCAGTTACGTGTGTTTCTTCAGCGACATCAGCGAACGCAAGGCCAGCGAGCAGCGGATTCACCGCCTCGCCTACTACGACGCCCTGACCCATCTGCCCAACCGCACGCTGTTCCAGGATCGCCTGCACACCGCGCTGCAAGCGGCCGAGCGGCAGAAGTCGTGGGTGGTGTTGATGTTCCTCGATCTCGACCGCTTCAAGCCGATCAACGACTCCCTCGGTCACGCCGCCGGCGACCGCATGCTCAAAGACATGGCCACGCGCCTGCTGGCCTGCGTCGACGATGACGACACCGTGGCGCGCATGGGCGGCGACGAGTTCACGCTGCTGCTGCAACATCGCTCCAGCCGCGAGATGGCGCTGAACCGGGCGATTCACGTGGCCGAGCAGATTCTCGCCAGTCTGGTGAAACCGTTCGTGCTGGAGGGCCGCGAGTTCTTCGTCACTGCCAGTATCGGCATCGCCCTGAGCCCGCAGGACGGCAACGAACTCAGCCAGTTAATGAAGAACGCCGACACCGCGATGTACCACGCCAAGGAACGCGGCAAGAACAACTTCCAGTTCTATCAGGCCGACATGAACGCCAGTGCGCTGGAGCGTCTGGAACTGGAAAGCGACCTGCGGCATGCGCTGGAACAGAACGAATTCGTCCTGTATTACCAGCCGCAATTCAGCGGTGACGGCAAACGTTTGACCGGTGCCGAAGCGCTGCTGCGCTGGCGTCATCCGCGGCGTGGGCTGGTGCCGCCGGGGGATTTCATTCCGGTGCTGGAAGAATTGGGGCTGGTGGTGGATGTCGGCGACTGGGTGATCAGCGAAGCCTGTCGGCAGCTCAAGACCTGGCACCAGAACCGGGTGCGCGTACCGAAAGTCTCGGTGAACATCTCGGCCCGGCAGTTCTCCGACGGCCAGCTCGGCACGCGGATCGCCACGATCCTGCGCGAAACCGGGCTGCCGCCGGCGTGCCTGGAGCTGGAACTGACCGAAAGTATCCTGATGCGTGAAGTCAGCGAAGCGATGCAGATTCTCGCCGGCCTGAAAAACCTCGGCCTGAGCATTGCGGTCGACGACTTCGGCACCGGTTATTCGTCGCTGAACTACCTCAAGCAATTCCCGATCGACGTGCTGAAGATCGACCGCACCTTCGTCGACGGCCTGCCGTCCGGCGAGCAGGACGCGCAGATCGCCCGCGCCATCATCGCCATGGCCCACAGCCTGAATCTGGCGGTGATCGCCGAGGGCGTGGAAACCCATGAGCAACTGGACTTCCTGCGCGAGCATGGTTGCGACGAGGTGCAGGGCTATCTGTTCGGTCGGCCGATGCCGGCGAGCCGGTTTGAAGCGCAGTTCAGCAATGATGCGCTGTTCATGTTCGACTGAAGATCCGTGGCGCTGCCATCGCTGGCAAGCCAGCTCCCACAGGGACTTGCCATGGATCAATATTCTCAGGCTGAAATACAGTCATTGTGGGAGCTGGCTTGCCAGCGATGGGGCCCTCAAAAGCACCGCACATCTGTCATGAACGCCACTTGTCTGCGACATGATGTCGTTTCATATGCCATCCAAAACCCGTTGAGTTAGAATGCCCCCCTTTTCTGCCCCCGATCCTTGAGGACCGCCATGTTCAGCCGTGATTTGACTATTGCCAAGTACGACGCCGATCTCTTTGCCGCCATGGAGCAAGAAGCTCAGCGCCAGGAAGAGCACATTGAGCTGATCGCTTCGGAAAACTACACCAGCCCTGCGGTGATGGAAGCTCAAGGCTCGGTACTGACCAACAAATACGCCGAAGGCTACCCGGGCAAGCGCTACTACGGTGGTTGCGAGTATGTCGACGTGGTTGAGCAACTGGCCATCGACCGCGCCAAGGAACTGTTCGGCGCCGATTACGCCAACGTTCAGCCGCACGCCGGTTCGCAAGCCAACGCTGCGGTCTACCTGGCCCTGCTGCAAGGTGGCGACACCATTCTGGGCATGAGCCTTGCCCACGGCGGTCACCTGACCCACGGCGCCAGCGTTTCGTCCTCCGGCAAGCTGTACAACGCGGTGCAGTACGGCATCGACGCCAACGGCCTGATCGACTACGACGAAGTCGAGCGTCTGGCGGTTGAGCACAAGCCGAAAATGATCGTGGCCGGTTTCTCTGCCTACTCGCAGATCCTGGACTTCCCGCGTTTCCGCGAAATCGCCGATAAAGTCGGTGCCTACCTGTTCGTCGACATGGCGCACGTGGCCGGTCTGGTCGCCGCTGGTGTCTACCCGAACCCGGTGCCGTTCGCTGACGTGGTCACCACCACCACGCACAAGACCCTGCGCGGTCCACGTGGCGGCCTGATCCTGGCGCGCGCCAACGCCGACATCGAGAAGAAACTCAATTCCGCAGTATTCCCGGGCGCCCAGGGTGGCCCGCTGGAGCACGTGATCGCCGCTAAAGCGATCTGCTTCAAGGAAGCGCTGCAGCCTGAGTTCAAGGCCTACCAGCAACAAGTGGTGAAGAACGCCCAGGCCATGGCCGAGGTGTTCATCGAGCGCGGTTTCGACGTGGTTTCCGGCGGTACCAAGAACCACCTGTTCCTGCTGTCGCTGATCAAGCAGGACATCTCCGGTAAAGACGCCGACGCCGCTCTGGGTAAAGCGTTCATCACCGTGAACAAGAACTCCGTGCCTAACGATCCACGCTCGCCGTTCGTCACTTCCGGTCTGCGCTTCGGTACCCCGGCTGTCACCACTCGCGGTTTCAAGGAAGTCGAGTGCAAAGAGCTGGCCGGCTGGATCTGCGACATCCTGGCTGACCTGAACAACGAAGCGGTGATCGACGCCGTTCGTGAGAAAGTCAAAGCCATCTGCAAGAAACTGCCGGTGTACGGCGCTTAATTGCGACGTTAAACCAGCAGCATGAAAAACCGGCCAGTGATGGCCGGTTTTTTTTCGCCTGTGCGAAAGACAAAGTCCAACTTCAGGCAATCTTCATTTAAAACTTGAAACAACAAACTTATTAAACAATCGAACACTATAAAAACTTTGCTGTTACTGTTCAAACACACAGAGCAAATACAGGCACCCTTAAAAACTCAACACCTTCAAACTCCAACAGAACAGCTCAAGGAAGAGCCCATGACAACTAACAGACAGAAATCCTTTTTCGCCACACTTACACTTTACCAGCATCATCTGAACCTTCTTGGTTCACTGTATGACACGCCAATCTTGCGCAACAGCACTTTATTCTCGGGTGGTTTCTATACCGGCGCCGCCGCTGTACTCAATGACGCCCACTTGTTGGGCCGTCGCCCGCTCGGCGAAACAACCCATGCTCAACCCTTACAGCTTTACTTGCGCTGTACGGACGACTACTACCACCTGTATATCCGCGCTCACGCCACCCACAGCGGCTATTGCCTCAGCAAAGATGCTGCGGGGGTGCTGGGCGCCTTTCTGCCAGCGGGCGGCGACACCACGTCTTTCAATCTGCTGAGCCTGGACAATCGAATCATCACGCTGCAAGACATGCGCGGTGACACCCAGCATGTTCGGCTCAAAGCCCGAAACGCCGGGCAAATAAGCGCCCTGCGTCGCCGAGGCGCGCCGTACAGCTACCTCGCCGATACGAAAAACGAAGGCCTGCCCTTCACGCTGCGCATCACCGAGCGCAACGCAGCTTTCCTCAACGATCCCGACGAAGTCTGACAGCACTTCCCAGACATTCACTACTTACGCAATAAGCAGCCCGGCTGTTTATATTTCCACAATCAATAAAAGAGCAACGCCATGAGTACCAACCAGGAAAAATCCTTTACTGCGACATTGAGCACCCGTTATGGCTACCCGCACTTCCCGAGACTGACGTATGGCAGAAAGATCACCACGCCACGTCCTGACTATGAAGCCTTCACGTTCTCTCATCATATTGACGTTTCGAACTATCTGTTCCTCAAGCCGAATGTTGCACCGAATGCCCTGACCTTTTACTTCCGCTGCCACAACGACTATTACACGATTTATATTTTCACCCCAGGCGAGTATTACTACAGAACCCTCAGCCGGGAAGAAAAAGACTTCCTGAACGCTTATGCCACCGAAGACGGCGATCAGACCACGTTCAACTTGCTCAACGCTCAGGGCAAGATCATTACTCTCGATCAGATCGACACCGATTCCCCTACCCTCAGAATCCAGACCCGAGGCGGTGCGTTGTTATGTGCCGGGCAGAGTCGGGCCAAACATGATCCGAAGGTGGGCACGTTTGTCCGCACCGACAAGAATCGCAGCGCCGGTGTGCTGGACTTCAAGCTGAATATCCTGCAGCGCAACGTGCCGTACTGATCCGGTTTCAGTCCATAACGCCAGTCCCATCCAGCCCGGTCATTCCTGACCGGGCTTTTTTTCATCAAGGTCGGCTTACCGCCAGGGAACACCACTGGTCAGACCGGTCATGCCAATTTTCGGTTTTGCTCTTGTATTGCAGAAAAACCCGAGCGTAGACTGCGCCTGCACTGGACATACCGGTAAGACCACAATAATTAAGTCCTGAATCTGATGTGCCCCGCACACGGCAGCCAGGACACCGACCAGGATTCCTCCCATGCTCAGATGGTGCTCGCGTTCAATCTTCCTTCAAGTGGTGCTCGGACTGATGCTCGGCATCGTCTGTGGACTGACCCTTCCCGAATACTCGGCTCAGCTCAAACCGCTGGGCGACGGCTTCATCAAACTGATCAAGATGCTCATCGGCCTGATCGTGTTCTGCGTGGTAGTCAGCGGCATCAGCGGCGCCGGTGATCTGAAGAAGGTCGGGCGCATCGGCCTCAAGTCGGTGATCTACTTTGAAGTGCTGACCACCATCGCACTGGTGATCGGTCTGGTATTCGCCTTCAGCACCGGGATCGGTAGCGGTGCGAATATCCATCTGGAGCAACTGTCCGCCGCCGACATGGGCGACATCGCCGAACGCGGCCAGCACATGCACACCACCACGCAGTTTCTGATGGACCTGATCCCGACCTCGGTGATCGGGGCCTTCGCCGACAACAATATCCTGCAGGTGCTGCTGTTCTCGGTGCTGTTCGGCAGTGCGTTGAATCTGGTGGGTGAAGCGGCGTCCGGGATTTCGCGGCTGATCAACGAACTGAGCCATGTGATCTTCCGGATCATGGGCATGATTGTGCGTCTGGCGCCGATCGGCGTATTCGGCGCCATCGCCTTCACCACCAGCAAATACGGCCTCGATTCGTTGCAGCATCTGGGTAGTCTGGTCGGTTTGTTCTACCTGACCTGCATCGCGTTCGTCAGCGTGATTCTCGGTCTGGTGATGCGGGCTTCCGGCCTGCGCATGTGGCCGCTGCTCAAGTACCTGCGCGAAGAACTGCTGATCGTCATGGGCACCGCGTCGTCCGACGCCGTGCTGCCGCAGATCATGCGCAAACTCGAACACCTGGGTATCGGCAGCTCGACGGTTGGCCTGGTGATTCCCACCGGCTACTCGTTCAACCTCGACGGCTTTTCGATCTACCTGACCCTGGCCATCGTGTTCATCGCCAATGCCACCGGCACGCCGCTGGCGATGACCGACCTGCTGACGATTCTGCTGGTGTCGCTGATCACCTCCAAAGGCGCCCACGGCATCCCCGGTTCGGCGCTGGTGATTCTGGCGGCAACATTGACCGCGATCCCGGCAATTCCGGTGGTCGGCCTGGTACTGGTGCTGGCGGTAGACTGGTTCATGGGCATCGGCCGGGCGCTGACCAACCTGATCGGCAACTGCGTCGCCACTGTAGCCATCGCCCGCTGGGAAAAAGACATCGACGTACAACGGGCAAACAAAGTACTCAGCGGTCAGCAGGGCTACACCTTTCAACCGCGTAAAACAGCAACTCCGGCGCACCAGCAAGAGTTCTGATTTTCAACCCTGTAGGAGCTGCCGCAGGCTGCGATCTTTTGATCTTGTTTGCGGCATCTCCTGTGGGCTTACGGAGCTAGACAAGTGATAACCACATCAACCGTCGTCAACTCAGTCGTGGAGAAACTCCGCGCCGCCCTCGCCCGTGGTCAGTGGCGCTCCGGCGAGATGCTGCCGGGCCAGCGCGAACTGGCCGAACAACTGGGCATCAGCCGCCCGAGCCTGCGCGAAGCGGTGATCGTCCTCGAAACCCTCGGCCTGGTGCGTTCGATGCCGGGCAAGGGCGTGGTGGTGCTCGACGCCCGGCTCAGTGACAGCCAGAGCCACGACAGCGCGGTGGCCAGCGCCAGCCTCGAAGACGTGCTGCAACTGCGCTACACCCTGGAGCCGTTTATCGTCGGCCTGGTCGCACAGTCGATCAGCAGCAAGGAGGTCGGCCAACTGCGCCTGACCCTGATGGACATGCGCGAAGCCCTTGAAGCGGGCGACAGCGAGGCCGGGGTCAGCGCCTACATCGCCTTCCACGAAGAACTGTTTACCCTGACCTCGAATCCGATCTTCCAGAGCGTGGTCCAGCAAACCAGCAATGCCCTCAAGCAAAGCGCCGAAGTGCTGCGCAACTCGCCGGAGCATCTGGCCGAACGCCTGGAAGAAAACGAAGCGGTGGTGCGCGCCATCCGCAGCAAGAACAGCGCTCAGGCCAGCGCCGAAATGCGTCGGCACATCCTGCGCGAAGGCCAGCGGATGGGCATCGAGTTGAATATTCCGGAAGACGACCTGCGCAGTTGAAAACCTTTTCGAACTGGAGACTGGCCATGAACAGCTGCGCCTCAGCGCAATACGACCGCACTCTGTCTGCGACGCCACCCTTCTACCCTGCCCTGGGCCAGAAGCGCTCGGCTGATGAGCTCTATTCACTGATCTTCGACGCCATCGTTGACCAGCGCATTGATTCCCACCGCCGTTTTACCGAAGACAGTCTCGGGCAGATGTTCGATGCGGGTCGAAGCGAAGTCCGCCGGGTGCTGACACGCCTGCACCACGAGCAAGTGATCATCCTGCGACCCAATCATCGCCCACGCGTCGCAACACCAACCCGTGAGCAGACCCGACAGATACTGCACGCACGGCGTTTGGCCGAAACAACATTGGTGGAACTGGCCAGCCAGCGCCACAGCCCCGGTGACCTGAAGACGCTACGAGACCTGATAGAAATTCGATGCCGACATCTGGAGCATGGTCAGCGTGCAGGCGCTATCCGCCTGTGCGGCGAGTTCCACCTGCAACTGGCGCGCATCGCAGGCAATAGCCCTCTGGCGCATTTTCTCGGCAGCCTTGTACCGCTAACCTCCATGGCGATTGCGCGTTTCGCGGCCGATATTGAAAGCGCTTGCTGCTCGTGGCGACACGCGGCGATCGTGGATGCCATCGAGCAAGGTGAAGTCGCTACTGCAGTGCAATTGACCAAACAGTACCTGGATGCACTTGAACAAAGCCTGGGCTGCGCACCGCAATAAAGGTTCTCATGCAGGCGGCGTCGATCGTGCAAAGTCCATGCACAGCACATCCGGCAAACCGTCATCCAGCGCATGCAGCAGCGCCTGACCGACGCCGGCAATACCGAGCATCAACCCCAGATCCGGGACATTGCGCTCTTCAAGAAAGTCTTCCTTGAAGAAGTTGTGAGCCACCTGCGAGAGCGCGCGGTTGACCTTGGCGATACCCCGGTCGTTGTGAGTGTCACGGTAGAATCTCAGCAAGCACACAAGGTTGCCGAAATCGCCGTGACACAGGCTGTAGCCAGAGCCGAGCCCATGCTGCCAGACATGACGTTCGCAACGCTGTGCATCCTGCTCAAGCATGACTCTGGTGTCGGCGTCCAGGACCTCCGCCATCGTCTGAAGCAATCCGTGTCGGCAAAGCAGAATGCCCGCGTCGCCATGGCACCATTTGATCGTGGTCGAAGACGCGGCGTTCTCCCGCAGATCAAGCCAGAAACCATCGGCCATGAGGCGGTTCTCTGCTTGCAGCCATTGACTGATCACCCCTGGCAAGAGCGGATCTCTCGTCACCTCCCAGACTTTTCCCAACGCGATCAGCACGCCGGAAATGCCGTGGGAAACACCCGTCCATAGCGGTTTTCCCGTCGTCTTGAGGAGCAACTTGCCGTTTTCCAGGGTCAGGGCGGATTGAATGGCCTGCGAGTACCTTTCGATCAGAGGCCGTAACGTTTCGCGTTTTTCAAGTTGATAATAATTGACCAATACGATCACGGCTCCGCACCAACCGTGAATGACATCGAATTCGTCGCCGTCCCGGGGAAAATCCCCCAGTTTGAGCAGCTGTTCCTCAATGACCGCCTGGTAAGACCGATGGCCGCTGATTAGCTGATAATTGACCAGAACGTACAGATAGGACGTGATACCAAAATAGGCACTGACGCTCGATTCGTGCGGGAAATGGTCTTGAGACCGGGTCATTGCACACAAGATACGCTCGACGTCGCGCAAATAGCCAGGCGCCCGACTGGTCCGGAACAAGCTCAAATAAAAAATTGCCAGGCCACCCATCCCGTTATACAAACCGTTGCCCATGGGCGCTATGAAAGATCGTCGGGTTCGGGGGTGGGTGTCCATGAATGTCCAGGCGACATCCCCTTCCTCCCCGTCGATGCGCTGTCTCGCCGTGATCCCGTGAATGCTGATGGCGCCTTCGAGATATTGTGCTTTGCTCAGCACCTTTGCTGCTTTCAAATGATGTGCACGGTTGAGTGGCAGCGCTTCATTGGCGACGGGGAACAGACACATTTGCAAGATATGCATTTGCAACGCTTTGTCTGCGCAGGAAAGGTGTTCCATCTTGCGCCGGCAACTGTCAAACGGAGACTCGATGGCCAACGCAGCAACCTCCTGACCATGGGCATCGAGCAGGCGGTTCGAAAGCAAAGGCAGCGTGAAGCATGGAATGTTGGCCCTCCGCAGATCGGCAATTTCATGTGCGGGAACCCCGTAATCATTGAGTGCTTCGCTCAGTTCAGACCACAGGGTCGCCAACAGCAGTTCCCGTTGAACGGCGCACCGGGTGAAGCGCGGATGAATCATCATCGAGATGAAGTCCGCGTAACGCTGGGTATTTTTGATCAGCACACGGGTCTTCAACGCGCCGGCATGCTGCGCGAGCAAGTCGAGCACCGCGCCGCGATGACTGATCATTTGATCGTATCCGCACTCGAAACCACGCAGAAATGCCTCTTTGTAGTCTGTAACCGAGTGCGTTTCGCCATTGAAAACCGGCAAATGCCGAAGCACCGGGCGACTGTCGAAGTCGACCTTTTTCAAGCGGTAATAAGCGTTTTCCCGCACCAACTGGTTTCTTTTTCCGGCAAACTGCTGCTGTCGGCTCAACCCGCTGTAGTCATTGTCCGAGCTCGCGGAATAAGGCAAGAAGCCACTGGCAAATACTGACTGCCCAGTGAGCTTGATGGCTTTGAACAGCGCACCGCTGTGCGGCAGACGGGTGCGCAAATCGATGGTGGTCGAAGTGAACAGGCATTCCAGATCGATCATCACCGGGCTACTGCCGCAGGCGATCAGGTTTTCGTAATGAAAGTCGATGCCATTCAAGGCGTGTATGACCGCGACCTGGGAGCCCAGGCGCTGAAAAAAAACCGCCAGCTGCGCTTCCGACTCGCAGGCCCGATTTTCTATTTTTTCCATCCAGCAACGGTTTTCCAGAGACACCATGACGGGTGAGTAAATGGCAAAACCGGAATCTGCGGTACGGTCATGCAGACGCTGCAGCAAGGCGCCATAAAAAATCGCTTCGTGGTTGCTTCTTGGCTTGTACACCAGCGAACGACCACTGACCTCAATGAAACAGACCGTTTCACCATTGGCATGAGCGTCTCCTTGGCCGAGGACTATTGAGTCGATGCGCCTGGTGTCCAATGCAAAGGCCGGCGCGAGTCGACTGAAGTCCTGGTCGAAATGCTCGATGACCTTGTACAGGTAGGTCACCGTGTCCTCGACCATTTCCGTCAGCAACCTCACCAGTACAGGGTAGGCCCTCAGGAAGTCCAGCAATGACTCGCCCGCCAGCGCATGGTCAAACGTCTCCAGATCCAGCACGGCACCTTCGGCTATCAGGCTGTTCAACTGATGAACCAACGACTTTTCCGCAAGATATTTCACTCGGGTCGTTACATAAACACCTGCATCGGACAGTATCGCTGTGACATCAATCAAGCCACTAACATGTTTGTATCTGACGTGTTTTTCGAAAACATACTTAAAGTAACCCACCCAGGAAGCGTAAAACCTGTTGAAACTTTCTTTACCCTCAACCTCGCACGCAAGGGACAACAGACAAACCGTCTTAATTGCTTCTTCATGCTTTTCAAATAATAGTGAATCATCGGCACCCTCGAAGTGTGCACGAAGAAAACCAGCTTCAAGCAATGCTTCCCGGCCGACACCAAAATGGCACAGAACGGCTTCGTCATTCCTGTGTAAAAGTTCGAGAGTCTTGCGAAGTGTTTCTTGATCGAGTGCTGGTCCCACGCCGCACGAATAACCTTCAGTGAAACTTAAAACATCAGTCAACATTGCCTACCGCTCGTGAAAAGGCGAGGTGGATCCCGACCCACCTCGCCTTTGGGGATAATTAGCAGCTGCAGTCCAGAACGGTGCAGCCCAGGGTTCCGCACGAGAGGTTGGTGCAGATGGCTTCCCCAGCGACATTGGCATCACTGGCACTTACATAAGCTTCGAACTCGGCATCCAGTTCACCGGACATGTCCATGATTTGCTCTTGCATGTTTTTCTCCTGATAACTTAGTCGCCTTGATTGGCGCTTATTCAAGTTATCACTCAATACTCCATGCCACCGCTTATCAATTCGAACAAAATGTAAACCTGCCCAATTCACACCTGCCAACTAGCTCAAACGCTCAACAAGACACTTGAAATCAAAAAAAAACAGTTACAAACAATGATCAAATCGCTTGAACTCATACACCTGCAACCCGCGCAAACCCTGCCCGAATTTTCTCTTCCGGTAAATCATCAGCAATAAAAACAATCACACTTTCCCGCACTTCTCCCTCGCCCCACTCGCTGTCCCAATCAAAACCATAAAGTTTCAGCACGCCCTGAAACACCAGGCGCCGATCTTCGCCAGCGATGCTCAGTACGCCCTTGTAGCGCAGCAATTGCTTGCCGTGCTCTTCCAGCAACTCATTCATGAACTCACTGAGCTGATCGATATCGAGCGGCTGGTCAGTGCGCAGCACCAGACTCGAGATGCGGTCGATCGAGGGCGCCTTGCTTACCGGGCGCAAACCGACCCCGCCACCGAGGTCAGCGTTGAGATTGAAGCCGCGCACGTCGAGCAGTTCCGCCAGATCGATGTTGCCGTGCTCGACCACACGGATCGGCGCACGCCGGTTGATCCGCGTCAGACGTTCGTTCAGTGCGCCGAGCGTCGCTTCATCGACCAGATCGGTCTTGCTCACCAGCAAACGGTCGGCGAAACCGATCTGTGCCTGGGCAATGGTCTGGGTCAGGTGCTGGTCGGCGTGAGCGGCATCCACCAGGGTGATGATGCCGTCGAGCAGATAACGCTCGCGCAGTTCTTCATCAATGAAAAAGGTCTGCGCCACCGGAGCCGGATCGGCCAGCCCGGTGCACTCGATCACCAGCCGGTCGAAGGCGATCTCGCCGCTGTCGAGGCGTTCGAGCAGCAGATACAAGGCCTTGGTCAGGTCGGTGTGAATGGTGCAGCAGACGCAGCCGTTGGCCAGGGTCATGACTTGCACCGGCTCATCGCCCAGCAACTGGGTGTCGATGCCGGCGTCGCTGAATTCGTTTTCGATCACGGCGATTTTCAGACCGTGCTCGGCCTTGAGCAGATGGCGCAGCAAGGTGGTCTTGCCGGCGCCGAGGAAACCGCTGAGTACCGTGACCGGTATTGGAGAAGACAAAATCGATCCCCTTCACAAAATGAATGAACAACACAAAAACAACTGTGGGAGCGGGCTTGCTCGCGAATGCGGTGTATCAGTCAACACAATCATCGACTGACGCTCCGCTTTCGCGAGCAAGCCCGCTCCCACAGGGGATTACCTCAACCGAGGGCTGTCAGCTCAACAGCACTTCGGCCCACCCTTGCCACCGTAACGCGCTTCCTGACGTTCGCGAAAGAACATCTCGTAGCTCATCACCGGTTTGTCCGGGTGTTTGGTCTGCATATGCTCGACGTAGGTGTCGTAGTCGGGCATGCCGACCATCAGGCGCGCGGCCTGACCGAGGTATTTACCGAGGCGACTCAGGTCATTGAACATGGTGCAATCCTCTGGTTACGCGTCCGGCAGGGCCTGGAATGGCGATTCTTTATCCGTACGCTCTTTCTTGCCCCAGGCGGCGATGCCGACCTTGAGCGCATAGAACAGGATGCTGAAGACCACGAACAGGAACAGCGTGGTAAGCGTTGCGTTGGTGTAGGCGTTGAAGATCACGTGCTGCATCTGCTCGATGCTCTTGGCCGGTGCAATCACCTGACCGCCAGCCAGGGCATCGCTGTACTTCTTGGCCAGGGCCAGGAAGCCGATCGCCGGGTTGGCGTCGAACAGCTTGATGAAGCCTGCGGTGGTGGTGCAAATCAGCAGCCAGGCCGCCGGCAGCAGGGTCACCCAGATATAGCGTTGACGCTTCATCTTGATCAGCACAACCGTGCCGAGCATCAGCGCGATACCGGCCAGCATCTGGTTGGAGATACCGAACAGCGGCCACAGGGTGTTGATGCCGCCCAGTGGATCGATCACGCCCTGGTACAGCAACCAGCCCCACATCGCCACACAACCGGCGGTGGCAATCAGGTTGGCGGTCCACGACTCGGTGCGCTTCAGCGCCGGCACGAAGGAGCCGAGCAGGTCCTGCAGCATGAAGCGCCCGGCACGGGTGCCGGCGTCCACAGCGGTGAGGATGAACAGCGCTTCGAACAGGATCGCGAAGTGGTACCAGAACGCCATGGTGTTTTCACCCGGCAGGACACTGTGCAGGATCTGCGCAATACCGACCGCCAGGGTCGGCGCACCGCCGGCACGGGCGAGGATGGTGGTTTCGCCGATGTCATGCGCTACGGCCTGCAGGGCTTCCGGGGTAATGGCAAAGCCCCAGTTGCTGACTGCGGTTGCCACCGCCACCACGTCACCGCCGACCACCGCGGCCGGGCTGTTCATGGCGAAGTACACGCCCGGTTCGATCACCGAAGCGGCAACCATGGCCATGATCGCCACGAACGATTCCATCAGCATGCCGCCGTAACCGATGTACCGGGCGTTGGTTTCGTTATCCAGCAGCTTCGGCGTGGTGCCCGAAGAAATCAGCGCGTGGAAGCCCGATACCGCGCCGCACGCAATGGTGATGAACAGGAACGGGAACAGACCGCCCTTCCACACCGGACCGGTGCCATCGACGAACTGGGTCAGCGCCGGCATTTTCAGCTCGGGCATGGTCACCAGAATACCGATCGCCAGGGCGATGATAGTGCCAATCTTGAGGAACGTGGAGAGGTAGTCACGTGGCGCCAGAATCAGCCACACCGGCAACACTGCCGCGACAAAACCGTAACCGATCAGCATCCAGGTGATTTGCACACCGGTGAAGCTGAAGGCCTTGGCCCACACCGGATCAGCGGCAATCTGCCCACCGAGCCAGATCGAACCGAGCAGCAGCAACACGCCGATGACCGAGATCTCGCCAATGCGCCCCGGACGGATATAGCGCATGTAGATGCCCATGAACATCGCGATCGGGATGGTCGCCATCACGGTGAAGATGCCCCACGGGCTCTCCGCCAGCGCCTTGACCACGATCAGCGCCAGCACCGCGAGGATGATGATCATGATCAGGAAGCAGCCGAACAGCGCGATGGTGCCAGGGATGCGGCCCATTTCTTCGCGCACCATGTCGCCCAGGGATCGGCCGTTGCGGCGGGTCGACATGAACAGGACCATGAAGTCCTGCACCGCGCCCGCCAGCACCACCCCGGCGATCAGCCACAGCGTGCCGGGCAGATAACCCATCTGCGCCGCCAGCACCGGACCGACCAGCGGGCCTGCGCCGGCGATCGCGGCAAAGTGGTGACCGAAAAGAATGTGTTTGTTGGTCGGCACGTAGTCCAGACCGTCGTTGTTGAGCACGGCGGGGGTGGCCCGACGCGGATCGAGTTGCATCACGTTGTTGGCGATGAACAAACTGTAGTAACGGTACGCAACCAGATAAATGGCCACGGCCGCGACCACGATCCACAAGGCGTTGATCGCCTCTCCTCGGCGCAATGCCACTACGCCCAGGGCGCACGCTCCTACGATTGCCAGCACTAGCCAGGGTAAGTGGCGTAGCAGGCTATTATTATTTTTCATTTTATTATTCCAGCCAGGGTGGACAAGAAAGACAGCCACCCCGAGTTTAGCGCTACTGGCGCCAAAGGCCATACCCCGACATTGGTCTAGACGCCTTATCGATTGGCAGGCCCCCGCCGCTGGGGTCTATAGTCAGCGAACCCCTTTGAGGATTGCGTCATGAGCGAACACCCAGCCAATCGCCGTCGCTTCAAACGTATTGCGTTCGATGCCAGAACCGAGCTGAGTCAGGGCCAATTCATCTGGCCGGTCAAGCTGATCGATCTGTCGCTCAAGGGGCTGCTGATCGAGCGGCCGGAGCCGTGGCTGGGGGATAAGGAGAAAGACTTCTTCGTCGACATTCATCTGAGCGATGACATTGATATCGAGATGGATGTGCAGTTAGCCCACGAAGAACGTGGCCAGTTGGGATTTGTCTGCCGGCATATCAGCCTGGAATCGATCCAGCGCTTGCGGCGGTTGATAGAACTGAACCTCGCTGATCCGGAAGAACTGGAACGCGAACTGGGCGCGCTGATCGAAATCTGATCCGTGTAGGAGCTGCCGAAGGCTGCGATCTTTTGATCTTGCTTCTAAAACAACATCAAAAGATCGCAGCCTGCGGCAGCTCCTACAGGTTTTTTTGTATTACTCGAAGAGTGCGTCGAGGGCCTGTTCCAGCCGCGTCACGGCAATGATCTGCAACCCGGCCGGCGCCTCTTTCGGCGCGTTACCCTTGGGCACGATCGCGCGTTTGAAGCCGTGCTTGGCCGCTTCCTTCAGGCGTTCCTGGCCGCTCGGCACCGGACGTACTTCGCCGGACAGCCCGACCTCGCCGAACACCAGCAGATCGTGCGGCAACGGTCGGTTGCGCAGGCTCGACATCACCGCCGCCATCAACGCCAGGTCGGACGCGGTTTCCAGCACCTTGACCCCGCCAACCACGTTGAGGAACACATCCTGATCGTGCGTCGGAATACCGCCATGACGGTGCAAAACCGCCAGCAACATCGCCAGGCGGTTCTGATCCAGACCCAAGGTCACTCGCCGCGGATTGGCCAGATGACTGTCATCGACCAGCGCCTGCACTTCCACCAGCATCGGCCGGGTGCCTTCCCACGTGGCCATGACCACACTGCCCGGCACTTCTTCCTGAGCGCGAGTAAGAAAAATCGCCGAAGGGTTGGAGACTTCTTTCAAACCCTTGTCGGTCATGCCGAACACACCGAGTTCGTTGACTGCACCGAAACGGTTTTTCACCGCGCGCAACAGACGCAACCGCCCATCGGATTCGCCTTCGAAATACAGCACGGTATCGACCATGTGCTCCAACACCCGAGGACCGGCCAGCGCGCCTTCCTTGGTGACGTGACCAACGAGGAAAATCGCCGTGCCACTCTGCTTGGCGTAGCGCACCAGCAGCGCCGCGCTTTCACGCACCTGCGACACGCCGCCGGGGGCTGACTGCAATTGCTCGGTGAAAATGGTCTGGATCGAGTCGATCACCATTACCTTGGGTTTTTCCTGACGGGCGGTGGCGATGATGGTTTCGATGCAGGTTTCGGTCATCACCCGCAACTGGTCCTGCGGCAAGCCCAGGCGGCGCGCGCGCATGGCCACTTGCTGCTGAGATTCTTCGCCGGTGACGTACAGCGCCGGCATGCTCTTGGCGAGGTTGCACAGGGTCTGCAGCAGGATCGTCGACTTGCCGATGCCCGGGTCACCGCCGATCAGCACCACCGAACCGTCGACCAGACCGCCGCCGAGCACCCGGTCCAGCTCACCGGACGCGGTGGAGAAGCGCGGAATCTCTTCGATGCTGACTTCGGCCAGGGTCTTGATCTGCGCCTGCTGCCCGGCCCAGCCGGTGCGCCCGGTGGGTGCCGTGGCGCCGCCGCTCTCGATCATGGTTTCGGTCAGGGTGTTCCAGGCGCCGCACTCGCCGCACTGGCCCGCCCACTTGGGAAAGGTTGCGCCGCACTCGGTGCAGCCGTACATGCGCTTGGCCTTGGCCATCTGGATCCCCCGGGAAAAACCGCGATGATAACGCAGCCACCGTTCAGCGCGGCGCGGCAGTGCGGATTTCGCCGTTGGCCAGACGCGCGGCGCTGTTGCCCAGCGAATCCTCGGCATCAAGGTCGGCGCCCTTGGCCTTGAGCGCGTCGAGCAGTTCGACGCGCTTGAACAGTCCGGCGTACATCGCCGCCGTCTGTCCGGCGCCGTTGCGTTGATCCGGGCTGCAATCGGTGGCCATCAGACGCCGGGCAATCTGCATTTCGCCCTTGAAAATAGCGCCCATCAACGCCGTGTTGCCGCGCTGATCCTGCGCGCAGGCGTCGGCGCCCGCCGCCAGCAAGCGCTCCACCGCCGCGCTCTGGCCGTGATACGCCGCCAGAATCAGCGCGGTGTAACCCTTGCTGTCGCGGGTATCAAGGGAATAACCGGATTCGATAAAGGTCTCGAGCATCGGCACGTCACCGCGTCGGGCGGCGTCGAAGTAATAATCCTGCAACTGAACCTTGATCGCCTCGGGGCTTTGCTCGGCGTGCGTTGTCCAAGACAGGCATCCGAGCAACAGTAGAAGAAAAGTACGCATATACGCTCTCCTGAGCAGAACGGGGCCTGGGTCAGGCCCCGCGTGCATGGCGTCGAAATCAGTCGACCAGTTTCGCTGCCAGTGCCTTGACCCGGCTCAGGTCGCCCTTGGCCACTTTGGTCACGCCGGTCCCGTATTCCGGGTCAGCCTTATAAAGGAAGGACAGGATGATGTGCTTGCTCTCGTCATCGGTGGTTGCCAGCGAGCCGCCGAAGCTGTCGATCAGGTCCTGACGCTCCTGCTGGCTGAACGAGCGGTACAGATCACCGGCCTGCTTGAAGTTCTGCTCACGCTGGATCTTCGCCTGCTGCGTGCTGCCCGCCAGCGCCAGCTGGCTGTAACGCGCGCTCTGTGTCTCCTCACGCGGTTGCAGACGGCTTGGCTGGTAGTTGACGCCGGACTGGCTGGCGCCGAAGTTCATCGCACCATCCTGATTGCCATTGTTCACCGCAACTTTCGGCGCATTGATCGGCAATTGCAGGGCGTTGGCACCCAAGCGGTACATCTGCGTATCGGCATAAGAGAACACACGACCTTGTAACAAACGGTCTTCGGAAGGTTCGATACCTGGAACAACATTGGCCGGCGCCATGGCAACTTGTTCGGTTTCCTGGAATACGTTGGCCGGATTACGATTCAACACCATTTGTCCAACTTTCCGTTCTGGAACATTGGGCCAGATCTTGGTGGCGTCCAATGGATCAAAATCAAACTTGGACAAATCTTGCGGATTCAGCACTTGAACGTACAAGTCCCACTTCGGGAAGTTACCTTTGTTGATATTGGTAACCAGATCGTTAGTCATATGACTGTAGTCTTGACTCTGAACCGTTGCGACTTGTTTTGGCGTCAGGTTTTTAATGCCCTGCAAACTCTTCCAGTGAAACTTCACGTAGTGCACTTCACCTTTGGCATTGACCAACTTGTAGGCGTGTACACCGTTGCCATCCATCTCCCGATAACTGGCTGGCGTTCCCGAGTTGGAGTACAGCTCGGTCAGCGTGCGGGTGGCTTCCGGGACGTGAGAGAAGAAGTCGAAACGGCGCGAGTCATCGTCCAGGTTGGTTCGCGGATCAGGCTTGAAGGCATGCACCATGTCCGGGAATTTGATCGCATCGCGAATGAAGAACGTCGGGAAATTGTTGCCCACCAGGTCCCAGTTGCCATCGGCGGTGTAGAACTTGGTGGCGAAGCCCCGCGGATCGCGCAGGGTTTCCGGGGAGTGGTTGCCATGCACCACGGCAGAGAAGCGTACGAACACCGGCGTCACCTGGCCGGCGGTAAACACCTTGGCCTTGCTCAGATCGCTGAGGTCGTTGGTTACCGTGAACGTACCGTGGGCGCCCGTGCCGCGCGCATGCACCACACGCTCGGGAATGCGCTCACGGTCGAAACGCTGCAGTTTCTGGATCAGTTGCACATCCTGCAGCAGTACCGGGCCGGTGGCGCCGGCAGTCTGCGAATTCTGGTTGTCGCCGACCGCTGCGCCGTTATCCCGGGTCAGGGGCGCGGCGTGCACGGAGAAGGTCAACAGGCTGGCGGTCAGTACACCGAGCGTACGGCGATGGGGAAAAGCCCCCAATCCAAGGGTAGAGTTCATATCAGGTTCCTCTGGTTTTTTTGGGCGCATCCAGGTGCGCCAACCAAAGGCTAGAGGGCTATGTCTGCGAACATAAATAGAAAGTTCGTAAGCCAATGATTGAAAATTTTGGCTTCCCTACCAGCGAGTTACGGCGTATTCCGCGCGCGATTAGTGGCACTTTGCAAACTAATCGTTGATCCATGTGTCGATAAAAACGGGCATTGTAAGAAGGTGTTGCGCGCAGGACGCGTTTTGCTGATTTACACTGCGTACACCAACCTCATCTGTAACAAGGAATAACCTATGGGCGTGCTAAGTGAGTTCAAGGCCTTCGCGGTCAAAGGCAATGTGGTCGACATGGCCGTCGGTATCATCATCGGTGCCGCCTTCGGCAAAATCGTTTCATCGTTTGTCGGTGACGTGATCATGCCGCCAATCGGCCTGTTGATCGGTGGGGTGGACTTCAGTGATCTGGCCATTACGCTCAAGGCCGCCGAAGGCTCGGCCCCGGCAGTGGTTCTGGCTTACGGTAAATTCATCCAGAGCATCCTCGACTTCGTGATCGTCGCCTTCGCGATCTTCATGGGGGTAAAAGCCATCAACCGCCTCAAGCGTGAAGAAGCCGTGGCCCCTTCCCTGCCACCGGTTCCGACCAAGGAAGAAGAACTGCTCGGCGAGATCCGCGATCTGCTCAAGGCCCAGAACAACCGGCCATGACCGCGAGATAAACGAACACGGCGCCTGATGGCGCCGTTTTTTTTACCAATAGTTTTCCACCGCCACCTGCCCCGGTCGCCGCGTCAGGCTCAGGCTCATGTGGCGTTGTTTGAGCAGCGCCCGGGTGTCGTCGATCATCTGTGGATTGCCACACAACATCACACGCGAGTGCTCGGCGGTCATTGCCACCCCCGCAACGCGCTCCAGCTCACCGCTTTCAATCAAATGAGTGATGCGACCGTGCAGGGCGCCCGGAACCTGTTCGCGGGTAACGGTCGGTATGAACTGCAGTTTGTGCGCGTGCTCCGCCAGATAATCACGCTGGGCCAAGCCATCGATCAGCGCCCGATAGGCCAGTTCCCGGGCTTCACGCACGCTGTACACCAGGATGATTCGCTCAAACTTCTCCCATACTTCGAAGTCCTGCAGGATCGATAGAAACGGCGCAACCCCGGTCCCTGTGGATAACAGCCACAGATCGCGACCGTCGACAAAACGGTCCAGCGTCAGGTAGCCAAACGCCTGGCGCTCCACCAGCAATTTATCGCCCGGATGCAGGCGGCTCAGTTCGCCGGTGAACTCACCTCCGGGCACGACAATGGAAAAGAATTCGAGAAACTCATCGAAGGGTGAGGAAACCGTCGAATAGGCACGCCACACCGTGCTGCCATCAGGTTTGGTCACCCCGAGGCGGGCGAACTGCCCGGCGCGGAATCTGAAACCCGGGTCGCGCGTGGTACGCAAGGTAAACAGACTTGGGGTCAAGGGCTGCACATCAAGCAAGGTCTGGGTGGTGAATTTCTCTGTGCTGGCAGTCATGAGGTACTCCACTGAACGGACCCTGACAGTTTCGCCCCAATCGCCCTCTATAAACACCCGTGTTTTATCAGGTCATCTCAGGCGACGAAGTAACTGAGAAATAAAATCATCCGTAACAGTCATCCAGCGCCATCATTGAATGACAACTCAAATATATCGCGCGCACGCAAACTAATAACTTTCTTGTGAGCAATAACTCTTTTCAAAGAGCAAAAAAATCCAACGCTGAATGTAGGACATGTCCTACACTCGGAAGCGTGCAGGATTCTTTGGATCCAACAAGGCACCCCCGAAATGACTCATGGAGAGTTTTGTGATGAAAATGTGGAAGGAGTCGCAATTAACGCAACTGACTTTCGCAAGAGAAATAGAGACCGCTTATCCGATATTGCTGGGATTTGCCCAAAACATTGGTTTCAGTTTTTGCGCTATCTCATTGACGTCAATTAATCGGACCGCTGACTTTAAAGCCTTGCAAATCAATAACTATCCTCAGCAGTGGAATGAACTCTATGAAGAAAAACATTACATCAATATCGACCCGGTAATAGCACACTGCAATCACTCAATGTTGCCTATCGTCTGGACCGAACAGGTGTATTCGCAAACCCCGCAACTGTGGAACGCAAAGCAGCAACATGGATTGCGCCATGGCTGGTCTCAGTCGTTCCACCATGAATCCACTGGACTGTGCAGCACCCTCAGCTTTGCGCGAAACACCGGCCAGTTGAGCCCGCTCGAACTGTACGAGCACTTCGGCTATATGCTTTACGCGTCCAGCCATCTGAGTGAAGTGGTTGCCAGTACCCTGCCCAAACCGCTCAAAAAAACTTCGCAGCCGCAGCTCTCGACGCGGGAACTGGAAGTGCTGCAGCTCTCGGCTCTGGGCAAGACAGCCTACGAGATTGCCCGGATTCTCTGTCTAAGCGAGCGGACCGTGAACTACCACGTGCAAAACGTGATTCTCAAACTGAACGTCTGCAACAAGATTTCCGCCGTCTCCAAGGCCAGCCAATGCGGCCTGCTCGACCACCCTACCGCCTAAAACCAGCGAGTATTTGCGCGAAAAAGAACGTACCATTTGCGACCTTCCTGAGTGATGGTGTGAGTCAGACACCGATGTCCACTCGGACGGTTCCGCCGCGACACCCTGGGCTGCGAACCACCCGTTGATTAACCAGAGTTCTCGCCCCATGCCTTTGCTCGAAACGCCCTTCGCCCAACTCGACCTGATCCGCCAGCCCGAACAGCAGAATGAACCGCTGCAAGCCTTCGATGCGGCTGACGAATACCTGCTCAATCATCTGGCGTCCCAGCAACCGACGGCCGAGACCCGAGTGCTGGTGCTCAACGACAGTTTCGGAGCGTTGGCGGCGAGTCTCGTCGGCAAGGTTCGGGTCAGCAGCAGTGGCGACTCGTTTCTGGCATTTCAGGGCCTGGAAAAGAATCTGGTACGCAATGGTTTGGCGTTCGACACAGTGCGCGGCATCGCAGCCAGCGAGCCATTGGTCGGGCCGTTTGACCGGGTGCTGATCCGTGTCCCGAAGACCCTCGCGCTGCTGGAAGAACAGCTGATTCGCCTGCAAGGGCAACTGGCGCCCGGTGCTGAAGTGGTGGCGGCGGCCATGGTCAAGCACCTGCCACGTGCGGCCGGGGATCTGCTGGAACGCTACATCGGCCCGGTGCAGGCTTCGCTGGCGGTGAAAAAGGCCCGCCTGCTGATTGCCACACCCGAGGCCAAAGCTCCGGCGACTTCGCCCTACCCTTCACGCTATCGGCTCGATGATCCAGCCATCGAGCTGCTCAACCACGCCAACGTGTTTTGCCGTGAAGGCCTGGATATCGGCACCCGGGCTTTTCTCCCGCACCTGCCGAAGAGTCTGGGCAGCGCCCGGGTCGCCGACCTTGGTTGCGGCAACGGCGTACTCGCCATCGCCAGTGCACTGCACAACCCGGACGCGCATTACACACTGGTCGACGAATCGTTCATGGCCGTGCAATCGGCCGCGCAAAACTGGCGCGCGGCCCTCGGCGAGCGTGAAGTCATCGTGCGCGCCGGCGATGGTCTGGCCGGCCAGGAGCCGCAGTCGCTGGACGTGGTGCTGTGCAATCCGCCGTTCCACCAACAACAGGTGGTCGGCGACTTCCTCGCCTGGCGCATGTTCCAGCAGGCCCGTGAAGCGTTAGTAGTGGGCGGCGCGCTGTACATCGTCGGCAACCGGCACCTGGGTTATCACAGCAAACTGGCGCGGCTGTTCCGTGGCATCGAGCAAGTAGCGGCCACGCCGAAGTTCGTGATTCTCAAGGCCCGCAAGTAAACCCCAGGCAAAAAAAACCCTCTGCGGTACAGAGGGTCATAAACCGTGCCCAAGGGCAACGGGACGGGATGTATCAGTGCGTGGTCAGGCCGGCTGCGTTCATGAACAGGCGCATCAGACTGGCGGCGATGAACAGCGCGCCGACGCTACCGATCCAGATCAGGGCCAACCAGCCGAGCCGCTGCCACAGCGGCTTTTTTTCGGCTTGCTCAATCTCGTGCAGGGAATGTTTGCCGTTCATTGCATCGTTCCTCAGTTGATTCGTGCCGCAGCAATGCTGAGTGAAACAAGCTGCGATTATTTGCTCCGCAAAAGCAAAAGATCGCAGCGTGCCGTAGCTCCTACACGTCAGTGGTAACCGTCTTCATGGGTGACCTTGCCGCGGAACACGTAGTAGCTCCAGAAGGTGTAGCCCAGGATGAACGGGATGATGAACAGCGTACCGACCAGCATGAAGCCTTGGCTCTGCGGCGGTGCGGCGGCGTCCCAGATCGAGATCGACGGCGGCACGATGTTCGGCCACAGACTGATGCCCAGACCGCTGTAGCCGAGGAAAATCAGCACCAGGGTCAGCAGGAACGGCTTGTAGTTGGCATTGCGCGCCACGGCGCGGATCAACCCATAGAGGGTGACCAGCACCAGAATCGGCACCGGCAGGAACCAGAACAGATTCGGCGTGCTGAACCAGCGTGTGGCGATTTCCGGATGGGCCAGCGGCGTCCACAGGCTGACGATGCCGATCACCGCGAGCAGCACGAACGCCAGCGGCCGCGCCAGATTGTGCATCTGCTCCTGCAGCTTGCCTTCGGTCTTCATGATCAGCCAGGTGCAGCCGAGCAGGGCGTAGGCCACCACCAGCGCGGCGCCGCAGAACAGGGTGAACGGTGTCAGCCAGTCCAGCGAGCCGCCGGCGTATTGCCGATTGACCACTGGCAAGCCGTCGATGAACGCCCCGAGCGCCACGCCCTGAAAGAAGGTCGCCGCCACCGAGCCGCCGATGAACGCCTTGTCCCAAAGATGACGCTTGTGATCCTTGGCCTTGAAGCGGAACTCGAACGCCACACCGCGGAAAATCAGCCCGATCAACATGAAGATCAGCGGCAGATATAGCGCCGAGAGCACCACCGAATAGGCCAGCGGGAACGCGCCAAACAGCGCAGCGCCGCCCAGTACCAGCCAGGTTTCGTTGCCGTCCCACACCGGGGCCACAGTGTTCATCATCACGTCACGATCGGTTTTGCCCGGGATGAACGGGAAGAGAATGCCGATACCCAGGTCAAAGCCGTCCATGACCACGTACATCATGATGCCGAAGATGATGATCACGGCCCAGATCAGCGGAAGATCAATACCCATGAGTCAAATCTCCTTGGTCAAGCGAGTGTTGTCTTCGTGCTCGCCCTCGGCCGGATCGTCGGCTGCGGACAACGGACGCGCCGGGGTGCGTTTCTTGCCCGGACCACCGTCCGGCGTCTCGGCGCCTTCGCTGATCTTCGGCCCTTTGCGCACCAGACGCATCATGTAGCCGAGACCTGCACCGAACAGGGCGAAATACACCACGACAAAGGTGATCAGGGTGATGCTCATCTGCAGGAAGCTGTGGTTGGACGAGGCATCCGCCGTACGCATCAACCCGTAGACCACCCATGGCTGACGGCCGATTTCAGTGGTGAACCAGCCCGCCAGGATCGCGATCAGGCCGGACGGCCCCATCCACAACGCCAGGTACAGGAACGGCCGGGAGGTGTAGAGCGAATCACGCTTGCGCAACCACAGGCTCCACAGCCCGGTGAAGATCATCAGGAAACCGAGGCCGACCATGACCCGGAACGACCAGAACACAATGGTCGAATTCGGCCGGTCTTGCGGCGGAAATTCCTTGAGCGCCGGCACTTGCTTGTCCAGCGAGTGGGTCAGGATAAGGCTGCCCAGATACGGAATTTCTACGGCGAATTTGGTGCGCTCTTCTTTCATGTCCGGCCAGCCGAACAGAATCAGCGGCGTCGCTTCGTCGCCTTTGTTTTCCCAGTGGCCTTCGATTGCAGCGATTTTCGCTGGCTGATGCTCAAGGGTGTTGAGGCCGTGGAAGTCACCGATGACCGCCTGGATCGGCGCGACGATCAGCGCCATCCACATCGCCATCGACAGCATGGTGCGAATGGCCGGGTTGTCTTTGCCACGCAGCAGGTGCCACGCCGCCGACGAGCCGACAAAGAATGCCGTGGCGACGAACGCCGCTGTCGCCATGTGCATCAGGCGATACGGGAACGACGGGTTGAAAATGATCGCCAGCCAGTCGGTCGGGATCACCTGACCGTTGACGATTTCGAAGCCCTGCGGGGTCTGCATCCAGCTGTTGGAGGCGAGGATCCAGAACGTCGAGATCAGCGTGCCGATCGCCACCATCACCGTGGAGAAGAAGTGCAGGCCACGCCCGACCTTGTTCCAGCCGAACAGCATCACGCCGAGAAAACCGGCCTCAAGGAAGAATGCCGTGAGCACTTCATAGGTCAGCAACGGCCCGGTGACGGCGCCGGCGAAGTCGGAGAAACGGCTCCAGTTGGTGCCGAACTGATAAGCCATGACCAGCCCGGACACCACGCCCATGCCGAAGTTGACGGCAAATATCTTCGACCAGAAGTGGTAGAGATCCCGGTAGGTGTCATTGCGGGTCTTCAGCCACAGGCCTTCGAGCACCGCCAGGTAGCTCGCCAGACCAATGGTGATGGCCGGGAACAGGATGTGGAACGAGATCGTGAACGCGAACTGGATTCGGGCGAGATCGAGTGCCTCTAAGCCGAACATAAGTCTTCCTCTGTCAGGTAATACCGGCGTCGGGGCTTGTGGCCCTTGCACCTACTGCCCCCACGATATGGAGTGCGGCGAATTCTGATTCGTTCTTTTTAATAACCATCGCAACGCAGGGAGTCTGGCCGACTGGCCACCAGAGCATGGCCCGGGAGGGTCTTGATCTGGATCAAGCAACGTTGAAAGAGTAGTCCCATTTCCGACGAAGAACCGCGTGGTCGTTTGCCGCGTGACAAGTTGCCTCAGGATCGGGGAATGGCCTGAAAGACAGGTTCTGAGGCATCTCGATCCCTTGTGGTGAGGGGATTTATCCCCGATGGGCGGCGAAGCAGCCCCCGGATACATTCTGCCTTTTGGTTGCGCCGTTGATTTTTACGACTGCTGCGCAGCCGATCGGGGATAAATCCCCTCGCCACAATGGAATGCGGGATGCAACGGAACGATAGGTATCTGCCTAACTAAATTTTTTGTCATGGCAACTTCCTGTTACAGACAGGTGATAACCTCCCAGTTCTCCCCCGAGCCAGACCTGCCTTCAGATGCCCAGCCAAGAGCCCCTGCTGTTACGTCACCACCGTCCGTTTCTCGCGTTCTGGTTTGCGCGGATCTTCACGGCCAGCGGCTTTCAGATGCTCACCGTGGCGATCGGCTGGAACCTGTACCAGTTGACCGGCAACGTGCTCGACCTGGGTCTGGTCGGTCTGGTCGAGTTCGCGCCACGGGTGCTGTTCATGCTGCACACCGGGCATGTCGCCGACCGTTATGACCGACGTCGGGTGGCGGCGATCTGTCAGTCGTTGCAGGCTTTGATCGCGCTGGCGTTGGCCATTGGCAGTGCCACCGACCATGTCACCCGGGAAATGATCTTTATCCTCGCCTTCCTGCTCGGTGCGGCGCGCTCCTTCGAAATGCCGACCACTCAGGCGCTGCTGCCGAGCATCGTGCCCACGGCACTGTTCCCACGAGCGGTCGCTGCCGCGCAATCGGCGCAACAGTCCGCCACCATCGTCGCACCGGCTCTTGGCGGTCTGCTTTATGCGTTCGGCAGCGTCTGGGTCTACGGCCCGACGGTGCTGCTGTACGTCATCGCCTGCACCTTGATGCTCAACCTGCCCGCGCGACAGACGCCGCTGAACAAAGGCAAAGCCACGCTGGATTCATTGCTGGCGGGGATCCGCTTCATTCGCAGCCGTCCGGACATTCTAGGGGCGATCTCGCTGGACCTGTTCGCCGTGCTGCTTGGAGGCGCCACCGCGCTGCTGCCGGTGTTTGCCAAGGACATCCTGCTCACCGGTCCGTGGGGGCTGGGCCTGCTGCGTTCGGCGCCGGCCGTCGGCGCGTTGGGGATGTCGCTGTTCCTGGCGCGATTCGCGGTTGAGCGTAACGTCGGTCGGGTGATGTTCACCGCAGTCGGCGTGTTCGGCGTTGCAACCATCGCCTTCGGCCTGTCGACTTCGTTCTGGTTTTCGCTGGCGGTGCTGGTGGTCCTGGGCGCGGCAGACATGATCAGCATGGTGATCCGCGCCTCCTTCGTGCAACTGGAAACCCCGGACGAAATGCGCGGTCGGGTCAGCGCGGTCAATGGCCTGTTCATCGGCGCTTCGAATCAGCTCGGCGAGTTCGAGTCCGGCCTCACCGCCCACTGGTTCGGCACCGTGCCAGCAGTGGTGATGGGCGGAATCGGCACCCTGGTGGTCACCGGCACGTGGATCAAACTGTTCCCGACCCTGGCCAACCGCGACCGGATGCATGTTCCGGTGGAAGAGGCGAAGGTTTGAAATCAGCCTGACAAACACAAATTTTCCGCAAAGGTGCGGTACATAATTACCGCACAGAGTGTAATGTATCGCCTTACACTCGCAGCCATGATCAAATCCTTCAGGGTCCCCATGCACAACCCGCCACACCCTGGTGAAACACTGCTGATGGATGTCTTGCCCGAGCTTGGCATCAGCGTGACCGAATTGGCCCGACACCTCGGTTTCGCCCGCCCTCACCTTTCCCGCGTGCTGCACGGCCATGCGCCGATCAGCCCGGATCTGGCTGTACGCCTTGAGCGTGCAGGAATTGGCAAGGCGCGCGTCTGGCTAGGCGTGCAAACGGATTACGATCTGTGGCAAGCAGAGCATCGGGAGCAACCGGCAATTGCGCCTATTGCGGCCCATGCCTGATCCCATCAACCCGATATCTCCCCCGCCACCCTGCCCCGCAACGCCTTGCCGCCCAGTTGCTCAACCAGCGTCAGGGCAAACTCCAGTGCGCCGCCTGAGCCTTGCGCGGTGATGCAATTGCCATCGACCACCACTGGTTGATCAACAAACGTACAGCCCGACAGTTGATGGCTGGCACTCGGCAGGCAGGTCATGCGTCGTTGGCGTAATAGACCTGAGGCTTGCAGGGCGATGGCCGGGGATTCGGCGATGGCGGCGAACAGGCGTCCGGCGCTGGCCTGGTCCTTGAGCAGTTGTTGCAGCGGCTGATGCGCCGCGAGGTGTTGCGCGCCGATGGCGCCGCCGGGCAGGACGATCAGGTCGAAGGTCTGCGCCAGCACATCGACCAGCATGCCGTCCGCGGTCAGACGCGTGCCGCGCGCGCAGGTCAGCATGCGCCGGCCTTCGATGCTGGCTGCCACGACTTCGATGCCGGCGCGGCGCAGCACGTCGATCAGGGTCACGCTTTGCAGATCATCGATGCCCTCGGCGAGGGTAATCAGGGCTCTAAAGGTCATGGGCGTTTTCCACTGAAGGGTCTTCAAAGCGTAGTCAGCTTTGCCCGGCCCCGTTCAGCGAAAGCCGTTACTTGATGTAAAGCTGAGCCGACAACGTATTGCGTGGCGCGTTGATCGAGGTATTGCTGAAGCTGAACGTGCCTTCCTGCTTGCCCGCCAGATCGAAGGTGTACAGCGAGCCTACGGTATTGCGGCCGGGTGTGCATTCGGTCAGGTTGCCGTTATCGAAGGCACACACCGGCGCCCGCGTACCGTTCACTTCAAAGCCGTCGAGTGTGGCCTGTGGCTGATTCTGGCCATAACCGATTTCCAGAACGTACACCTTGATGCTCGGCCCGGCGTGATTGCATTGGGTCTGGGTCTGCCCGTCAGCGATGTCTTCCAGACCACAGGCCGGCGACTGGACCTTGATCACTTTCACTTGCGTCAACGGCTGCGCCGAGGCGGCCAGTGCTGCGGGAGCCACGGTCATCATTGCTGCGATCAAACCCCAAGCCTTCATCCCGCGCGTACCCATGCATTCCCCACCCCGATAAAATCAGCGCGCAGTATGGCGCAGTTGGCGCTGTGGCAAAACTTCGACGACGTTCGGCACCAACAACCGCCATCTTGCTCACGCTGCTGGTATGATGCGCGGCTTTTTCCGGCCCACCATAAATTCCCAGGCGCTTGCGACGGTCTGTGCTTTGCTGTTGAGGTCGATACATTCACGGCGCCGCGCGCGCCACGGGGAGCAGACATGCTGGAAAGGCTGTTTCAACTCAAGGCACACAACACCAACGTGCGTACCGAGATTCTGGCGGGCGTCACGACCTTCCTGGCCATGGCCTACATTCTGTTCGTCAACCCGAGCATTCTCGGCGAGACCGGCATGGACAAGGGCGCGGTGTTTGTCGCCACCTGCCTGGCCGCCGCGATCGGTTCGACCATCATGGGCCTGATCGCCAATTACCCGATCGCCCTCGCACCGGGCATGGGTCTGAACGCCTTCTTCACCTACACCGTGGTCCTGCACATGGGCCACACCTGGCAAGTGGCGCTGGGCGCGGTGTTCATTTCGGCGGTGTGTTTCTTCCTGCTGTCGATCTTCCGCATTCGTGAATGGATCATCAATAGCATCCCGCTGCCGCTGCGTTCGGCGATTGCCGCGGGTATCGGCCTGTTCCTCGCGCTGATCGCCCTGCACAACGCCGGCATCGTGGTCAGCAACCCGGCGACCATGGTCGGCCTCGGTGACCTGAAAGCGCCGGCGCCGATCCTCGCGACCCTCGGTTTCGCCCTGATCGTCGGCCTCGAAGCGTTGAAAGTACGCGGCGCGGTACTGATCGGCATTCTGGCGGTGACCATCGTGTCGATCGCCATGGGCTTCACCCCGTTCGGCGGCGTGACCTCGATGCCGCCTTCGCTGGCCCCGACTTTCATGCAACTGGACATCAAAGGCGCGCTGGACATCGGTCTGGTCAGCGTGATCTTCGCCTTCCTGTTCGTCGACCTGTTCGACAACTCCGGCACCCTGATCGGCGTCGCCAAGCGTGCCGGCCTGATGGGCAAGGACGGCCACATGCCGAAAATGGGCCGTGCGCTGATCGCTGACAGCACCGCGGCCATGGCCGGTTCGCTGCTGGGCACCTCGACCACCACCAGCTACATTGAATCCGCCGCCGGCGTCAGTGCGGGCGGCCGCACCGGTCTGACGGCCATCGTTGTCGCGCTGCTGTTCCTGCTGGCACTGTTCTTCTCGCCACTGGCTGCCAGCGTGCCTGCCTTCGCCACTGCACCGGCGCTGCTGTTCGTCGCCGTGCTGATGACTTCGGGCCTGGCGGAAATCGACTGGGAAGACATCACCGTTGCCGCACCGGTGGTGGTCACCGCACTGGCGATGCCGTTTACCTATTCGATCGCCAACGGCATCGCCTTCGGCTTCATTTCCTGGACCGTGATCAAGCTGCTGTCGGGCCGCGCCCGTGAGCTGAACCCGGCGCTGGTGATCCTGTCGATTCTGTTCGTGATCAAGTTGGGTTGGTTCAACGCATGACTTTCGATTCCCAGGCCTACGCCACTCAGCTCGAAGAAAAGGTCACGCGCTTGCGTGACCTGCTCGCCCCGTTCGATGCGCCAGAGCCGACTGTGTTCGACTCGCCGCTGCAGAACTTCCGCCTGCGCGCCGAATTCCGCCTGTGGCGCGAGGCCGGCGAGCGGCACTACGCAATGTTCTCCCAGGACGACAAACGCACGCCGATCCTGATCGAAGAATTCCCGATCGCCAGCCTGCGCATCAACCAGCTGATGCCGCAGCTCAAAGCGGCGTGGCAGGCCAGTTCGGCGCTGAGCCACAAGCTGTTCCAAGTGGAGTTCCTGACTACTCTGGCCGGCGATGCGATGATCACCCTGTGCTATCACCGTCCGCTGGACGAGCACTGGCATGCGGCGGCTACTCAGTTGGCCGCTGATCTCAAGGTCAGCGTCATCGGTCGCTCCAAGGGCAAGCGCGAAGTCATCGGCCACGATTACGTGGTGGAGAAACTCGACGTCGGCGGCCGTACCTTCAGCTATCGCCAGCCCGAAGGCGCATTCACCCAGCCTAACGGCACGGTGAACCAGAAGATGCTCAACTGGGCATACGACGCACTGGGCGATCGCACTGACGACCTGCTGGAGCTGTATTGCGGCAACGGCAACTTCACCCTGCCGCTCGCCACCCGTGTGCGCAAAGTGCTGGCGACCGAAATCAGTAAGACCTCGGTCAATGCCGCACTGAGCAACCTCAGCGAAAACGCTGTGGATAACGTCACGCTGGTGCGACTGTCCGCCGAAGAACTGACCGAAGCGCTGAACGAAGTGCGCCCGTTCCGTCGCCTGCAAGGCATCGACCTCAAGAGCTACGAGTTCGGCAGCGTATTCGTCGATCCGCCGCGTGCCGGCATGGACCCGGACACTTGCGAGCTGACCCGACGCTTCGACAACATCCTGTACATTTCCTGCAACCCGGAAACCCTGGCCGCCAACATCGCCCAGTTGCACGACACGCACCGCATCACCCGCTGCGCGTTGTTCGACCAGTTCCCGTGGACGCATCACATGGAATCCGGGGTGCTGCTGACCCGGCGTTGATTGCCGGTTCCCGGATGCACAAAAGCCGTCGTGATGACGGCTTTTTTGTGGCTGGCATTTTTGATGTGTGCGATCACCGAACACAAAGCTTCCACGTTCAAGTACTTCAATTGACCATGGTAACCATCTGGTACATTTTACCTCCACAGGTCGGAACACCCGGCCAAAGCCAAAAACAATAAGTGGAGTTTGCCCGATGCCCCCTATCGTTCTGGTGCTCAACGGCCCGAACCTCAACCTGCTCGGCACGCGCGAGCCGGCGACCTACGGTCACGAAACCCTGGCAGATATCTCGGCGCT
This sequence comes from Pseudomonas sp. Eth.TT006, assembly GCF_054456575.1. Classification (NCBI taxonomy): domain Bacteria; kingdom Pseudomonadati; phylum Pseudomonadota; class Gammaproteobacteria; order Pseudomonadales; family Pseudomonadaceae; genus Pseudomonas; species Pseudomonas sp. Eth.TT006. Next base: position 34,394 of record NZ_JBTJEN010000014.1, on the reverse strand, counting down.
GTGCGGACGCGCCGCCGAAGAGTTCGGCTTGGCGGTGGAGTTTCGCCAGACCAATCACGAAGGCGAGTTGCTCGACTGGATTCATGCGGCACGCGGCCGTTGCGCCGGGATCGTGATCAATCCGGCGGCGTGGACGCACACCTCGGTGGCGATTCGCGACGCCTTGGTCGCCAGTGAGTTGCCGGTGATCGAAGTGCACCTGTCCAACGTGCATGCGCGCGAGCCGTTCCGCCATCATTCGTTCGTCTCGGCCATCGCCACGGCAGTGATGTGCGGCTTCGGCAGCCACGGTTATCGGCTGGCTCTGGAACATTTCAGTCAACGGTTGAAGGGGCACGCAGCATGACTCGCAAACCGGTAATACTGGCCGGTCTGATCGGCGCCGGCATTCAGGCTTCGCGCACGCCGGCACTGCATGAACATGAGGGCGACGCCCAAGGCCTGCGCTACCTGTATCGGCTGATCGACCTCGATCAGTTGCAACTGGACAGCAACGCCCTGCCCGATCTGCTGCAGGCCGCCGAACGCATGCACTACACCGGCCTGAACATCACCTTTCCGTGCAAGCAGGCGATCATCCCGCTGCTCGACGAACTGTCGCCGGAGGCCCGAGGCATCGGCGCGGTCAACACGGTGGTGCTCAAGGACGGCAAGCGCATCGGTCACAACACCGATTGCCTGGGTTTTGCCGAAGGTTTTCGCCGGGGCTTGCCCGACGTCGCCCGTGAGCGCGTGGTGCAAATGGGGGCGGGCGGCGCCGGGGCGGCGGTGGCCCACGCGTTGCTGAGCGAAGGTGTCGGGCAACTGAGCATTTTCGACGTCGACCGCGAGCGCGCCGAGAGTCTGGCGAATAATCTCAACCAGCATTTCGGCGCCGGCCGGGCGGTCGCCGGACGCGACCTGGCGGGCAACCTGAGTCAGGCCGACGGGCTGGTGAACACCACACCGATGGGCATGGCCAAGCTGCCGGGTACGCCAGTGCCGGCAGAGTTGCTGCGCAAGGAAATGTGGGTCGCGGAGATCGTGTATTTCCCGCTGGAAACCGAACTGCTGCGCGATGCCCGCGCGCTCGGATGTCGCACGCTGGACGGCGGCAACATGGCGGTGTTTCAGGCGGTGAAGGCGTTTGAACTGTTCAGCGGCGTGGTGGCGGATGCGCCGCGGATGCTTGCGCATTTTCAAAGCATGAACGGCTGAACACCCCCCTGTGGGAGCGAGCTTGCTCGCGAAAGCGTACTGTCAATCAATAGAACGGTTGGCTGACACACCGCCTTCGCGAGCAAGCCCGCTCCCACAAGGGGACAGCGTCACGGCTGCAGGTAACGCAATACCGACTCGCAGATCATCTCGCGATGGCGCTGCTTGGTGGTTTCGTCCGGCAGGTCGATCTGGAAGATCTCGCCAATCGTGTGGCGGTTCGACACGCGATAGAAGCAGAACGAACTGATCAGCAGATGCACATCCAGCGCATTGAGTCCGGCGCGGAACACACCCTCTTCGGCGCCACGGCGCAAAATCTCGCCCAGCGAATCGAGGATGGTGTTGTTCATCGCCTTGATCGCATCGGAACGCTTCACGAACTCGGCATTGTGGATATTTTCGATGCTGACGATGCGCACGAAATCGACGTTGCGGTCGTGGTGATCGAAGGTGAACTCAACCAGCCGACGGATCGCCTGCACCGGTGGCAGCTCGGCCAGATGCAGGCGGCTTTCGGTGCTGCGGATGTCGCCGTACAGCTTTTCCAGCACCTCAACGTACAACTGCTCCTTACTGCCGAAGTAGTAATAGATCATGCGTTTGGAGGTGTGGATGCGCTCGGCGATCGCGTCGACGCGGGCGCCGGACAAACCCTGCTGGACGAACTCGACGATCGCCTCCTGCAGGATGTTCTCGCGGGTCTTTTCCGGGTTGTTCTTGCGACTCTTGCGCGGCTCGATGCCCGGCAGGGCGGGAGCGGCGGGGAGTTCTGAAGTCATTGTCATTGCGGGCTCACGGCCATCACTGCACAGGTTGGCGATTATGGGCCGCACTGCACAGTGAAGGAAGCCACGCGGCGGCTGTTTAACACCGCGTTTACGAATTCCCTACAACTTCGCCTGGCGCACCGCGCCGCTGCGCGACTTGGCCATGGCTGCCAGACGCACCGCAACGTTCGCCGCACCGTAACCGGCATAACCGTTTTTGCGCTGGATGATCTCGAAGAAGAAGCGTCCCTCGAACGGTTCGGTGTAGACATGAAACAGCTCGCCGCCCTGGGCATCACGGTCGTACAGGACGTTGTAATAGGCCAGTTCGCTGAGAAACTCGTCATCGAAATCGAAGCGTGCCGCCAGGTCGTCGTAGTAGTTGAGCGGGATATCCAGCAGTGGCACGCCGGCTTCTTTGGCGCGGCTGACTTCAGCGAAGATGTCATCACAATCGAAGGCGATGTGATGCACGCCGGAGCCGCGATAACTCGACAGCGCATGGGAGATCGCAGTGTTGCGATTCTCGGAGATGTTCAGCGGCAAACGGATCGAACTGTCGCGACTGCGCAACGCGCGGCTCTTCACCAGACCGTAAGGGTCGGGCAGCACCACTTCATCGTCGGCCTCGAAATCCAGCAGGCTCTTGTAGAACAGCACCCAACTGTCGAGGCTGTCGGCCGGCAGCGCCATGGCCATATGGTCGATGCGTTTCAGCCCGCCACCGGCGACGGCGTCTGGCCGCAGATTGAAGTCGGTGCCATAGACGTCCGCTGCCTCATCCACCAGATAAATCAGGCTGCCATCCGGGGCGCGCACGGCGGCCAGTTCCAGCTCGTTGGGGCCGACCAGTCCGCGATAGGGCTGGCCTTTGTATGCGACCGCACGGGCCAGAGCACTGGCGCTGTCCTTGACCCGCACGGCGGTGGCGCACAGCGACGGACCGTGGGCCTCGAAAAAGCTGTGGCCGAACGAATACGGTTCGGCGTTGAGGATCAGGTTGATATCGCCCTGACGCAGCAGGCTCACGCTCTTGGAGCGGTGCTGCCCGGCCTTGACGAAACCGAGGCGCTCCAGCCAGTTCGTCAGTTTCGCGCCGAGCGCTTCGTCCACCGCGAACTCCAGAAACTCGATGCCGTTGTACTCGCTGGCCTGCGGCGTTTCGAAGAGAATTTCGCGGTTGGCCACCGGCGGGACCCGTTGTTCCAGACGCTCACGGGTTTTCTCTTCCAGGTACAACAGCGAGCGCAGACCGTCGGCGGCATTGGCCCGTGGCGGCGCGGCGCGGAAGCCGTCATTGAAGATTTCCAGCGACAACGGCCCGGTGTAACCGCTCTGGATAATTGGCGCGAGGAACCCCGGCAGATCGAATTCGCCCTGCCCGGGGAAGTAGCGGAAATGCCGGCTCCACTCCAGCACATCCATGGCGAGGATCGGCGCGTCGGCCATTTGCACGAAGAAGATCTTGTCGCCGGGAATATCAGCGATGGCGGCCGGATCGCCCTTGAGCGACAGGGTGTGGAAACTGTCGAGCAGCACGCCGAGCGCCGGATGATCGGTCTGACGCACGATGTCCCAGACCTGTTGATAGGTATTGACGTGCCGTCCCCACGCCAGCGCTTCATAGCCGATGCGCAGCCCGCGAGCGCCGGCACGTTCGGCCAGCAAGCGCAGGTCATCGACCAGAATCTGCCGGTCGCCGACGCTGTCCGCCGAGGCGTTGCTGCACACCAGCACCAGGTCGGTGCCGAGTTCCTGCATCAGGTCGAACTTGCGCTCGGCGCGCTCCAGATTGCGCGCCAGCCGATCACGCCGGCAGCCTTCGAAATCGCGGAACGGCTGGAACAGAGTGATCGCGATGCCCAGGTCAGCGCACATCTGCCTGATTTCCCGCGGACTGCCGTCGTAATACAGCAGATCGTTTTCAAAGATCTCGACGCCGTCAAAACCGGCGGCGGCGATGGCTTCGAGCTTTTCCGGCAGGGTGCCGCTCAGGGAAACGGTGGCAATGGAACGCTGCATGTTTCTACTCCCGGACTTCGCCGCGCTTGTCTTTGAGGTAGGAGCTGCCGAAGGCTGCGATCTTTTGATCTTGAAAAACAAAGATCGCAGCCTTCGGCAGCTCCTACAGAGAATGTTTTTGTAGTGAGGGAAATTATTGGCTGCATGGCGGTGCACAGCAATTTAAAGTGTACCAGCCGGTTAGTTTTGCGTGCGATTATCGAACACAATGGCGATTCGACGAATTGACGATTTTTCGTCCACTGCCCACCATCGACGCCACATTGAGTCCGCAAGTGAACCTTCGGTCGCAGTGCCTTGCAAACAACACCACATAACAAATTCAAAAACGGGTGGAACAATGATTCCTTCACAGACTTCCCGCATGGCCCCGGCCATGAGCACTGCCACGGGTGGCATCGGCGACAAGATCCGCGGCGCCATGGCCGTCGGCAAGACCCGTTGGGGCATGCTGGCGCTGGTGTTTTTCGCCACGACCCTGAACTACATCGACCGCGCCGCCCTCGGCGTCATGCAGCCGATCCTCGCCAAGGAAATGAGCTGGACGGCGATGGACTACGCCAACATCAACTTCTGGTTTCAGGTCGGCTACGCCATCGGCTTCGTCCTCCAGGGACGCTTGATCGACCGCGTCGGCGTCAAGCGCGTGTTCTTCTGCGCCGTGCTGCTCTGGAGCCTGGCCACCGGCGCCCACGGTCTGGCGACATCGGCCGTCGGCTTCATGGTCTGCCGCTTCATCCTCGGCCTGACCGAAGCCGCCAACTACCCGGCCTGCGTGAAAACCACGCGCCTGTGGTTCCCGGCCGGTGAACGAGCGGTGGCTACCGGCATCTTCAACGCCGGGACCAACGTCGGCGCCATGTTCACCCCGATGCTGCTGCCGCTGGTCCTGCATGTGTGGGGCTGGCAGGCGGCGTTCCTGTGCATGTCGGCGCTGGGCGGGGTCTGGTTGCTGTTCTGGGGCCTGAAGTACTTCAACCCGGAAGACCATCCGAGCGTCAAACAGTCGGAACTGGACTACATCCAGCAAGAACTCGAACCGGAACAGGCCGGCGTGCCGTTCTCGCGCATCCTGCGCATGCGTGGCACCTGGGCGTTCGCCCTTGCCTATGCGCTGACCGCGCCGGTGTTCTGGTTCTACCTGTACTGGCTGCCGCCGTTTCTCAATCAGCAATACAACCTGGGCATCAACGTGACCCAGATGGGCATCCCGCTGATCATCATTTACGTCACTGCGGATTTCGGCAGTGTCGGCGGCGGCATTCTGTCTTCGTTCCTGATCGGTCGCGGCATGAACCCGATCAAGGCGCGGCTGCTGTCGATGTTGCTGTTCGCCTGCTGCATCATCGGCGTGATCATGGCGGCCGGCTCGAGCAATCTGTGGGTCGCGGTGGCGGCCATCTCCCTCGCGATCGGCGCGCATCAGGCCTGGACCGCAAACATCTGGAGCCTGGTGATGGACTACACGCCCAAGCACATGATGAGTACGGTGTTCGGCTTCGGCGGCATGTGCGCAGCGATCGGCGGGATGTTCATGACCCAGATCGTCGGCCACATCCTGACCGTCACCAACAACAACTACACCGTGCTGTTCACGCTGATTCCGGCGATGTACTTCCTGGCGCTGACCTGGATGTACTTCATGGCCCCGCGCAAGATTCCTGACATCACTGAGTAATCCGCCCCCCACTCCCCCTGTGGGAGCGGGCTTGCTCGCGAAGCGTTCAGTCAGTCACTGAAGATGGCGACTGAAACACCGCCTTCGCGAGCAAGCCCGCTCCCACAGGGTTATGTACCTCTCTCAACGGCGGCTTTGCTGCCACGCCGCCGCCAGGCCGCTGCAACAGATCACCGCGATGCCGATCACCGTCAGCAGCGTCGGCGTGTGATTGAACACCAGCCAGCCCAGCAACCCGGCAAACACGATCTGGCAATAGCCGAACGGCGCCAGCAACGCCGGCGCGGCGTGACGGAAAGCCTGGGTCAGAAACAGGTGCGCGGTCATCCCGCAACTGCCCAGCGCCAGCATCAACAGCCCATGTCCGAAGCTCGGCACTTGCCAGAAGAACGGCACCAGCGCACTCATCACCAGCGTATTGCACAGGCCGGCAAAAAAGTTGCTGGTGGTCGGGCTGTCGTACTCACTGAGCTTGCGCGTGAGCAGTTGATAGAAGCAGAAAAACAGCGCCGAACAGAACGGCAGCAGCACCGCCGGGGTGAACAATTCGCCGCCCGGGTGGACGATGATCAGCACCCCGATAAAGCCGCAGATCACCGCAATCCATTGGCCGCGCGTCACCCGTTCCTTGAGCAACGGCACCGACAACGCCGTGACCAGCACCGGCGCAAGAAAGTTGACCGCGGTGGCCTCGGCCAGCGGGATATACAGCAGCGCCGTGGTGAAAAACAGACTGGTGCCGAGCAGGCACAGCGCCCGCGCCAGCTGCCATAACGGCCGTTTGGTACGCAGCACCCGCAGCCCCGATTGCGGCAGGAAAATCCCCGCCATCAGCAAGGTATGCACCAGATAGCGCGCCCAGACCACCATGATGATCGGGTAGAAACCGGACAGGTATTTCGACAGGGCGTCGTGGCTGGAAAACAGGAAAGTCGCCACGACAATCAGCAGGATCCCCTTGAAGGGTTGGTTGACGCCGGATAACGGGGTGCTGACGGTCATGAGTTCTCCTTGTAGACACTGCGCAACAATCTAGAGCCAGGCGTCAGACTCTCACAGACAACAAACCAAATAGTGGGCGAATAGCGCACGGCATCGCCCATGCCATAGCGGGATCGCTACCTTCGACAGGTTAATAGCGAAAAAAGCCATTTTCATCTTTGTCGGCAGCCGACGGGTTCTCAGCACATTCACATCCACTTTCCGCGCCGCGACGCGGTAACCTTGGAGACGCCTGCGGATACCGGGCAGAACCGTCGTCGCGGACGATGGTCTGACGACCGGACTGGCGCCGCTTCCACGCACCAGCAACACTCATCAGCACGCAACCTTCACCGTATAGAAAGAGGATTTCCCCATGCTATGGAAAAAAGGCCGACGCAGTGACAACGTCGTCGATGCCCGTGGCGATGATACCGGCGGTGGCGGCGGCATGCGTTTCGGTGGCGGCAAGGGCTTGAGCCTCGGGGCGATCCTGCTGATCGTCGGCATCGGCTGGATCACCGGGCAGGATCCGTTGCAAATCCTCGGCCAGCTCACCGGGCAGATGAGCGAGCAATCGGCGCCGGCCAGCACACAAACCCGGCAGGCGCCACCGGCCAATGACCAACAGGCCGAATTCGTCCGCTCGATCCTCGGCGATACCGAGGACACTTGGGGCGCGATCTTCCAGCAGGCCGGGCGCCAATATAAGGACCCGACCCTGGTGCTGTTCAGCGGCCGGGTGAATTCCGCCTGCGGCCTGGCGAGTTCGGCCACCGGACCGTTCTATTGCCCGGCGGATCAGAAAGTCTATCTGGACATGGCGTTCTTCCAGGAAATGGCCCAGCGCTTCAAGGCCGCTGGCGACTTCGCTCAAGCCTACGTGATCGCGCACGAAGTCGGTCACCATGTGCAGACGCTGCTCGGCGTCTCGGCAAAAATCCAGACGGCGCGCCAGCAAGGGCGGCAGATGCAGGGCGACGGCGGTTTGCTGGTGCGTCAGGAATTGCAGGCCGACTGTCTGGCCGGCGTCTGGGCCTACCATGCGCAGAAGCGCCTGAACTGGCTGGAACCCGGTGACGTCGAAGAAGCCTTGAACGCGGCCAACGCCATCGGTGATGATCGCCTGCAGCAACAGGGTCAGGGCCGCGTGGTCCCGGACTCGTTTACCCATGGTACGTCGGCGCAACGAGTGCGCTGGTTCAAAACCGGATTCGCCCAGGGCCAGGTCGGCCAGTGCGATACCTTTGCCGCGAAAAACCTGTAAATGCGCAAATGGCTTTTGGCTTTACTGATCATCGGCGGCAGTGCCCAGGCCGCCGGGGTCGATGCGATCAGTCCCGGCCGCCTGCAATTGAAGGCCGGGGAAATGGCCGTCGGCATCAGCCCGGCGCCGGAGAAGATCGAGCGGGTGCTGATCATCATCCACGGTCGCCTGCGCAACGCCGAAACCTATCGCAAAAGCGCCGAGCGCGCCGCCGAACTGGCCGGGCAAACCGCGCACACCCTGGTGATCGCCCCGCAGTTTCTCAACGAAAGCGACGTCGCCCTGTACTCCCTGCCCAACACCCTGCTGCGCTGGAAAGGCAACGAGTGGATGGGTGGTGGTTTATCCACAGGGCCAAATCCGCTGAGCTCTTACGCCGCGCTGGATGAAATCGTCGCCCGGGTCAGCGACCGCAAGCAGTTTCCCGACGTGAAGCAGATCGTGATTTTCGGCCATTCCGGCGGCGGTCAGGTGGTGCAGCGCTATGCCCTGCTGGCCAAGGATCAGCCGGCATTGAAAACCAACGGCATTCGTCTGCGCTACGTGGTGGCCAACCCGTCGTCCTATGCGTACTTCAACGAACAACGGCCAGTGGCGTTCGATCATGCGCAGTGCGCAGGTTTCAATCGCTGGAAGTATGGTCTGAGCGACATGCCGGTCTACGCCGGCGGGCAGACGCCGTTGCAGCTTGAAAGCAGTTACATCAAGCGCGAGGTGATCTATCTGCTCGGCCAGCAGGACATCGACCCGCAGCATCCGGCGCTGGACAAGAGCTGCGCCGCCGAGGCCCAGGGCGCGTATCGCCTGGAGCGCGGCAAGGCGTTTTTCAGTTACCTGCTGCGCCGGCATCCGGAAGGGGTCAATCAGCGGCTGGTTGAAGTGCCCGGAGTCGGGCATAACGGTGACGGGATGCTGACGTCACCGGAGGGGCAGAAAGCGTTGTTCGATCAGTAAACCTTGCGGTGACAGTTATGGCCCATTCGCGAGCAAGCCCGCTCCCACAATTGAAATGAATTCCCTTGTGGGAGCGGGCTTGCTCGCGAAGGCGGTCTGACAGACGACGAGAGGCCTCAGGCCGACAGCATCCGCCGCAACTCGACACAATCCCGCGCATGCCAATCCGTCAGCTCCGGCCACGGATTATCCGGCAGATTCACCAGCACCGTGCGCGCCCCGGCCGCGCGTCCGCAATCCAGATCGAAGCGGTAATCACCGACCATCACCATCTCGCTGGCCGGCACCTGCCAGGCCTCGGCCAGTTTCAGCAGACCGCCGGGATGCGGCTTGGGCGGTGCTTCGTCGCGGCCCAGCACATCGTCCACGGCGAAGCGGTCGGCCAGGCCAATCGCTTCAAGCGTCACATGCGCCAGCTCCCGCGCATTGCGGGTCAGGATGCCGAGGCGATAGCCGCGCCCATGCAGATCGCGCACCAGCTCCACCGCCCCCACCGCCGGTTTGGAACCCAGCGCCAGATCACGCTCATGTTCGAGCAACCACGCATGTTTGGCGGCCGCTTCATCGGCGGGCAACGCCGCGAGGTGAGTGAGGATGTCGTCCTCGGGCGGAATCGCCAGGGCCACGCGGATCGCGGCAAAATCATGCACGGCGACGGTCAGGGTGCCGTCCATGTCGAACACCCAATGCTTCACCTCACTCAGGCTCATGCCCAGTCCTTGCGGTGCCGGATCAAGCCTTCCTGAGTGACCGAGGCCACCAGTTGCCCGGCGCGGTTGTACACGCTGCCCCGAGAGAAACCGCGGGAATTGCCGGCCCACGGGCTGTCCATCGCGTAAAGCAGCCAGTCGTCGGCACGCAGATCGTTGTGGAACCACAACGCGTGATCGAGGCTGGCGACCTGCATGTCCTTCTGCCAGACCGACTTGCCGTGGGGCAGCATCGAGGTGGTCAGCAGACCGAAGTCCGAGGCGTAGGCCAGCAGGTATTTATGCAATGCCGGAATGTCGGCCAACGCACCGTCGGCACGGAACCACACGTATTTGATCGGATCCGCCGGTTGCGGGTTGTACGGGTCTTTTTCGGTGACCGGGCGCACTTCGATCGGTTTCGGGCACAGCAGTTTTTCGCGCATGTGCTCGGGGATCAGGTGTGCGCGCTGCTGGGTTAATTCCAGCTCCGACGGCAGGTTTTCCGGGCCGACCACCATTGGCATCTGGCTCTGGTGCTCGAAACCTGCCTCGTCGTACTGGAACGATGCGCTGCAAGTAAAGATCGGGTGTCCCTTCTGGATCGCCGTGACCCGCCGGGTGCTGAAGCTGCCGCCGTCACGCACACGATCCACCGAATACACCACCGGCAACTTGGCGTCGCCCGGACGCAGGAAATAGCCGTGCATCGAATGCACATGGCGCGTTTCTTCAACCGTCTGACTGGCCGCCGACAGCGACTGGCCGAGCACCTGACCACCAAACAACTGACGGAAACCCAGGTCCTGGCTGCGGCCACGGAACAGGTTTTCCTCGATCGGTTCCAGGGTCAGCAAATCGACCAGATCTTCCAACACTTGGCTCATTCAGACTCTCCTCACACAACGCTATGCCGCGCAGTCTTGGCTGCGGCGGCCCATTCTGGTTCTGGCGCGAGCCATTGTCGCGCCATTGTAAACGTCCGTGTCGGCTTAGCCATGCAAGGTCTGCAGCCATTGCTCCCGGGTGATGCGATACAGCACGTGCCTGCGTAACGGGTGATCGGCGGCAAGCTTGGGGTGATCGAAATCATCGGCCGGATCGTGATGCATGCCAATCGCCTGCATGACCTTCTCCGACGGCAGATTGCTTTGCGCGGTGAAGGACACGATTTCCTCTAGCGCCAACCGATCGAAACCGGCGCGCAGCGCCGTCCATGCCGCCTCACTGGCGTAACCCAGGCCCCAATGCTCTTTGGCCAGACGCCAGCCGATCTCCACTGCCGGAGTAAACGGCGCATCGAAGCCAACCACGCCAAGCCCGGTAAAACCGATGAATTCGCCGGTATCCTTGCGCTCCAGCGCCCATAGACCGAATCCGTGTTCGGCAAAATGCCCGCGCACGCGGCCGATCATCGATGCGCTTTCCAGCCTGCTCAGCGCTTGTGGAAAGTAGCGCATCACCTGCGGATCGGCGCACATCGCGGCAAATGCCGGCAAATCTTCATCGCTCCACTGACGCAACAGCAGGCGTGCGCTTTCGAGTTGCAGTATCGGCTCCATCGTGCCCTCCATTTCCATGCCGCAAGTCTACATCGCTGGTAGGATCGTTCACGCTTTCCTGCGTTCCCTCTCTTCAACAGCCATACGAAATTGCCATGCCCTTGCCGCTGATCTATCACGAAGACTACAGCCCCGAATTTGCGCCGGAGCACCGCTTCCCGATGGACAAGTTCCGTCTGCTGCGCGATCACCTGGTCGACAGCGGCCTGACCCGCGACGCCGACCTGCTGCGCCCGCCGATCTGTCCCAACGACATCCTCGCCCTGGCCCATGACTGTGGTTATATCGAACGTTACATGAGCGGCGAGTTGTCCCGCGAAGACCAGCGGCGCCTCGGCCTGCCGTGGAACGAAGCGCTGGCCCGACGCACCGTGCGGGCGGTCGGCGGCTCGATTCTGGCAGCGGAGAAAGCCCTGGAGCACGGTCTGGCCTGCCATTTGGCCGGCGGCACCCACCACGCCCACTACGATTACCCGGCCGGGTTCTGCATCTTCAATGACCTGGCGATCATCAGCCATTACCTGCTGCAAAGTGGCCGGGTGAATCGGATATTGATCTTCGATTGCGACGTGCATCAGGGCGACGGCACTGCGCGAATTCTGCATGACACGCCGGAGGCGATTACCGTTTCCCTGCACTGCGAGAAGAACTTTCCTGCACGCAAAGCTGAAAGTGATTGGGACATTCCGTTGCCCAAAGGCATGGGCGACGCCGATTACCTGAAGGTGGTGGAAGACACGCTCAACTACCTGCTGCCGCTGTATCAACCGGACCTGGTGCTGTACGACGCCGGGGTCGACGTGCACAAGGACGACGCCCTCGGTTATCTGCAACTGACCGACGAAGGCGTCGCCGCCCGCGATGAAAGCGTGATGCGCCATTGCCTGGGCCGCGATATTCCAGTGATGGGCGTGATTGGCGGCGGCTACAGCAAGGACCGCCACGCCCTCGCCCGCCGCCACGGCATCCTGCATCACAGCGCGCAACGGGTCTGGACGTCACACGGCTGTCATTAAGCTGTGCTGCGTTACCCACAATCGCTGTGGAACGGCCTGTGGATAACCTGAGCGAAAGGGACTACAGGCCATACTGACTATGGCCTGTAGCGCGCTGATCAATTTTCAACCAGATTCCGAAGTCCGCTCTTGCTTCCTTTGTAGGAGCTGCCGAAGGCTGCGATCTTTTGATCTTGTTTTCCCAGATTCAAGATCAAAAGATCGCAGCCTGCGGCAGCTCCTACAGGGATCCCGGCTGTTAGAATGCGCGCCTTATTCCGCCATACCGCAGCGCAGCCATGACCCAGACTTCCGCCCCTTCCCCCGCTCACGTCGCCATTATCGGCGGCGGCCCCGCCGGCCTGATGGCCGCCGAAGTGCTGAGCCAGGCCGGCGTGCGTGTCGATCTGTACGACGGCATGCCTTCAGTGGGGCGCAAGTTCCTGCTGGCCGGGGTCGGCGGCATGAACATTACCCATTCCGAAGCCTACCCGGCGTTCCTCGCGCGCTACGCCGAACGTGCACCGCAGATCGCGCCGTTGCTGCGCGCCTTCGACGCCGACGCCTTGTGCCGCTGGATTCATGATCTGGGCATCGAAACCTTTATCGGCAGCTCCGGCCGGGTGTTCCCCACCGACATGAAAGCCGCGCCATTGCTGCGCGCCTGGCTCAAGCGCCTGCGTGACAGCGGCGTGGTTATCCACACCCGCCATCGCTGGCTCGGCTGGGATCAACACGGCGCACTGCGCATCGCCAGCCCGGACGGCGAAATCAGCGTCAGCCCCGACGCCACCCTGCTCGCCCTCGGCGGCGGCAGTTGGTCGCGTCTGGGTTCCGATGGTGCGTGGATGCTGCCACTGGAGCAAAAAGGCGTGGGACTGGCGCCGCTGCAGCCGAGCAATTGCGGCTTCGAAGTGCAGGCCTGGAGCGAATTGCTTGTCAGCAAATTCGCCGGCGCCCCGCTGAAAAATGTCGCCATCGGCCTGAGCGATAACATCCCGCGTTTGGGTGAATGCGTGATCACCGCCACCGGGGTTGAAGGCAGCCTGATCTACGCGCTGTCGGCGCCGATTCGTGAGGCGATCAACGCGCATGGCTCAGCCACAGTGCACATCGATCTGCTGCCCGGCCGGCCTGTGGATAAAGTGCAGGCCGCGTTGAGCAAGCCGCGTGGTTCGCGTTCGATGGCCAAGCATCTGCACAGTCAGGTCGGGATTGATGGTGTAAAAGCCGCGTTGTTGCGCGAACTGACGGATGCCGCGGCCTTTGCCGATCCAGCGGCGTTGGCCCGGGCGATCAAGGCATTGCCACTGACGTTGGTGAAAACCCGTCCGCTGGACGAAGCGATCAGCAGCGCTGGTGGCGTGACGTTCGAAGCGATGGATGAGCGCTTGATGCTCAAGGCGTTGCCGGGGGTGTTCTGCGCGGGGGAAATGCTGGATTGGGAAGCGCCGACGGGCGGCTATCTGCTGACCGGGTGTTTTGCCAGCGGGCGGGCGGCGGGGTTGGGCGTCTTGCAGTGGCTCAAGTCCGAGGCGTCTGCCTGAACCCTCACCCCACCCCTCTCCCTGTATGTACCGGACACATGGTGGACAGGTGTTCGGAGACATGGTGGACACTTTTTAATAGACACATTGCTCATCACGAAGGAGATGGCCTGTGTCTTGGGAAGAGGTGTCCACCGTGCAGCTTCGTACAGAATTCGTGCTTTTGGCTCGGCAGGAAGGGGCCAATATTCGGCAGCTTTGCCGCCGATTCAATATCAGCCCAAGCACTGCCTACAAATGGCTCAAGAGGTTTGAAACCTCAGGTGCAGAGGGATTGATCAATCAGTCTCGACGACCAAAGACATCACCCAAACGCTGCGCTGGCGAGGTTGAGCATCAGATTCTGACTGTGAGTCAGGAGTACGCCGCTTGGGGCGCTCGCAAGCTCAAGCGTGTGTTGGAAGACGACGGCAAAGTGATGCCTTCAGTCAGTACCGTGCATGCGGTTTTACAGCGTCATTCGCGCGTTGATCCAAAGGCCGCTGAGATCAAACCGTTTATCCGGTTCGAGCATGAAGCGCCCAACGCTCTTTGGCAGATGGACTTCAAGGGGCATATCAGCCTGGCTCAGGGGCGTTGCCATCCGTTGACGATATTGGACGATCATTCACGGTTTTCGCTGTGCATCGCGGCATGCATCAATGAGCGCCGCCAAACCGTTCAGGAGCACCTAATCCGGTCCTTTCGGCGCTTCGGCCTGCCTTTACGCATGACGATGGACAACGGTTCGCCTTGGGGTGATGAGACAGGCGTTTATACCGCACTGGAGGTCTGGCTGATGAGCCAAGGCATCAAGGTCGGCCACTCTCGTCCTTATCATCCGCAAACCCAAGGAAAGCTGGAACGCTTCCACCGCAGCCTGAAAAATGAAGTCCTGCGAGACCGGCACTTTATCGATCTCAACGACGCGCAACGGGCGTTTGATATCTGGCGTGATATCTACAACCAGAAGCGTCCACATCAAGCGTTGGACATGCAGGTGCCTGCTACTCGCTACAGCAGCAGCCCACGGGAATATCAGGAGCAACCTGCGGCCCCGGAGTACGACGAGGGTGATGTGGTCAGAAAGGTTCAGGTGAAAGGCGAGATTTACTGGGGGAATCGTGAATACACGGTCGGAAAGGCTTTTTACGGAAGATAAGTAGCTATCCGGGAAACGACGGAGGACGGCATCCACGATGTCTACTGGAGTAGACATCGTATCGCCCGAATCGACTTGAACTTGCAGATCGTGACGGCAGGTAAGAAGATCTAAAACCGTCCACCATGTCTCCGAACATGTGTCCACCATGTCTCCGGTACATACACTCCCAGAGGGAGAGGGAGCTGACCGAGGCGTCTGGCGTCATCCGTCGACCTGAAAGACCGAGTCGAGTATGGATTCGGTCAGCCGACGAGGTAACTGGCGAACGCCCGGTCGATTATGGATTCACCGCCACAGAGTCAGGTCGGCGTAAATTCGAGCATCCCCCAATCAGTCCCCTCTCCCTCTGGGAGAGGGTGCCGACCGAGCGTCATCCGTCGACCTGAAAGACCGAGTCGAGTATGGATTCTTCGATCAGGTGCTTTGCATAACCTGAGTTCGACTCGGGATTTCAGGTCGGCATAACTCGCCAAAACAACTCGATCAGTCCCCTCTCCCTCTGGGAGAGGGTTAGGGTGAGGGGCTTTTGATCTTTAAGGTTTACGCTTGCGCGGCCCGGTATTGAACACCGGCACTTTACGCACAGGCTTGATCGAAGGCTCCGGCGCCTGAGTCTCGCCACTGTCCACCCACTTGCCGAGATTACGCTTGCCGCCACCGCCGGAGGTCTTCGGCTTTTTCGGTTTCTTCGGCTTCTTGATCACCTGGCCACTGGCATCGGTGTCCGGCACGCGGTGCTCAGGCACGAAGTCCGGCTCAACCTCACGCTTCAACGTGCTGCGGGTCAGCATTTCAATCGCCGACAACATGTTCACTTCATCCGCGCATACCAGCGAGATCGCCTCACCGGTCGAACCCGCGCGGCCAGTACGACCGATGCGGTGGATGTAATCCTCGGCAACGATCGGCAGGTCGAAGTTGACCACCAGCGGCAAGTCTTCGATATCCAGACCACGGGCTGCCACGTCGGTGGCCACCAGAATCTGCACTTCACTGAGTTTGAAACGATCCAGCGCACGCTGACGGGTCGCTTGCGGCTTGTCACCATGGATGCCGTCGGCGTTAACCCCGAGGCCCTGGAGTTTTTCCACCAGCGCGTCGACGCCGTTGCGGGTCTTGGCGAACACCAGCACCTGCTTCCACTTGTTCTTGCGCATCAAGTGCACGAACAGTTCCGGCTTGCGCTTCTTGTCCACCGTCACCACCCACTGCTTGACGGTGTTGGCTGCGACGTTGCGCGGGCTGACTTCGATGCTCAGCGGATCGTTGAGCATCTGCCCGGCCAGCAGGCGGATGTCATCGGAGAAGGTCGCGGAGAACAGCAGGGTCTGGCGTTTTTTCGGCAGCATGCGGTAAATGTTCGCCAGTTCTTCGGAGAAGCCCAGGTCGAGCATGCGGTCTGCTTCATCGAGCACCAGGGTTTGCAACTGATCGAGTTTCAACGCGTTCTGGCGGAACAGATCGATCAGGCGACCAGGCGTGGCGACCAGCACATCCACACCACCGCGCAGCTTCATCATCTGCGGATTGATGCTGACGCCGCCGTACACCGCATAAGTGCGCAGCGGCAGATTTTCCGCATACTGGCGCACAGACTCATGAACCTGCTCCGCCAGCTCGCGGGTCGGCACCAGAATCAGCGCACGCGCCGAATTAGCGGCTACTTTCGGCCCTTCCATGGCCAGCAACTGTAGCAGCGGCAAGGCGAAACCGGCGGTCTTGCCGGTGCCGGTCTGGGCCGCGGCCATCAGGTCACGACCGGCCAGCACCGCCGGAATGGCTTGCGCCTGAACCGGCGTTGGAGTCTGGTAGCCGAGCGTCTCGAGGGAGCGCAGCAAGGGTTCGATCAGGCCAAGAGAGGCGAAAGTCATGGGAGTACCGTAGGAAAAATCAGAGCAAGTGTGCGATGGCGCGCAGTTTACCCTAATTCGCACGCTGCTCCGCGGACACGGCAGTCTTCGTTGGCTCCGCGACGAGCGGCTGCGCCGGGCGCCGCCATTGCGGCAGACCGATCAGTACCACCGCGCTGATGATCACCAGCATGGCCAGCGCTTCTTCCACGCCAATGGTTTCGCCGACAAACACGATCCCCAGCAACACCGCCACCGCCGGGTTGACGTAGGCATAACTGGTGGCCGCCGCCGGACGCACGTGTTTGAGCAGGTACATGTAGGAATTGAAGGCGATGATCGAGCCGAAAAAGATCAGATAGGCCAGCGCCAGCCAGCCTTCGAGGGGCGGCATGGCTTGCAGATGTTCGCCACTGACCGCGCTGCCAATCAACAGCACTACGCCGCCCACCAGCATCTCCACCGCACTGGCCATCGCGCCTTGGGGCAGCGGAAGGTGTTTGCTCCACACCGAACCAAACGCCCAGGTCGCCGCCGCGAAGATCAGCAACGCCGCGCCCAGCGGACTGGATTGCAGGTTGGAGCCCATGTTGAGCATGGCGATGCCGATAATCCCCAACGCTACCCCGGCCCATTCCAGCCGCGTATTGCGCGCGCCCCAGAAATAACCGAAGAGCAATGTGAACAACGGCACCGTGGCAACCGCCAAAGCGGCCACACCGGAAGCCACGCCGGTGTGCTCGGCGACACTGACCGCACCGTTACCGAAACTGAGCAGCAGAATTCCGATCAGCCCCGCCGCTTTCCACTGCGCCCAGGTCGGCGCCGGTGCCCCGCGCCAGCGCAGAAAAGCGTACATCAGACTACCGGCAATCACGAAGCGCACCCCGCCCAGCAGCAGCGGCGGCCAGTATTCGACGCCGAGGCGGATCACCAGATAGGTCGATCCCCAAATCACATACAACGCGAAAAACGCAGCGATCAACGGCAAGGAAAAACGGCGCAAGGCAGGCATGGGCAGCTCGACAGTCAGCGGTAGCGGATGAATTATTCTAGAAAGGCCCGCGAGCAAAAATAAGCTACAAAACCTGTTTATCGCGCCGGTACACTTTTGAAAGAACGGAGATCGGCGGAATAAACCACGATTTCGAAAGTCTGGCAATTTCAGGAGTCCGGCCGTGGACAAATACGACCGCATGCTGCTCAGCGCCCTGTTGGAAAACGGTCGCGCGTCCTACGCCGATCTGGCGCGCAAAGTGAACCTGTCCGCCCCGGCGGTGGCCGAGCGCGTGGCCAAGCTTGAGGCGTCCGGGGTGATCACCGGGTATCAGGCGAACATCGACCTGTCGAAAATCGGTTTGCCGATCCAGTGCATGATCGAACTGCGCCTGCACCAGAACGGCAGCCAGAAGGTTTACGACGAACTGGTGAAAATCCCGCAACTGACCGAATGTTTCCGGGTCACGGGCGATCCATGCGTGATGATGAAGGGTGCAGTGGGATCGATGACAGAGCTGGAGGAGTTGATCAATCGCGTGGCGAAGTTCGGCTTCAGCAAGACCTCGATTGTGTTGTCGAGCGCGATCGAGAAGCGCGTGCCGCTCAGCCATATCGAACATAACGGAAAATGATTCGGGCACCGTCCCCTGTAGGAGCTGCCGCAGGCTCGGGCCGCGATCGGACGATCTTTTGACCTTGATCTTCTTAAAAGCAAGATCAAAAGATCGCAGCCTGCGGCAGCTCCTACAGGGGGGCTTTGTGATCAGCGGTAGCGCTGCAGGTGTTCGCTGACTTTGGCGGCGGGGACTTTCTGCAATTTGCACAACAGGTCGTGATTCAACTCACGCACGCCATGCTTGTGCCGCAATTCTCCGGCCAGATGCGCCATCAGGTTGGCCGCCATCTCCGCATCCGCCATCGCCCTGTGCGCCTGGCCGGTGTGCGGCAGGCGGGCGAAGGTGGTGAGCGTTCCGAGCTTGTGATTCGGCGCCGCCGGCATCAAGCGCCGCGCCAGCAGCAGCGAGCAGGCAAAGTTCTGCAATCTCGTACGCTTGATCCGCCCCAGTTCAAAGTCCCAGAACTTCTGGTCGAACGAAGCGTTGTGCGCGACCAGCGGCGTGCAGCCGACGAACTCGTTGACCTCTTCCATCACTCGCTCGGCCGCAGGCGCGGTGCGCAGCATGGCGTTGCTGATGCCGGTCAGTTGTTCGATGAAGGCCGGGACGCGCACGCCGGTGTTCATCAGGCTCTGGTAACGCTCGACGATACGACCGTTTTCCAGCATGACCACGGCGATTTCCGTGGCGCGACAGCTGCTGTTCGGCGACAGGCCGGTGGTTTCAAAGTCGATGACTGCAATGCGTTCCAAACCGGGTTCAACTCCGTACAAATCTTCAATAACTGTTCAGTTCTTCAACAACAGCGCGCCTTCGATCGGCACGTAACGGCTGGCGGCGCGGATCAGCGAGTTGGCGGTCAGGCCGGGCACGCCGTAGGCCACGGCCTGGACCCCGTGCTTGCTGATGATGCGTTCGAGCAGCATGTCGAAGTCGCCGTCACCGGAGGCCAGGACGATTTCGTCGACATGGTCGGCGGCGTCCATGATGTCCAAGGTGATGCCGACGTCCCAATCGCCCTTGGCCGAGCCATCACTGCGCTGGATATATGGCTTGAGTTTCACGGTGAAACCGAGGTTGCGCAGGATCTGTTGGAACTGCTGCTGCTTGCTGTCGCCACGGTCGATCGCATAGGCATAGGCCTCGACAATCTGCCCGTCCTTGCTGATGTCGGCCCACAACGCGGCGTAGTTGAAGTGACAACCATAGGCCTGACGCACGGTGTAGTAGAGGTTCTGCACGTCGGCGAACACTGCGATTTTTTTCACCGGGATTCCTGTGAGCGCGTAGCGCACGAAGCGGGATCAGGCGCCGGGCCCGAAAAAGGCGCTCAGTATGCCAGCCAAGAGGAATGTTCAGCGAATAATCGCCCCACCCCTCCGGACGGATGGTGGATGTGGCGAAGGGATTTATCCCCGATGGACTGCGCAGCAGTCCCATTTCAGGGGGCCGCTGCGCTGCCCATCGGGGATAAATCCCCTCACCACAAGTTTGGTACTGGCGGCTGATCAGTCAGACAAAGGAATCATCGTCATCAAAGAACGACGAGTTGTCGTCGCTGTAGTCGGTATCGGTGAACCCGCCCTGATCGTTGCCGAAGCTGTCGTTGCCGGCCATGCGCTGATCGTTGCCCCAGTCGTTGTTGCTCTGGTCCGCCACTTGCGCCGGCTCTTCCTTGATCACTTCAACGATTTCTTCAGGCTGCTGATTGTGATGGAACAGGCTGCTGATGCCCTGTGCCAGCATCACACCACCGGCCACGCCAGCGGCGGTTTTGAGGGCGCCGCCGAGGAAGCTGCTGCCAGCTGCCGGCGCCGCCTGCTGTGCGTAGTTGGGCGGTGGCGCGGCATAGTTCTGTTGGGGCGCGGGTGCTGCGTAATTCTGTTGCGGGGCCGGTTCACGCCAGCCGCCGGTGGACGCCGGAGCACTCTGAGTCGGGGCCGGACGCGAGCTGCCGCCGAAGATGCTGGACAGAAAGCCACCGCCACCGCTGGATGCCGGGGCCGACGTCTGGGCCTTGGCCGCTTGCAGTTCGGCCTGCAATTGCTGGACTTGCTGGGTCAGTTGTTTGTTCTGCTCGTCGAGGCTCTTGATCGCCGCCTCTTGCACCAGAATCGCCTGGGTCATGAAATAACCTGCCGCCGGCTGGCGGGTCAGGTGTTCCTTGATCCGCGCCTCGGCCTGGGCGTCGCGCGGGGCTGCCTCCGTTTCGGCCTGTTGCAGCCGGGAAAACAGTCCATCGATCAGGGTTTGCTCTTCGCTGTTCATGGCGACCTCGTAGATTGCCGGAGATAACGTTGCCCGTGTCCACGGTGGACATGGCGCCCCTCTGTAATGGAGGCAGTAAGAGGATGTTTCAACGACCTTTACCGAATGTTTACGTTTGTGTCGGCCCGCGCATCATCGGTTAAAGTGAGCCACTGTTTTCGACCTGCGATACCGACTGATGAATGCCTTCGATGTACTGCGTGACTCGCTGTATTTTTTCAAACGCCACCTGGTCAGCATCGTGCAGCTGTGCCTGCCGCTGGTGATCTTCGAGGCTGCGTTGCAGCAAGTGGTGGACCACGTCACCGACCCGGACAGTTTCTCTGCCGCCAGTGTGGTGGTCGGTCTGCTGGTGTATCCGCTGTACACCGCCGCGCTGATCCTGTTCCTCGACGCTCGCACCCGTGGCGAAGCCCCCGGCACGCTCGACTTGCTGGCGATGTCTGCCCGGCTGTGGCCGCGCTTCGCCCTGCTCACCGCGCTCAATACCTTGCTGATTCTGCTGGGGCTGTCGCTGTACTTTCTGCCGGGCCTGATGCTGATGGTGATGCTGGCGTTCGCCGAATACCTGCTGGTGCTGCGCGGCCTCGGGCCGTTGCAGGCGATGAAGGAAAGCCTGCGCCTGACCCGTGGGCATTTCTGGCGGATCCTGTTGTGCATTCTGTGTGTGATGGGGCCGTTGTGGCTGCTCAAGGGCGCGACCCTGGCGGTGTATCCCGACCCGCAAAATCCGTTGCTCGCGATATTGATCGACAGTGCGCACAGCTTCCTGCAACTTTTCACCAGCGTGGTGCTGTTCCGTCTGTTCATGCTGATCAGCGAATTGCCTGACAAACGCAGTGGAGCAATCTGACTGCAGAGGCCTTGGGCCAGACGCCTGCGCTCGGGTATGCTCGGGGCCATCTTTGTAACGCGATAAGCCGAGCCATGCCCCGTCTGCTGCGCTACACCCTGTTACTGATTGTGCTCGCCATCGCCCTGATCGGCGGGTTGATCTACAGCCTGACCTGGCGCCCGGAGGCCCGGGAAACCTTGCCTGTCACCTGCACGGGTAGCCCACCGAGTCTGGTGCCCGGGCAAGCCCTGAAAGTGATGACCTGGAACGTGCAGTACCTGGCGGGCAAGCGCTACGTATTCTGGAATGATCTGGCCCAGGGCACTGACGAAGCGCCGACCACCGAAGACATGGCCTTCAGCCTCGACGAAGTGGCGCGGGTGATTCGCGACGAGCAGCCGGACGTGGTGCTGCTGCAGGAACTGGATGATGGCGCCAAGGCCAGTGATTACCAGAATCAGCTGAAACTGCTGCAGGAGCGGGTTACCGACCTCTACCCATGCAGCGCCCACGCCTTCGACTGGAAGGCCGATTTCGTCCCTGACCCGCATATCTTCGGCAGCGTTGGCCGACAGCTGGCGACGTTGAGCCGCTACCGCATCGATCATGCGGAACGCCTGCAATTGCCGGTTCCCCCGGCGAACTTTATCACCCGTCAATTCGCCCCCAAGGATGCCCTGCTCGCTACTCGACTGCCGCTGAGTGATGGCGGACAACTGACGGTGTTCAACACCCATCTGGACCGCGCCAGCCAGCCCGACGACACCGTGCAGGCGCAAGTGACGGCGGTGGCCAAAGTGCTCGACAAGTATGAAAGTCAGGGACTGCCATGGCTGATCGGCGGTGACTTCAATCTGTTGCCGCTGGGTCAGTATCAACGCCTGCCCGCCGAGCAGCGCACGCCCTACTCGATCGACAGCGCGCTGCACCTGCTGTGGGACAAGTATCCGATGATCCCGACCAACAACGAAGCCAGTGGCATCGACCGCGCGAAGTGGCTGACCCACTACCCCAACGACCCCGGCCTGAATGGCCCGGATCGCACGGTCGACTACCTGTTCTACAGTCCGAAGATCAAACGGCTCGAGGCCACCGTACGCCAGGACGACACGTTGCGGATTTCCGACCATTTACCAGTCATCGCGCGCTTCCTCCTGCCCGCCGCCCCTTGAACGGACGGCGTTGCCATCAGCGGCGCTTGACCAGCCGCCGGTGGCAGTCGGCCGGCCCCAGCACCTTGCCAGCCTTCGAGCGCACGCTAATCGTCTCGATGGATTCGGCGTTCTCATTATCCAGCAGCACCGAATGACTCTCGCCCTGACTGAACAGAAACCGTTCGCCCCACTGCCGCATGCTGATGACGATGGGGAATACCGATCGTCCCATCTCGGTCAGTACATATTCTTTATAAGCCGTGCCGTCTGAGGCGGGCTGAATCTCCAACACGCCCAACTCGACCAGCTTCTTGAGCTTGACCGTCAGGATGTTTTTCGCCAGACCCAGGCGTTTTTGAAATTCACTGAAACGACGCACGTCGTCGAAGGCGTCGCGGATGATCATCAGCATCCAGCGGTCGCCGATGGCCTCAAGCGTGCGCGCCACAGGGCATTCGCTTTCAGCCAGTAATTGTTGTCTGGCCATGTCTCTCCAGTTTTTGAGGGGTAACACGCTAGAAAAAAAGCGCTAACGACAGACAAAAATATCTATAAAACCGGTTGCAGATTAAAACCAGCTCAGTTAAAAATCAACGCATCGGTTTCGTTTCGAAACCAGTATTTCCAAGGACGAAATGATGCCGTTGAATCCCCTGAAGCCTTCGAAAATGGACGTCGAAACCGAAAACTCAGGCGCGGCAGTCCGTACAAATGCATCGCTCGGCAATGCACAAAACAGCGAGCTAAGCCGTTACCAGACATTCCTCTTCGCCATCACCTGCGCCATGGCGGTGGCCAACGTCTATTTCGCCCAGCCCCTTCTGCAATCCATGGCCGCCAGCTTGTCCGTGGCGCCCGGCACCATCGGCATCGTCGTGACGGCGACCCAGGCTGGCTACGCGCTTGGCTTGCTGTTTGTCGTGCCATTGGGCGATCTGCTCAACCGCAAAGGCTTGATCCTCACGCAAATGCTGCTGTCCGCCGCTGCGCTGTGCGCGGTGGGTGCGGCGCAGGATTGGGGCATGCTGCTCGGCACGATGGTGCTGGTCGGAATGATGGCGGTGGTGGTGCAAGTGCTGGTCGCCTACACCGCCACCCTGGCCAGCCCCGAGCAGAGAGGCCAAGCCATCGGCACGGTGACCAGCGGCGTGGTGCTGGGGATTCTTCTGGCGCGTTTCGTCTCCGGCGCAGTCGCCGATCTGGCGGGCTGGCGCGGTGTCTACTTCGTCTCGGCGGCGCTGATGGTGGGCATGGCGCTGGTGCTGTATCGGACCCTGCCGGCCTCCACCACCCCGCCGGCCAAAGGCAGCTACTGGCGTTTGCTGGGTTCGGTGTTGCAGCTCTTTCTGACTGAACGAACCTTGCGCGTCAGAGGCATCTTTGCCCTGCTGATCTTCGCCGCGTTCAGCGTGTTGTGGACAGCCATGGTGCTGCCGCTCAGCGCACCGCCGCTGTCGCTGTCGCACACCCAGATCGGCCTGTTCGGGCTGGCCGGTGTCGCCGGTGCGCTGGCGGCGGCCAAGGCCGGGCGCCTGGCCGATAAGGGCCAGGGCAATCGCACCACCGGCATAGCCCTGGCGCTGCTGACGATGTCGTGGCTGCCCACTGCATTTGTCGAAAGCTCGCTGTTGGCCATGGTCGTCGGCGTGGTGCTGCTGGACTTCGCCGTGCAAGCCGTCCACGTCACCAACCAGAGTCTGCTTTTCGCCGCACGGCCCGACGCCCAGAGCCGACTGGTGGGCGCTTACATGTGTTTCTACTCGTTGGGCAGCGGCGCCGGTGCAATTGCCGCTACTTACACCTATGCGCACCTGGGCTGGGTCGCTGTTTGTCTATTGGGCGCGCTGATAAGCGGCGTTGCCCTGCTGTATTGGTGTTATCTGCAACTGACCGCCCGATCCTCGCCGAACACCTGACATCCGTCGCATGCCATCCTCCGCACCTAACAAGGCGAATCATCCATGAAACCATTGCACGTCGTATTGGCTGTTCTGATCACGGCAATCTGGGGGGGTCAACTTCTCGGTGATCAAGCTGGGCCTGGCCACCGTCGATCCGTTTATCCTGGCGGGAATCCGCTTCAGTCTCTGTGCATTACCGGCGATCTTTTTCATCCGTAAACCGAACGTGCCATGGCGCTTCATCATCGGTTACGGCCTGGTGTTCGGCATTGGTCTGTGGGGCGTCGTCAACCTGGGCATCAAGGCCGGGCTGTCGGCGGGCATCGCCTCGCTGGTGCTGCAGTTCAGCGCGTTCTTCACCCTCCTGCTCGGTGGTTGGGTATTCAAGGAAGCACTGACCCGCTTTCAAGTGCTCGGCATGCTCATCGCACTCGGCGGCCTGCTGTGCATCATCCTCATCAGTGACGGTTCGGTCAGTCTGCCGGGCGTATTGTTGGTGCTGCTGGGCGCAGCGTCCTGGAGTGTCGCCAACATCATCAACAAGAAGGCCAGCACCAAAGAGGTCTTCGGCTTTCTGGTGTGGTCGAGCGCCTTTGCGCCCATCCCGCTGTTTGCTCTGGATTACGCGGTGAACGGCAGCGCCGGTTACACCACGTTCATCCAGCAGGCCGACAGCACGGCGGTGTTGTCGATTCTGTTCCAGGTTTATCCGAACACGCTGTTCGCCTACTGGATCTGGAACTCGCTGCTCAAGACCTACCCGGTATCGACGGTCGCGCCGCTGTCGTTGCTGGTGCCGATCTTCGGCATGCTCGGCTCGGTGGTGATCTTTCACGAAAGCGTACCGGCGAACAAAGTGCTGGCGGTGGTGCTGATCGTGCTGGGTCTGGCCGTCGGCCTCTATGGACAGCGGATTTTCAATGCTGCGTTTGCGCGTTCTGCGCGCACTTCAATATGAGTCTGGGAAGACGTGAAATTGGCGACGCGCGTTGCCCGGAGCGCATCGCCCACCGCAGCCATGGAGTTTGAGCCAGGCCCCGGTCAGCCGGGGCTCACACCAGGCTCACGTCCCTCTGGGCTTGGCCCGCGCCGTCGCCTCTGCCACCAGCGGATCGTCCGGCCAATAGTGCTTGGGATAGCGCCCCTTCAGATCTTTCTTCACCTCGGCATAGGTGCTGCGCCAGAAGTTGGCCAGATCCTGCGTCACCTGCACCGGCCGCCGCGCCGGAGACAGCAGGTGCAACTTGACCACCTGCCGCCCGCCGGCAATTCGCGGGGTCTCGGCGAGGCCGAACAGTTCCTGCAAACGCACGGCGAGAATCGGCGGATGCTCGCTGTAATCCAGACGAATCGATGACCCGGACGGCACGCTCAGATGATGCGGCGCCAGCTCATCGAGCTGCTGCGGCAATGGCCACGGCAACAGGTTACGCACGATGTTCGACAGGTCGAGGTTGGCGAAATGGCTCAGTCGCGAGACTTTGCCCAGATAGGGCATCAGCCAGTCTTCGAGAGTCTCGAGCAGGGTCGCGTCGCTGACATCCGGCCACTGACTTTCACCCTTGCCGTCGAGATCCAGTTTGCGCAACAACGCCACCCGCGCCTGCCACTGGCGTAGCTCAGGTGTCCACGGCAGCAGCTCCAGGCCCTTGCGCCGCACCAGATTGACCAGCGCCTGACTGCGCGCCGCCTCGTCGAGACCGGTCAACGGTTCGCGGCTGAGGATCAGCTCGCCGACCTTGCGCTGGCGCTCGGCACGCTGCACGCCTTCGCGCTCGTCCCAGTCCAGTTGATCGACGCAGCTCACCTGCTCGGCCAACACCGAATCGAACAGCGCCGGATCGAAATCCGCCGCCAGATAAATCCGCTCCTCACGCTGGCCCTGCCGGCTGCCGAGGTCGGCGATGACAATCCACGGCTCCTTCATCAGGCTGTCCGCTTCGGCGAACAGCGCTGCGCGGCCATTGGCCAGACGGTATTCCGCACCGCCGGCACGACGCTGCTGGGCGACGCGGTCCGGATAGGCCAGCGCCAGCAACGCACCGAGCCAGCGCGGATGATCAGGATCGCTGACCGGCTCGCTGGGTTTGCCGCGCAAATAACCACGATACTGCCGCGCCAGTTGCCGGGCTCTTTGCACCCCGCCCTGAGCGCCGCGCGCCGCACGTTCCTCGCCGGAGAGCAGAACCAGGCGGCTGTGCAGATCCGCGCCGGCACCGCGCAGGATGTCGCGCTCGCCGAGCAGTGCCGCGACGTCACACGCCATGTTCGCCAGCCCCAGCGCCTGACCGCGCAGCAACAAATGCGCGATGCGCGGGTGCGCCGGTAATTCGGCCATGGCCTGACCGTGAGCATTCAGGCTCTGCCCGTCGAGTGCGCCGAGACGTGCGAGTAAATCCTGCGCCTGGGCATACGCTGCGGCCGGTGGCACGTCGAGCCAGACCAGTTCGCCCGGGGTCACGCCCCAGCGTCCGAGTTGCAACGCCAGACTCGCGAGGTCCGCCGAAAGAATTTCCGCACTGCCATACGCGGCGAGTTGTTCGTGCTGATCCTGCGACCACAGGCGATAACACACCCCCGGCTCCAGCCGCCCCGCCCGTCCGGCGCGCTGGGTGGCGCTGGCCTTGGAAATGCGCTGGGTGTCGAGGCGGGTCATGCCGCTGCCGGGATCGAAACGCGGCACCCGCGCCAGCCCGGCATCGATCACCACGCGCACGCCGTTGATGGTCAGACTGGTCTCGGCGATGTTGGTCGCCAGCACCACTTTGCGCTGGCCGGCCGGGGCCGGATCGATGGCGGCGCGTTGGGCGTTCAGATCCAGTTCGCCATGCAATGGGCAGAGCAAAACGTCGCTGCGCTCGCCAATGGCATCACTCAATTGCTGATGCACGCGACGGATTTCCGCCTGCCCCGGCAGAAACACCAGCAGGCTGCCGGTCTCATCGTGCAGGGCTTCGAGGACAGTCTGGGTCACGCGCTGATCGATGTATTCGCCGGGCTGGAACGGCCGGCCCCAGCGCATCGTCACCGGGTACATGCGCCCTTCGCTGCGCAGGATCGGCGCGTCATCCAGCAAGCCGGACAGGCGCTCGCCCTCCAGCGTGGCGGACATCAGCAAAATCTTCAGCGGCTGTTCAGCGCGGAACAGTTCGCGCCCGTTCAAACTCAGGGCCAGTGCCAGATCGGCATCGAGGCTGCGCTCGTGAAATTCGTCGAAGATCAGCAGGCCCACGCCTTCCAGCGCCGGATCATCCTGCAGACGTCGGGTGAGAATGCCTTCAGTGACCACTTCGATACGGGTATCGGGGCCAACCTTGCTGTCGAGGCGGATGCGATAACCGACGGTTTCCCCGACCTTCTCGCCCAGCTCACTGGCCAACCGTTCCGCCGCTGCCCGCGCCGCCAGACGGCGTGGTTCGAGCATCAGAATGGTCTGCCCGGCCAGCCACGCTTCATCAAGCAAGGCCAAGGGCACGCGGGTGGTTTTACCGGCGCCGGGCGGTGCTTCGAGCACGGCTTCGTGACGTGTCGCCAACGCTTCACGCAGGGCGGGTAAAACTTCATCGATCGGCAGGGAAATCATGCTGGCTCCCCAGGGCGTGCCCACAGTAAATTGCGAGTCGCGTTAAAGCTGTGAGCGTGCCAGGCAAGGCGCGGGACGCAGGTAAGGGTCGTTTCCTTGCCAAGTTCCGCAACGCAGCATGGCGCGCTCACAGCTTTAGCCCGGAGGGCCAAACCCCTACAGGATTCATCAGCCTTCACGCGGTGTCGATCTGGAGAAAACAACTTCAATCCTCAACATATTTCGGTAGGGGTGAGACGAGGCCGCAATTTACTGTGGGCACGCCCTGCCAGCGGCGAGTATAACGGCGAACTGCCGGGCGTTCGTCAGGGTCTTAACTTCACAAGACGAAGCTTCGTTATCAGATGACTCAGGAGATTTCCCATGCGTTTACCTTCTCGCCTGATCGGCGGTGTACTGGTCGCTACCCTGCTCACCCAAATCAGCGCCTGCGGTTCGATTTTCTACCCGGACCGGCGCGGGCAGATCGATGGCAAGATTGATCCGGCGATTGCCGTGCTCGACGCCGTGGGCCTGCTGTTCTACGTAATTCCCGGGCTGATCGCGTTTGCAGTGGACTTCACCACCGGCGCGATCTATTTCGAGCCGGGTCACACCGCACAAGTCGATCCAGCCAAACTGAAACAGGCCATCGGCCCGGACGGTCAGGTCGATAACCTCAAGTTGCAGGCTATTCTCGAAACCGAGCTGGGCCGCAACCTGCCGCTGGACGATCCGCGCCTGATCCAGCACAAGGGCAGCACCCAGCAACTGGCGATGTATGGCCTGCAACCTGCCGCATAAGGATCTCAATAGCCCATGACATCCAGCCCCGAACACGCCCGCCTGCTGCGACTGGCAACCCGCGCCTCGGTGGCGGTGGCCTGCACGCTGATCATCGCCAAAGCCATCGCCTGGTGGCTCAGCGGTTCGGTGAGCATGCTCGCCGGCCTCACCGACTCGGCGCTGGACGGCATCACCTCGCTGCTCAATCTTCTGGCGGTGCATTACGCCTTGCGCCCGGCCGATGACGATCATCGTTACGGCCACGGCAAGGCCGAATCGCTGGCAGGCATGGCGCAGGCGTTGTTCATCGGTGGCAGTGCGCTGCTGATCGCCTTTCAGGCTTACGAGCGCATTCAGCAGCCGGAGCCGCTGGGCGCTCCGTGGCTGAGCATCGGCGTGATCGTGTTCTCGCTGTTGCTGACCGCCGCGCTGCTGACGCTGCAACATCGGGTAATCAAGGAGACCGGGTCCAACGCGGTGCGCGCCGACTCGCTGCACTACCGCTCGGACATGCTGCTCAATGGCAGCATTCTGCTTGCGCTGATCCTCGCCGGCATGGGCTTTCATCAGCTCGACGCGTGGTTCGGTCTGGGGATTGCCGCGTATATTTTGTGGAGTGCGATTCAGATCGCCCGGGAAAGTTTTTCGGTGCTGATGGATGAAGAGTTGCCCACCGATGTCAGCCAGCACATGCTCGAACTGGCCTGCGGTGTACCCGGCGTGCTGGGCGCGCATGACCTGCGTACGCGGATCTCGGGCAATCACTGGTTCGTGCAATTGCACCTGGAGTTGCCGGGAGAGCTGACACTGTCAGTCGCGCATGGCATCAGCGATCAGGCGGCGGATGCGATTCACGCCGCCTACCCGCGAGCTGAGGTGCTGGTGCACGCCGATCCGATAAAAGCAGCGCCAAGCCGCGAGCCCCAAGCTTCAAGCTTGTAGCTCGAAACCTGCAGCTCGCAACTGTTTCTACTGCACTTGATAACCGCGGCTGCTCAGGCAATTGCCCTGAGCCTGGCGGTACGCCTGCACCACTTCGGGCGCTGGTTGATAGGTTGCGGTGCGCGGATCGAAACCACTTTGCTGCACCGCGTACTGGTAGCACTGGTAACCGTCCTGCTGGACCTGTTGCGGCGACTGACCGTTGGCTGGATAAGCCACGACGTCATAACCCTGGGATTGCGGCTGCGGTGGCGGCGGTGCTTGCACCGGCGGCTCGACCACGACGTAATCCTGGGTGGCTTCCTCATAGGCGTAGTAGGAACCGGCAGCGAGGAACAGCAGCGCACCGCCGATCCATACTTCACGGGCGTAGTCCGGCAGATACTGGGTGCGAATCCCGCGTGGCGGCTGCACGACGATGTAGCGCGGGCCCTGCGGGCGATACCAGTAGCCGCCGGAATAGAAGTAATCCTGACCACGATACGGCACGCGGTATTCGCGATCCGGGAAGCGGTCGATCACATGCCCCGGGCGGTATTGCGGGCCAGGCCCCCAGCCGTTGCCATGCCCGTCCGGGCGACCCGGCCAGCGATGCTCATTGGGCCGGTTGTCGGTTTGCCATTGCTGGTTGTGGTAGCCATTCTGCGGACGCTCGTCACGGTAATAACCCTGACGCGGCTCCTGAGTCTGGCGCACGGTGTCGGGCCGTGGCTGGATCGGCAGGCTGTTTGGCGGCGCCTGACGACCCGGCGCAGGCTGATTGGGCTCGCGGTTCTGCCACTGGCCGTTATTGTGCTGCGGGCCGTTGTGCTCGAACTGGCGGCTGTTGTCGCCACGAATGATTTCGTTGTTCTGCGGTGGCGGATTGTTCGGCCCGTGGGGCTGACGGTCCCCACCATGCCCCTGATTGCCCTGATGCTCACCACCGCGCCCATTGTTTTCGGGGCCACGGTTCTGTGGCTCGTCGGCCAGCGCTTGCGCACTGACGCTCACACACAGCAAACCAACACCGGCCAGACGCCAGATGCGCGACTTCATGCTTTTCCTCACTACGGGTATCAAGAGGGCTTGCTACTAAGACCGGGCTCACACACACCGGGTTCTGCGACAGGTTATCAGTCACGCAACTTATTTATTGAGGATCGCCGGGCGGCAAGGCACAAAAATCGCAGGCAAGAAAAAAGGGAGACCCGTCGGCCTCCCTTTAGAGAACTTCGTCCTGGCTCGACGCTTTTGACGTCGGCTCACCTCACGCCGTCTTCTGGACAGTGTGCAGCTCGGGGGCCGGCACATCCCCGGTGGGGGTGGCGGCCGCGGCGGGCCTGATTGGCGGGCCGCAGTGGACTGTGTTACCGAGCAGTGATTCTGGTGATAAGAATAGGCCGGAGGCCGCGACAGAGGATTGCGAAGATTGCTCAAATAAACACTACTTGCGCAATTTTTAACCCTGGATAGATAATCCGCCGCAATAGTTACAAACAAGGACAGATTCATGAGCAAACTCGACCGCTACGACCTGAGTATTTTGGCCGAATTGCAGCGCGACGCCCGCATCTCCAACCAGGAACTGGCCGAGCGCATCGGTCTGTCGCCCTCCCCGTGCTCGCGCCGGGTCAAGCAACTGGAGGACGACGGCTACATCTCCCGTCAGGTCGCCCTGCTTGATCGCAAGATGCTGGGCCTGAGCCTGACCGCCTACGTGCTGATCGGCATGGACCGACACACGCCGGAGCGTTTCGAGAACTTCGAAGCGGCGATCCGCACCCTGCCGCAGGTGCTGGAATGCAGCCTGGTGACCGGCGTCGATGCTGACTATCAATTGAAGGTGGTGGTGCCGGACATGGATCACTATCAGAAACTGCTGCTGGGGCACCTGACCCGCATTGAAGGCGTGACCAGCGTGCGCTCGAGCTTTGTGCTGAACCAGGTGCTCAACAGCACTGAATTGCCGCTGACTCATTTGCGCAGCTGAAACTGCTTTCGCGAGCAAGCCCGCTCCCACATTTGATCTTCGTCGAGCACACAATTTGTGTACAACGGAGATCACCTGTGGGAGCGGGCTTGCTCGCGAAGAGGCCGGTACAGGCAGCCCATCACTGCGGCACACCGACGCAGATCAATGCGGCCTGAGCCACCCTCGGCGTATAATCGCCAAGCCCTTTCAGCCGCGCCTGCGCCGGAGATGCCCGATGGATCCTGCAGTATTCGAAGAGTGGATGATGACCGGCCTGGTCAGCATCCTGATCACTTTCATGGGTTTCATCGTCTGGGATCTGGCGAAGAAGTCCAAGGCCGGGCGTTTCGGCTCGTTCATTCTGTTTTTCGTGCTGGGCCTGGGCGTGGCCGCGTTCATCATCAAGAGCGTGGTGATCGGCCTGATCGAATCCGGCGCGCTATAGCCGCGCCGGCACTTCTTTCCATTGGCCCTGATCGAGACCGTCGATCGTCCAGTCGCCGATTCTTACCCGCACCAGCCGCAACGTCGGCAGCCCGACCGCCGCAGTCATGCGCCGGACCTGGCGGTTGCGCCCCTCGCGAATCACCAACTCCAGCCATGAGGTGGGTATGGTTGCGCGAAAGCGCACCGGTGGATTGCGCGGCCAGAGTTCAGGCTCGTCCAGTTGCCGCGCTTCGGCGGGTAAGGTCATGCCGTCGTTCAACTCGACGCCATCACGCAGACGCTGCAACTGCTCGGCTGTCGGCACGCCTTCGACCTGCACCCAATAGGTTTTCGCCAGTTTGTGTTTCGGATCAGCGATGCGCGCCTGCAACTGGCCGTCGTTGGTCAGCAGCAACAGGCCTTCGCTGTCGCGATCAAGGCGTCCGGCCGGGTAGATGCCGGGCACGTCGATGAAATCCTTGAGCGTCGCCCGGCCGCCTTCGTCGCTGAACTGCGTCAGCACGTCGAACGGTTTGTTGAACAGGATCAGCTTCGGCTCGGCCGGCGGCGCCTTGGCGACACGGCGCGGTGAGGACGACTGAGGCTTCACGCCAGGGCGGCGCGAAGGTGGGCGTGGGGGACGGGACATGGGCAAAACAACATCTGGCGATCAAGGCTGCTAATGCTAGTGCCCCGACCGCCAAATGGCCACGACTAACCGTTAACGGAACGGCGGCTCGTCGAAGCTGCGCAGTTTGCGCGAGTGCAGGGAGTTGAGTTCGGTGCGCAGCAGATCCACTGCCTCGATGCCGATCTTCAAGTGCTGGCTGACCGCACGCTCGTAGAACGCGTTGGCCGAACCCGGCAGCTTGATTTCACTGTGCAGCGGTTTGTCCGACACGCACAGCAACGTGCCGTACGGCACCCGCAGACGATAACCCTGGGCGGCGATGGTGCCGCTTTCCATGTCCACGGCCACGGCGCGCGACAGGTTGATCAACGG
This sequence comes from Pseudomonas sp. Eth.TT006, assembly GCF_054456575.1. NCBI lineage: Bacteria > Pseudomonadati > Pseudomonadota > Gammaproteobacteria > Pseudomonadales > Pseudomonadaceae > Pseudomonas > Pseudomonas sp. Eth.TT006. Next base: position 1,291 of record NZ_JBTJEN010000014.1, on the reverse strand, counting down.
ACGTTCCTGAGCCCAGCGCAGCTCCCAGTTACGGTCGTCATAGGTCAACACTGTGCCGGTGCGCAGGCGTTTTTTCAGCTGTTCGCCCTTCTCGCCGGTGATATTGGCCGCCGCTTGTTGCAGCGCCAGTTGCACCTCGGCCAGCGCCGGGATCGGAATGTTCGGCGGTACCACGCGATCAAGAATCCCGTCGCGGCGCATGTAGGCGTGGGCCAGCACATAGTCGCCGATGGTCTGCGACTGGCGCAGACCGCCGCAGTGGCCGATCATCAGCCAGCAATGCGGACGCAGCACCGCCAGGTGGTCGGTGATGTTCTTGGCGTTGGACGGGCCGACGCCGATGTTGACCAGGGTCACGCCATGACCATCGTTGGCGATCAGGTGATAGGCCGGCATCTGATAACGGTGCCAGACCACGCCGGCGGCAATCGCCGAGGCTTCGCCGTGATCCATGCCCTTCTCGATGATCACGTTGCCCGGCAGGACCATGCGCACGAAACGCGGGTCGTTGCGCAGTTGCTCCAGACCATGAACGATGAACTGGTCGACGTAGCGGTGATAGTTGGTCAGCAGGATCCACGGCTGCACATGGCGCCAGTCGCTGCCGGTGTAGTGCACCAGGCGGCGCAGGGAAAAGTCGACGCGCGCGGCGTCGAACAGCGCCAGCGGCAGCGGATCGGTGTTTTCCCAGTCGTAGAGGCCGTCGGCGATGCCATCGGTGGCGGCGGACAGGTCGGTACTCGGGAACACCCGTGCCAGCACCGCAGCGGTGACGCCGGAACCGGCCAGTTCATCGCCCTGCTCGACCACGTAGGGGTACGGAATATTCTGCTGGCTGACGCCGACTTCCACGGTCACGGTGAAGTCGTGCATCAACGGCACCAGTTGTTCCAGCAGGTATTTGCGGAACGCCTTGGGGTGGGTGACGGTGACGCTGTAAGTGCCCGGCAGTTGCACCTTGGCGTAGGCGCGGGTGGACTGCGGGACCTCGCCCTGACACAGGTAGGTCAGACGCAGTTCGGGATAACGAAACAGGGCACGCTGTTCGGCGTCGGGTTCGACGCGATCCTTGAGATAACGCTTGAGCGCCGAGTTCAGCGCAGTGGTGGCCCGCTCATGCAGCTCGGCCAGACGGTCCACGGCTTGTTCGGCGGTTTGAACGACAATAAACGCTTCGGTCACGATCAGCTTCCTGTGTTCTGACTTGCAGGCCTTCATCTTGCCTGCATCGTGGTCGCACGGGAACAGTGGCGTTGTGGCTGCAACCAAATCTCCCAAATATGGAGATACC